>JAEWCM010000122.1 GCA_023390635.1 Bacillota bacterium
CAACGCGCCACGAGGAACCTCAGTGACTCCATAGCCTTCACCTGAATCAGGGGTTTTCCAGTGTTCGTTATCATGGATACGGATCTTACCACTGCCAATTTCTGTTGCCAGTTCATCAACCCATTTAAGTGTTTGGTGAGCAAGCATAGAGCATTCATAAGCACGGGCAGCATGACGGGCAACTGCGCCGGGTTTGATTCCATACTGATTCACAATATCCATGAATCCTTTAGGCTGCATTACAAGCATACGGGCCAGAGGTCCGACTTCGAATGGTTCGCCGTCATAGCGGGGAGCCTTAACGAAAGTATAAGCGTCTGCCTTGTCGAGATCAACAGTGGTATCTTCCTTATAAGGATGATCGCCGTTTGGATGATCTTTATACCAGGAATGGGAAACTTCTTCAGCCACTTTTTCCAAATCAACTTCTTCGATTTTGGAGAAATCACCCTTGCGGATCAATCCAGCTTTGAAGAACATTTCTTTGCCGTCTTCATCCATCGGGAAACCGCCGTAGCAGAGATAGTTACCATTACCGGCACCAACACCTGCCGTAGCCAAAGGAAGAAGCGGACCAGTTCCTACGTTGAGAACATCCTTCAAATAAATATTATCGATGAAGTCGATTTGTTCCAACAGCAGGGAGCGGTACTGTTCTACCTGTGCCATGGTCGGAAGAATGGTTACACCACCGGCCACGATGGAAGAATGGTGAGGCTGTTTGCCGGCAAAAATAGCAGACATTTTACGAGCCTTAGCCTGCATTTCCAACGCTTTCAGATAATGGGCAACCAAAGTGGTAGCCAATTCCGGATCATTCACTGAATATTCGTCAGGTTGATAACGAGGGGTCAAAGGATAGGTATCATTAGCGGAAATCAAAGCACCGATTTTATCTTTTACTGCCAAAAGTTCAGGATCACTGCCCTGATATTTAGCTACAGCAGTAATATCAATATAGTCCAAAGCGCTGAGATGATAAAAATGCAGCGGATGGTCATGGCAGAACATAGCTCCGATAATTAAGTTCCGCACTAAACGGCCGCCATTGGGAACTTTAGCGCCGTAAGCCATATCCAGAGACATGGAAGCGGCTAAACCATGGGAACTTGAGCATACACCGCAGGTTCTTTCTGCCACATAAGCAGCGTCGCGGGGATCTTTACCGCGCAGCATAGCTTCAAAACCACGGTAAGTGTTGCCGATGGTGCGCGCGCTGGAAACCTTACCATCGGTAACTTCAACCTCAACACGCAAATGTCCTTCAATCCTAGTAACCGGATCGATTACAACTTTAGTAGCCATCTACTTCTTCTCCTCCTTCGAACCGAGTTCTGAATCTTCGCTGTAATGTTCCTTCAAACGGCCGGAAACAGCATTTCCGATCAAGTGAGCACCCATTCCAACAGCAACCACAGGAGTCAGAACCTTGCCTACAGTATCAACATTAAGCTGTCCGATGCCAGGCAATCTGAAGCTCTCTTGTTTAGCATAAAGTGGAGTGAATTGTTTATAAAAGTCCTTTTCAGAACAGCCAGAGCATGGAGAACCTGCATTAATGCAGAAGTTCACATTGTCGTTAAACCAAACCTGAGCACAGTCGGTATAGGTTTTAGGACCTTTGCAGCCTTTAAGCAGGAGGCAATAATCCTTTTGAGCCGGATCGTTCCAGTCTTCCAGGAACTGACCCAATTCAAAACGACCGCGACGGGGACAATTATCATGCAGCAAGTTGCCATAGTATGCAACTGGTCTTGCCTGATCGTCAAGAGTAGGAATTTGTTTGGTGGTGAGATAATAGATAAGGGTACCCACAACTGTGTTCGGTTTAACCGGACAGCAGGGAAGATTGATAACGGGGATGTCCAGATTTTCTTTTTTGAACAGATCACGGACGCCGATTGCGCCGGTATCGCATGCTCCAGGAACACCTGCACCATCGGTAGCACAGCTTCCGATAGCCACGACTGCAGCAGCTGCCTTAGCACATTCCAAGACTGTTTCTTTGAAAGGCTTATCGGCAATCATGCAGTAACGGTTTTCCTCGGCAGGAATTGATCCTTCCACGATGAGAATAAATTTCCCTTTGTCTTTGGTGATAGTCTCCTGCAAAGCTTCCTCAGCTACTGTACCCTGTCCGGCCATGATGGTTTCCTGATAGCGGATTGACAGCATATCCAGGACAAGCTCTTCCACTGAAGGATTCATTGAGGAAAGTACGGAACAGGTGCAACCTGTGCATTCCATCCCGTGCAGCCACACGACAGGTGGTTTTTCTGCAGCAGCTTCAACAGCTTCCGCAGCTTTTGGTGCGATGACCTCAGGTAAGCCAAAGGCAGCAGTAGCTGCTGCGATCATCTTCATAAAATCGCGGCGGGAAATCCCTCTGGCTTTGAGTACATCAAAATTACCCATTTTGACACCTCCATAAAATTCAGCGATGCACTTTTGTGCATATTTTCTTACTTAATTTATATTCGCTCATTTTATCAACTTTCCTGCTAATTAGAGTTTTTTAAACAAAATTTTCTGTAAAAAAAACCTTGTGATAGTACTCACAAAATTCTTTTATTTCATTTTTAAATATTTATATTTCTTTATATGTTTAATGATGTGAATATATACAACTTCCTCTCATTTTAATTAATTTATTTAAGAATCAACTCTTTGCTTTTAACTGTTTTTTAGAGTTTAAGTTATATCCAAGCATTTTTATAAGAATTTAAATTAATATTTCGCAAATCAGACATTACTCTCTATTAACAAAAATGGTAATTTTATTCAAGTAAAAAGACTGCAGCGAATTCATAAAGAAAGCTGCAGCCTTATAATAATGGTAAAAAAATTTTAGTAACCCAGTCTTTGAATAATGGTGTTTTGTCCTTTTGATTGAAATTTGGATAAATCTTTTTGCTCGACGATCCGATAGTTAACCTCTTCTCCTTCAATCCAAGTAACAAGGAACATAATAATCTTTCCCTTCCCTCGTTGTATCTTGTATACATGATACTTTCTGTTTTTAATATACTCTCTTTGCGAAGAAAAAACAAGGCAAAGGTCAAAATTTTATTTATATTTTTTCTTATGTTATACTCTAAATAAAGGCTATTCGTATATCAAAAGGAGGCTCATTAGTCAGTAATGGAGATTAACCTGTTAATTGCCCGAATCAACGAACTATCCCGCAAACAGCGCTCTGTAGGGCTGGAAGACTGGGAAAAAGCCGAACAGGAAAGTTTGAGACAAGAATACCTGGCTTTTATCAGGGGGCAGGTCATTGAAAGTCTTGAAGCATCATCACCCAAACACTAGGTTGGCCCTTTCTGGGGACAGTCATAATTAAGAAATATTGCCGGCTTGTGTAGTATAGATCAAAGGATCCGTTACATAGGCCGGCAATTTATTTATTCCCTTACGAAAGATGGAGTCAGTAGGTGCTTTCGCTTCGCATTATTCTTTGATGGCCACGGTTCCATAGCACATTTCATATTAGAATCATTCATTTCCAAGTTTCACTCTTGTCTTTATCGAAATCTTCCTTTCAGAAATAAACAACCCTGCTAATGTAAGTATAATTCCAAAGACAGCAATACCTGTGATTTTCTCCTGTAATACAAGGATGGAGGTAACAACAGTGATCACAGGCACCATATAGATATATACACTGGTTTTTACCGCTCCCAATATCTTAACCGCTGAGTTCCAGGTTACAAAGCATAGTGCTGATGCACCCAGACCTAAAAATAACAGGTTAAATAAATTGATCGGCTGAATAAGTATATTCAGGCTTGGATTAAATCCAAATATAAATAATGAGGGTATCATAAACACCAATCCATAAAAGAAAATTCTGCGTGTTGCCTGAACCGTGTGGTAATGAAACCCACTGATTTTCTTTATTAGAATTGAATAGGCAGCCCATACAACGGCAGCTGAAACAGCCAGTATATCACCTAACGGATCCAGTTTCAGGGTATTGTATCCATCAAAACTAATCAGAGAAATTCCGGAAAGGGCCACGAGAAAGCCTACAAAAAACTGAAATCTCAGCTTCTCGCCATCTAAAAACAGATGGGCAAAGATAGCGGTAAAAAAAGGACCAATTGAAATAATTACCCCCACATTGGAAGCCAAAGTATATGTCAGGGCTATATTCTCCAGCAAATAGTAAAGTGTAACACCGCATAGACCGGCCGCCGCAAAATGCAATTCTTGTTTTCTTTCTTTTATATATGTTTTATGGGGATATATAAGGGATAGCACGATAAATCCCGCAGTAAACCTCAAGAACAGTATTTCAATTGGAGAAACCGCTTTCAAGAGTACCTTTGTTGAGATAAAAGTCGTTCCCCAAATAAGAATAGTGATGAAGGCCAATAAATGTCCGGTAATCTCTTTTTCTCTGTCCATAGAAAATCCTTTCTGACTAAATACTTAATCAAGCGTTTCCTTAAAAATATTCATATATTGCTTTGGGGTCAGTCCGATAAATTTTTTAAAGAAATTGGAAAAATGGCTCTGGCCGGTAAAGCCGGTCTGCAATGCCACGTCAATCGGCGATATGCCTTGCTCCAGCAGTCTCTTTCCTTTGCTAATGCGTATCGTTTCCAAATAACTATAGGGCGATATTCCTTTTTGTTTCGTAAAGGAGCGCAGTAAATAAAACTTATTCAATCCTGTTAGATTGCTTAAGTCGTCCAAAGAAATATTCTTCATGTAGTTTTGCTCCAAAAATTCACAAATAGACTTGGTCTCTGAGCTTTGCTCTGATTGGGGTGATGACATTTCCTGTTCTGCGTATTCCCCAATTAACTGCTCCAAAAGGAAGAAAAAATTTTCTTCCTTTCTAAAATCCTTTTCCTCCTGCATGATCATCAAATGCAATTCTCTCAATAAAGAAACCAATTCACTATGAAAAATAACCTGAGATGTAAAATTAGGCAAATACTCTCTTCCTGTTATTTCAAAAACCGCTTTGCTCATATATTCAGAGTGAATATTGATACAACGATAATCCAGTGTTTTGCCGTCAACTTGCTCACAGGCGTGATTATCACATGGATTGAACAACAATAAATCACCGGATTGAATGATATACTCCTTATTTTTACAAGACAAATACCGTTGCCCGTTTTCAATAAAACCAATCACGTAATATTCATGAAAATGATTGGGGAATTTTTGCATAATTCCTTGAAAATGATATGCCTCAACATTTAGCGTAGCATCGTATTTTACGGTCCTTATTTCTTTTTTCAAGCACTATTGCTCCTTTCTGATGATCTTAAATTTAGTATAATGCAGGCTTTGCTGTCATTCTTGTATGATATTGCTTTTTCAATTTTCGGATTTAATGATTCATGCATTATTTATGACCATTTGACTGATAATAAAATAATTCAGTTTATAAAGGAGGAAATGATGTTGCCTGAACGTGTGATTAAATATGGCGGAGTAAAATTTCGCAATTTGGTTCCACCTGTTAAAATTAACCGCTATGTCAATGCCTTGCCTAAAGACAAAAAAGATTCATTGTTTGAGGTGGCCTCCGAACTGGCCGACGCTAAACTGATAGATATCCTGAATGAACGGGAACATAGTACCATCGATGAAGATACTTTGGATGATCAAGTGACCGATCAAGATAAGGTACATTCCGGTACTGATTATAAAAGAAAAATGATTGGGGAAGAACTAGATAATTTTAACAAATTAAGCTGAAATGTTTAAAAAATGTTGCTATTTAATCGCAATTAAATAATTTTTAAAGTTATTGTTTATTTTATAAATAAATAAACAGAATTCGACAAAATGCGACTATCCATCGATTACCCTTATTTCAATCAAGCATTCTTATGTATAATAAAGAAGCTGTTACAGGCATGAAGTCCGGTAACAGCTTCTTTGTATGAAAATTCCGGGAAATTTTAAAGAATAGAAACGGTACCATCATAGACTGCTCCGCTGGCAGCATCAACTGTAATGGTACGACCGTCTGAAATAGCCGATATTTTGTTTACTCCCACAATGGCTGGAATACCATAGTGCAATGCTGAGATCGCTGCATGGGAGGTAAGGCCTCCCTCTTCAATGACCAATGCTCCTGCCTTTTCCAATAAAGGAACAAAACTGGCATCAGTCTGCCGGGTGACTAAAATATCGCCGTTCTCGAACTGAGCATCATCCATTTGATCGATTTTACGCGCTGTGCCGCTATATGCTTTACGGCCGATACCGGTTCCCTTAGTCAGCAGATTGCCGACAATCTGTACTTTAATCATATTGGTGGTACCAATTTGGCCTACCGGAACGCCTGCCGTAATGACCACCGTATCCCCTGTTTTAATCAGGCCTTCTTTCAGAGCTGTTCTCACTGCACCTGACATCAATTCATCCGTACCGCTACACTCTTCTGTAATGATCGGATGAACCCCCCAGGTGAGACAAAGGCGCCTTGCCGTAGCCGGGAAAGGAGTAGCAGCGATGATCAATGCTTTGGGCCGGTACTTGGAAATCATTCGTGGAGTAGAACCTGAGTGGGTAGGCGTCAGAATCCCCTGAGCATCCAAATCTTCAGCTACAGTATAGCTGGCATATGAGATAGCCTCAACAACATTGAGTTGGGGATGCCGCTTGGCCCGCTTTTCCCTGATTAGAGTTTCGGTACGCAAGGCAATCTTTGCCATCATCTGTACAGCCTCATAAGGATAGTGGCCAGAGGCTGTTTCCCCTGAAAGCATGATGGCATCCGTACCATCTAAAATCGCATTGGCTACATCACTGGCCTCAGCCCGAGTTGGTCTCGGCTGTCTGATCATCGAGTCAAGCATTTGAGTAGCGACAATGACGGGTTTTCCTAAGGCATTGCACTTTTCAATCATTGTTTTTTGGTAGAGAGGAACCTCTTCTACAGGAATTTCCACACCCAGATCACCCCGGGCCACCATCAGTCCGTCGGCCACGTCCAAGATTTCTTCCAAATTATCAATACCTTCACGGCTTTCAATCTTGGCAATAATGCTTACACTCCCGCCCGCCTCCTCTACGATCCGGCGAACCGCCAGAATATCGGCAGCCTTGCGGGTAAATGAAGCGGCAATAAAATCAATTCCTTGCGTCAGTCCGAATTGGATATCGGAAATATCTTTTTCTGTTACGGCGGGCAGTTGAATCGATACACCGGGAACGTTAATTCCTTTCCTTGATTTAAGCAGCCCTTCGTTGCAGACCACGGTATGGATGACTCCTTCCCCCACTGCTCTGACTTCCAGATCAATCAATCCATCATCCAGCAAGAGGTGGGTTCCGGAAGAAACCTCTTTCCACAAGTCAGCATAAGTAATGCCCACACGCTTAGGTGAGCCTGTCTCTTCACTCGTATCTAAGGTAAAGGATGCTCCCGGTGTAAGAACAACTCCTTCTTCAGGAACCATGAGGGTTCTGATTTCAGGACCTTTTGTATCCAATAGGATGGCTAACGGTTTGCTTGTCTGCCGGGAGATTTCTTTTAAAAGCAGGATTCTCTTTCCGTGCTCTTCATGACTTCCATGAGAAAAGTTAAGCCGTGCAACATCCATTCCGGCTTGAAACAATTTTTGCAGCATATCTTTGGATTCGCAGGCCGGGCCGATCGTACATACTATTTTGGTCCTTCTCATTGAATGTCATCCTCTCCTTATCAGCATCATTGCAATGTGTTAGATCCCTTTTTCCGCCATAAATTTGATTAAATCAATTACCCGGGTGGAATAGCCACATTCATTATCATACCACGCCAGTACTTTAACCATTTTATCCTCTAAGACCATTGTCGACAAACCGTCCACAATGGAGCTGTGGGGATTACCGTTAAAATCACGGGACACTAAAGGAAGATCGGTATATTCCATAATTCCTTTCAAGTTTCCTTCGGAAGCTTCCTTCAATTTCAGGTTGATTTCTTCCTTCGTGGTAGGTTTTTTCAGGTTAGCGACAAAATCTACCAAAGATACGTTTGGGGTAGGGACCCGAATGGATAAGCCAGTCATTTTACCTTTAAGTTCCGGTAAAACAAGGGCCACAGCTTTTGCCGCACCTGTTGTCGTAGGAATCATGGATTGAAAAGCTGCCCGTGCCCTTCTCCAATCCGAGTGATCCACATCAAGAATGCGCTGATCATTGGTAACTGAATGGATAGTTGTCATCATACCCTGCTCAATTCCAAATTCATCATTAAGAACTTTAGCCACAGGTGCTAAGCAGTTGGTAGTGCATGAAGCATTGGAAATAATAAAATGCTTGCTGGGGTCGTACTGATCATCATTAACACCCATAACAATGGTTATATCTTCATTCTTAGCGGGAGCGGAGATAACGACCCGTTTGGCACCGGCTTCCAGGTGCTGAGCCGCTCCATCCCTGGAGGTAAAACGTCCGGTCGATTCGATAACTACATCAATGGCCAGTTCTTTCCAGGGGAGCTGGGACGGATTTCTTTCCGCTATTAATTGAATGGAGTGATTTTTGAGCTTCATTGTATTTCCTTCGATTTTAACATCATCAGGATAAATACCATGGGTTGAATCGTACTTGAATAAATGAGCCAAGAGTTCCGGGTTCCCTAAATCATTGACCGCTACCACTTCAATTTCCGGGTGATTCAAGGCCGCCCGCAAAGATAAACGTCCGATCCGGCCAAATCCATTAATAGCAACACGTACACTCATTATTTTCTAAAACCTCCTAAATAATTCTTTAAGATTTCACTTAGATGGAGCACTTCACATTATTTATTCCCCATAAGTAAGCAAAATCCTTCCTTGTGATAACATATTCATGGACTTTATTACCTTTGATATGTTTCAATTCAATAAATTCATAGGTATTTTGATGAAAATAAGCCTTACAAAAGACAGTCCGGTGTTTTACCACCAGGATAGCTTTTTTTAAGGCTTATCATAAGTCATCCGGTCAGGGATGACTGGGTTTTTTCTTTTCTACCTGAATATTCCGCTTTTGTTGCACATCATAATCAGTAAAATGAGGATCATGGATAGTCTCAGAAGATTTTGGCCGGGGATTTTTTTTGTGTTTTCCCATTTTAGTGCCTCCAAGCATCAGAATGAATTAAAATCATTTTCATTAGTATTTGCCTGGACTCTATTAAATATGCCGTTAAGATTAATAAATACTATTATTACTTTCCAAAAGCACAATTCGGATAGACACATTCAGCGCACTCTTCACACAAGCCCCCATGTCCTAAGCGGGCAATATCTTTCCGTTCGATTTTCTCTCCTACCAATATTCTTGGAGCAATCAAGTCAAAGACTGTGGTCTTGGCATACATCACACAGCCAGGCAAGCCCATCACCGGAATATCATCTAAATAGGCCAGCAAAAACATCGCTCCGGGAAGTACGGGCGAACCGTAAGAGACGAGAGTCCCTCCTAATCCTTTAATGGCAGTGGGAGTAACGTCATCCGGATCAACAGACATTCCGCCGGTCACCAAAATCATTTCCGCTCCCTGAGCAATTAAACCGCGGATTTTGTCCTGAATCATTTCAATATTATCGTCGGAGAATTCCTGGCCAATGACTTCCGATCCCCAATGGTTCATTTTCTTTTTCAAAACCGGCCCGAATTTATCTTGAATCCGGCCATGATAAATTTCGCTTCCAGTCGTTACAATCCCCACTTTCCAGGATTTCAGCGGGCAAACTTTAATGACAGGATTACCGGAAGCAATATCTTCCGCCTCCTGAATTACTTTTTCATCAATCATTAAGGGAACAACCCTTGTGCCGGCAATCTTTTGACCGACTCTGATCGGCCTATGATTGTGCAACGTGGCAATGACAACATATTCCAGCGAATCGAGGGCCAGTAGTCTTTCTTCGTCTACATACAAAATGCCATCAGATTCGGCAATTAAATCGACTTTACCCTCTTTGGGCTCGGAAAAGGAAAGGCCCGGTCCGGCAATGGCTTTTGCTAAACGTTCAGCCGCTTCATTTTCATGAACTTGTCCTGGGGTTTGATCCCATACATAAATATGCTGTTTACCCATACTTAATAAAACAGGAATATCTTCTTCACGGATGACCTGACCTTTATGGAAGCGAGGCCCTTTGATTTGTCCAGGAATGATTTGGGTCATATCATGCATCAGAACTGTCCCTACTGCATCTTCTACCCGAATTTTTTGCATCTGGAGTTGCTCCTTTCCAGTTCTTAGAAAGAATTAAAGTTAAAGCAAAATTTTTTTATCTTAATTAATTATTAATACACACTGCTTTGATCGTAACGCTTAATATGACCTTAGTCAAGTACTCATTGCCAATCATTCAATCTGTTTTATGAATTTAATTACTTGAAACTAGCTTTTTATAGTAAAAAACGAACCCATCTCCTCACAGAAACAGGTTCGAATGATTATTATTATTTGGTGCGCCACCAGAGATTCGAACTCTGGACCTGCCGATTAAGAGTCGGATGCTCTACCAGCTGAGCTAGTGGCGCAAAAAAAGAACATGACTAGTATAACTTAATTTAAAAAAGTGTTCAAGCCTTTTCTATGAAAAGGCAAATTTTTTCTCTGCTACTTATTTTAAAGCTGAATGGGATTTTGCAGCAGATGAGTTAATAAGGCAATAGAAGCCTCAATATCGTGGGTAGATACCTTTTCACTTGGAGAATGGACATAACGGGTGGGGATGGATACAACCCCTGTCGGTATTCCGCCTCTGCTTAACAGAATGGCTCCTCCATCATTTCCTCCAGCCTCCAGAACTTCCCATTGATAAGGAATCTGATGTTTTTCAGCCGTTCCGCCCATCCATTCCTTAATGTGAGGCGGGGTGATCATCGAACGGTCCAATACCTTTATCGCCGTCCCTTTACCTAACTTAATGTCAGGGGTTTTTCCTTTAGGCACATCGCCGGTAGAAGTGACATCCACCGATAAGGCCAGATCAGGATTCAAGGCATAAGCTGCCGTTTTTGAACCACGAAGCCCCACTTCTTCCTGGGCAGTAAATACAAAATAAAATTCCTGCTCCGATTTAAGCTGCTTCAAGGCCTCAATGGCCGCAAAACACCCTACCCTATCATCAAGTGCTTTGGAGGTAATATATGAACCACTCTGATAGTAATCACCGACAAAAACTGCCGAACTGCCAATTGAGACCATTTGCTCAGCTTCAGCGGCCGAACCGGCACCGATATCAATAAATAAATTTTCCAGTTTCAGTTCATTGGGTTTATCCATTTTTTCCATACCGATCGTTCCGATGCGGCCGTCGGCAAATTGGACCCTGCGGTAAGACAATTCCTTGATATGAATCCCACCTAAGGTAGTGAAACGCAGGAAGCCCTTCTCATCGATATAAGTGACCATAACTCCTATTTCGTCCATATGAGCGGCGATCATGATTTTAGGCCCTTTGCCATGTTTTATTGCCATCAGATTACCCAAAGCATCGGTACGGATCTCATCACAGAAAGGACGGATCTGGGATGCAATCAGGGCAGAGACCTGCTCTTCCGAGCCGGAGGGACCAAAAGTCTGGGTTAACTGTCTTAATAATTCATAATCAGGGGATATATTCTTATCCATAACAGTACTCCTTTGAGATTATTAATCATTGATAGGGGTGTGAACGAAGGATGGAGGAATTTCCTTGATAATTTCCCGAACCAACCTGATACAATTCTCATAATCATCATTTGAAATGATGGAAAGGCTGGAGTGAAGATAACGGCACGGTACACTGATGGAAACGACAGGCACTCCTTCTCTGCTTAAATGAATGCGGCCCGCATCATTTCCTCCACTGGCTCCCCTCTTGAATTGAAGGGGAATCTTCTTAGCCCTGGCTAAATCAGCAACCATAGCTACTAATTTGGGGTTATACAGAGTGGTGCGATCCATTAATGAACAGGCAGGTCCCTTGCCAATCTGAGTCACCCACTGATCTTCTTCCACATCAACCATGTCAGCTGAGACGGTTCCTTCCACCACCACGGCAAAATCAGGATTAATATGATAAGCGGCAACTTCCGAGCCTCTGAGCCCCACTTCCTCCTGAACGGTAAAAGCAGCATAGAGAGTAAAATTATCATTCGCTTGCTGCAGGATTTCAATTAAAGCTGCACAGCCCAGACGATCATCAAAAGCTTTTCCTTTCCAATAGCCGATGCCGAATGATTCACATTCCGTGTGGAAATGCGCATAGCTGCCTATTTTAACATGCCTTGCCGCTTCTTCCTTTGATTTTGCTCCAATGTCAATGTATAGCTGCTCAATTGTCAGAGCTCTTTTCCGGTCATTAGGCTTTTGCAAATGTATGGCTTTGGAACCGATAACGCCTGTCAGGCCTTCTGGCAGCCGGACCGGTTTAGCGATCAGCACGCGCGGATCAATCCCACCTACAGGTTCAAATTTAAGGAAGCCGTCCCCTGTAATCTCCGTCACCATCAAACCCACCTCATCCATGTGGGCAGAAAGCATAATGCGGGGCGATCCTGCTTTTCCCTGTTTGACGGCAATTAAATTTCCAATCTTATCGGTATAAACTGAATCGGCATAAGGTTCAATCATCGTGCGAATAGCGTCGCGTACCGGCTTCTCCGCTCCTGATGCTCCATCCAAATTGCTCAGTGTTTCTAATAGCACAAGAATCCCTCCAAATCGTCCGGCAAACCGGCAATAAAGTGGGCCAGAAGCTTACCTGAATTGATCACATCCTGGGCATCCAGTGTTTCCACAGAGGTATGCATATATCTCAAAGGAATACTTAGGAGCCCGGTCGGTACACCGGAACGGCTGACTTGGATAGCCCAGGCGTCAGTCCCGGAATTTCCCGGTAAAGGCTCAACCTGATAAGGCAGACGATAAAGTTCAGCCATATCTACAAAGTGCTGATACAGCGCAGGATGAATATTAGGGCCGAAACCGACGGCAGCTCCTTTTCCTAATTCTAAAGAGATTTGCCCTTTTGTATCCGGGGTTACAGCATGAGTCACATCAATAGCCACTCCCAAATCAGGGTCCAGGTGATAGGCACTGGTAATGGCCCCCCTCAGCCCTACCTCTTCCTGGGTAGTAGCCACCGCAATCACATCGTATTCATGGCGCAGGTGGGCTAATTCAGCCAGACAGGTCAGCATGACCACAATCCCAGCCCGGTCATCCAACGCTTTTCCGCTCATATGATGATTTAATAGTTCATAACATGAACGTTTTAGGGTCACCACATCGCCCACTTGCACAAGTTCCTTAATCTTATCTGCCGGCAGGCCAACATCGATACCCATACTGTCCATAGGAACGGCTTCATTCCCGTCAGTTCCTTTAATAAGATGAGGAGGCATTGTACCGATGACCCCAGGCACTTTCTCTCTGCCATGGATCGTCACTTCCTGAGCCAGCAAAGTGCGCTGATCCACTCCCCCTACAGAAGTAAAACGCAAAAAGCCCCTTTCATCAATTTCCTTTATCATCAGGCCGATTTCGTCCATATGAGCAGCGAGCATGATTTTGTGCCTCCCGCTCAGGCCCTTTTTCGTAGCATAAATATTGCCGAACCGGTCTTGTGAAATTTCATCAGCCACCCCCCCCAGTTTGTCTTTAACCAAAGGAGCGATTGAATATTCATAACCGGAAACCCCAGCTCCCTCTGAGAGCTCACGGAGCAGTGCTTTTGTTTCATCCAAGCAAAGCATCATTGGCGTTTTAGCCACATCTTTCACCCATTTCTTTAATCAACTAATAAATTATAGATGGCATGTGCATAAATTTTAGTCATAAGTACAAGCCGATCAATGGGGATGTATTCATCAGGACAATGAATCACTTCCGGTTCACCGGGAAAGGTTGGACCGAAAGCTACACCCTGGGGCAAAACTTTGGCATAAGTACCTCCGCCAATCGCGAAGGCTTCTCCTTCCTGGCCGGTAACTTCCTGATAAGCTTTGAGGAGCGTCTGCACCAGGGAGCTGTCTTTCGGTACATGATGAGCAGCCTGATGAGACAGGATTTCTATGGTAT
>JAEWCM010000109.1 GCA_023390635.1 Bacillota bacterium
ACAATATTCAGGTGGGGGAGTGGA
This sequence comes from Bacillota bacterium, assembly GCA_023390635.1. GTDB lineage: Bacteria > Bacillota > Desulfitobacteriia > Desulfitobacteriales > Desulfitobacteriaceae > JAEWCM01. The sequence continues at coordinate 25 of JAEWCM010000109.1, forward strand.
CTCTTTCAACCAAGAAAAATAAGCTGGTTAAAGTGGACGAGGAAATCTGCCCCAAGCACTAGTAGCTGGGGCAGCCTCCTTTTGTAGAATATTGTAAAATTGTCTGATGATCAGGAATTACTTGTGCTGTGCCTTTGTGGCATTGAGCAGTCCGCCGGCCAGCAGCAGCTTGACCTGACGCAGTGAAAGATTATGGTGAACTTTAATAGACTCACCGTTGCTCAACATAACCTCAAAAGGCTCTGGACTCTGAACAGCGGCCTGCAGCCCGGAAAGATTAAGAGTGAGAGCAGCATCTTTCAATTTCTCATAGTCAGCTTCCTCCGCAAAGGTGAGAGGCAGAATGCCGAAGTTAATCAAATTGGCCCGGTGTATCCGGGCAAAGCTCTTGGCCAGTACCACCTTAACCCCCAGATACATAGGAGCCAGAGCAGCATGTTCCCGACTGGAGCCCTGTCCATAATTGTGGCCCGCTATGATGGCACCTTGTCCTGCCTCTTTGGCCCGGGCAGAGAAGGTGGAATCAATTTTGCTGAAAACATATTCGGAAATAGCGGGGATATTGGAACGCAAGGGCAAGACCTTGGCGCCTGCCGGCATAATATCATCGGTAGTGATATTGTCCCCAAGATAAATGAGGACGGGAAGGGCCATCTGATCAGCCAGCGGGGAAGCCACCGGCAATGGTTTGATATTAGGGCCGCGAACAATGGGCGTGTCCCCTTCTCCGGGCGGAATGATCATGGAGTCATCGACACGGAACTTTTCCGGCATCGGAATTTCCGGCTGCTCGCCCAGCACTGCAACAGGGTCACAGAGGTAACCGGCGATTGCGCTGGCGGCGGCTGTTTCCGGAGAAGCCAGATAAATTTTGGCATCAAGGGTGCCGCTCCGACCCAGAAAATTACGGTTGAACGTACGAACGGAAACGGCTCCGGAAGCGGGAGATTGCCCCATGCCGATACAGGGACCGCAGGTATTTTCAATCAAGCGTGCGCCTGCATCGAGGAGAGTGGTCAATGCCCCGTTTTCAGCCAGCATGGTTACCACCTGACGGGAGCCGGGAGAGATGACCAGGCTGACCTGAGGATGAATGGTTTTACCTTTCAGGATAGCAGCGACCCTCATCAAATCCTGATAAGAGGAGTTGGTACAGCTTCCGATGGCTACCTGCTGAACCGGGATATGCTCCAGATCTTTGACAGCTGCCACATTGTCGGGACTGTGCGGCTGGGCTACCATAGAGGAAAGAGAAGACAAATCAATGGTAATGGTTTCGTCGTATTCGGCGTTTTCATCTGGCTGCAGGAGTGTCCAGTCCTCTTCCCGTCCCTGAGCTTTCAGGAAGGCCCGGGTCTGTTCATCGCTGGGGAAGACGGAGGAGGTGGCTCCCAATTCCGCTCCCATGTTGGTGATGGTTGCTCGCTCCGGTACGGTCAGAGTGGCTACGCCCGGTCCAGCGTATTCTAAAATTTTGCCTACTCCGCCTTTAACGCTGAGCTGCCGCAGTACCTCAAGGATAATATCTTTGGCCGAAACCCAGGGGGCGAGCTTGCCGGCAAGATAGACGCGTAAAATTTGGGGGTTGGGCAGATAAAAGGCTCCGCCCCCCATGGCTACAGCCACATCCAATCCCCCTGCTCCAATAGCCAGCATACCGATGCCGCCTCCGGTGGGGGTGTGGCTATCTGAACCCAGCAAGGTCTTTCCCGGTTTGCCGAAGCGTTCCAAATGGACCTGATGACAGATGCCGTTACCGGGTCGGGAGAAATAAACGCCGAAGCGTGAAGCCGCACTCTGCAAAAATGCATGGTCATCAGCATTTTCAAAGCCTGTTTGTAAGGTATTATGATCAATATAGCTGACAGAACGTTCGGTCTTAACCCGCGGAATTCCCATAGCCTCAAATTGCAGGTAAGCCATTGTTCCGGTAGCATCCTGAGTCAGTGTCTGGTCAATCCGGATGCCGATTTCCTGTCCGGATTCCAGGTTTCCGTCCACAAGATGGGCATGGATGATTTTCTGTACCAAATTTAAACCCATAATCAGTCTCCTCCTTTGTAGACCTTAACTGTACCAAAAAGCAGAGTCAAGTTCCAGAGCTGACAGTAAAGTATACAGAATATCTGATAAAATGAAGAATTGTTAAAAAATATATTACAGTTAGAAAAAGATAATTTTTTCAATGGTCAGTGAACTATCGGAGGATCGACTGCCAAATTCTCCAGAGGACTTATTTAAATAATGCAGTAAAGCTTTGCAGAGATTATCACTGTCGGTCAAAGCCTTCTGGTAAGACTCACGGTTGGTAAAGCGGGCACTGGTGAGAATATTTTGTTCAGCTGCTTCCTTAAGGTAGGTTTCTGCCATGGCTTTAGCTACATTATTTTGGTCATAATCATTAAAGAGCAATCCTTCGACCACATAGTAGTTATCTTTAGTTGCCGTACATGAGGGCATGAGTTTTTCAAAGGTTTTCCCCACAGGAATTCCGTGCAATTGATCGATTTCCGCTGTGGTCAGCCCAAAATACTGGTAGGAGACATAGTGGTATCCTTGGAGGGAAGCAGCGGTTTGGTGTCCGGAGGAAATCTCTTCAATAGGATCATCTGATCCAACATCCACATGGTAGTAAGAGTCATCCATTTTGATCAGGTTCCAGGTATGCCCCTCCACCTCCTGGCCTTCTGCATTTGTATAGCTGTTATAGGAGACAACCGTGTTTTCAATCCCAGCCAGATTGCACAGAAGCTGCATTGCATTGGTATAGCCTTCACACATGGCCCGGCCAAGCATCAATGCGCCATAAGCTTCGTTGTTCAGGGGATTGTTTTTGTCATTGACATTAGGAATGCAGTGATTGACCAGGTAATCATGGAGGTATTTGACTTTTTGATAATCAGACCATTGCGCCGGGATTTCTTTAACGATTGTTTGAGCTTTGCCATAAGCTTGGTGGCTGCGCTCTAAATATTCTTTATAATCTTGCTGATTATATTCCATCACGATATAACTGATTAAAGGAGTGCTGTGTCCGGCCAGGCTGTTGATCAGATTTTGGGAAAAGTCTGGATTATCAGCCCATACCAGCCATATGATGTTATCGTACTGGTCATCGGTGATTTCCTGATTCAGAATAATCTTTTTTTCAGGATTTGCTAAAGCAAGTTTGATTTTGTCATAAATTTTTTTTTCTTTTGGATCAAGCTTGTCACGATAATAGGGGTGCTCTACTTGGTCATATTCCTGGATGACAGAATTTAAAGTGAGATTTTCTCCGGTGATTTCTTTGAGGGCCAGAGTACTCATGTCGCGGATAAAGGATAAATCGCCAGGGGCTTGGCTTATAAAGAAACCGATGGTGATTAAAAACAGAAAAAGGAGGCCGAAAATTTTCTTCTTCATTAGATACCTCCAAAGAATATTATTGAGACTATTCAGGAAACATTATTCCTCATGGTGCTTTTTTTTATAGGGATTTCTTATTAAAGTATATTTAGATAATTTGTTTTTAATGTCGTTCAAAGGAATGGAGAAACGCTTGGAGGTGAGCTGGGGGAAGGCCTTGATTAAACGCAGCTGGGCACGGGATTTTTCCAGCAACTGTTCATAACGGATAGATAAAGCCTGAAGCTCTTCTTCCATTTTCTCTTGAAGGGTGTGTTGAGTTTCTTCCAAAAGAGATTCGAGCTTTTCTTTTTGCTGTTTCACTGCCTCGGTAATTCTTTGTAAATTGTTTAACAATTGATGTAACTTCAAGATATTCCAAACGGTAAAGGCACAATCAATGATGAAGTAAATGGCTAACAACTGAACCGTTACATTAATCCATTTTTCCGGATACAGGGCCAAGATACTTTGAATGGCGGGATGAATAACCTTAAGGAGAAAGACAGATAAAATACCCCAAAGTAAAGAATATTTAAGACAAATCCGTCCTCGGAGGTTAAAGCGGTCAAGGCTATAATCCCACCATTTGGTGTGAAAGGCCGTTTCCATAATATATCCGGTCAAATATTCAAGTGCTGAAGCTAGGATAGTTCCCCCTACAAATAACACAAAGATGTTCGGGGGAAGATAATCCAAAAGCAGGATGACCAAGATTGCTCCTGAACCGTAAATGGGGCAAAAGGGTCCATTCAAAAAGCCCCGATTTACAAAACGTCGCTGTTGGACAGAGGCATAGACTGTTTCCAAAACCCATCCTAAAAAGCTGTATATAAAAAAATAAGCCAGTATTTCATATAGAAAAGGTGACATAAAACCTCCTGATTAAAAGAATATTTTATGGATAATTGAAAACTGCAAATATACTTTATCTCTCATTATAATGCATAATGATGAAAATCAAATAATTTTATTTTAAATAAAAAGGTAAAAAGTACTAGAAAGCATAGATGAAAGAAAAAAGCAAATTTTTGGCTAATTCATCTTTTCAGGTTATAATAATTATACTATGATGAAATAAGACTAGAATTAAAATTTCAAATAGATTTATAGTCTTGATTCGTTGCTGCAATGGTATAGAAATATGAAGAAGGATAGGAAAAATGTCAGGAGGTACCCTGGAATGCCTATTTATGAGTTTTTATGCCCGGGTTGTGGAGCAGGATTAACTGAATTATGTAAGATGGGAGAAACGGGGAGTGGCATGGTTTGTCCCCGATGTGAACATATAGGGTTGAAGAAGCTGGTTTCAGGGTTTTCCAATCCCGGAGGTAATGGAAATAAACAATGTGGCTCAGACTGCCATGGAGATTGTTCAGGCTGCCACTAAAATGCCTGCCTTTCAATTAATGCCTGATATAAAATCTAAAGCAATGTAAAAGACAATAGATGAATAAGGACTGGTGTAGATAAAAATGCTTAATATTGTAATGGTAGAACCGGAGATCCCCCCCAATACAGGAAATGTAGCCAGGCTCTGTGCAGCTACAGGAGGAAAATTACACCTCGTTAAGCCGTTAGGTTTTGCAGTGGATGACCGTCACTTGAAAAGGGCGGGATTGGATTATTGGAATTTGGTAGATGTAATTTATTATGAGAATTTTGAAGATTTTGAGGTGAAAAATCCTCAGGGTCTGCGTTATTTGGCTACTACCAAGGGAGGAAGGCATTATTCGGAAATGAATTTTTCTCCGGACGGTTACTTCCTTTTTGGTAAGGAAACCAAGGGGCTGGCGCCGGAGATTTTGGCCCGTTACCCTGAGACTACGATTAGGATTCCTATGCGGGCAGAAGCCCGTTCTTTAAACCTTTCTAATTCGGTATCAATTGTAGTTTATGAGGCTCTCAGGCAATGGGGATATCCAGGATTAATCTAGCGAGGGCTTAAGTTTGGGCAGACGAGCGGATAAGTTTGTCCGCTTTTGCCAAGTCTTTGGAGGAGAAGTATGAGTTATTTAGTTGTTTTTTTAATTGCCATGATCTTGGCAGTAATAGCTACCCCATTGGTCATCCGGCTGGCCAGGCATTTTAATGTCGTCGATTATCCTACCGGTGGCCGAAGAATTCATAATAGACCTGTGCCGCTCCTGGGCGGATTGGCTATGTATGCTGCTTTCTGGCTTACGGTGTTGCTAACTCAACCTTGGAACAGAATGTTTTTAGGTTTGTTTATCGGCAGTACAATTATTTTGATTGCTGGAATATGGGATGATATTAAAGAACTCCGCCCTTTACCCAAATTGATTTGTCAGGTGGTAGCGGCGGTGGCTTTACTTTTTTTTGGTTTTTCAGTTGAAAACATTTCCCTGCCTGTGATTGGAGTGGTTGAGTTTTCTCATCCTAATCTAAGCTGGTTAGGAATGATTTTGATTGTTCTTTGGATTGTGGGTCTGGTGAATACGGTCAATATTTCTGACGGACTTGATGGACTGGCGGCGGGAATTTGTTTTGGTGCTGCTCTGATCCTGTTCTGGTCGGCTCATCGTATTTCACAGTATCCGGCTGCTAATTTAACCATGGCTTTGGCCGGGGCTGCTTTAGGCTTTCTGTTTTTTAACTTCTTCCCTGCAAAGATTTTCATGGGTGATACAGGAAGTATGTTTCTGGGCTATATGATTGGCGGTATATCGATCATGGGTCTCTTAAAAACAGCGACTATTTTGGGTTTGGTATTCCCACTCATTGTTTTAGGAATGCCCCTGACTGATTTGACGTTTGCTATCGTACGCCGAAAATTAAAAGGACAATCGATCAGCAAGGCAGACAGAGGTCACTTGCATCACCGTTTGTTGGACATGGGTTATACGCAACGTCAAGCTGTATTAATTCTTTACGGTTTGAGTACCTGTTTTGGCCTAACTGCTATACTAGGAACTTCTAAAGGCTGGATCTGGGCTGCCGTGCTTTTAATCTTTGATTTATTTTTACTGGGCTTGATCTTTATGCGTAAAACCAGCTACTTTCTCGTACCGGGAAAACGAGCCGGAAAATAAAAAATGGCTATCAATAATCACCAATTGCCTCCTTCTCCTTTTCTTGAGCATATACTGTAGTGCCAAAGCACTGGTTTGGAAGGAGGAATAAATTTGGCACTGCAGGTGTTCGGATTTTACAACGGCTTAGATGAAAATGCTAAAGGCTATCGCTATTTTCTCCAATATGGTTCACAGCTTGATTATATAGCCCTTTTTCAAATTTCTATTTTACCTAATGGTGAATTGAGCGGGGAACCGAGCCGGCGTTTGATTCAAGAGGCCCATCGAAGGGGAATCAAGGTCTTAATTGTAATCTCCAATCTGACCCGGCAAGGAAGCTTTTCCAGTCCTTTACTTTCCCGCTTGACTCATGACCAGGGATTCGCTTATCGTGTACTGCAAAATATCCGGACAATGCTGCGTAGCTACCAAGCAGACGGGGTAAATTTTGATTTAGAAAAGGCTTTGCCTGAAGACCGAATTCCTTTTGCTAATTTGCTTGAGTCTTGGACTAATCAATTGCGAAGTGAGAACTATTTGGTGATGTTGGACGTTCCGGCGCAGATAAAGGATGAACCGACGGATGAGTGGAAAGGGGCTTTTCATTATCCTACTTTAGGCAGAATTAATTTTAACGGTATTGTACTGATGACTTACGAAGAGCATTGGCCAGGCAGTGATCCCGGTTCAGTCGCGTCTTTGCCTTGGGATGAGCGGGTAGTGGATTATGCATTAGCCAGTGGTATTCCTGCATGGAAGTTGTTTTTGGGAATCCCTCTATATGGTTATGATTGGACTGCGCGTGGAAAGGCTCAAGTGATCGGAAGGGAGCGAGCGATCCAAGTGGCTCGCCGTTATGGTGCACCGATTCAGTGGGATGAAGACCAGCATTCGGCATATTTCCGATATACTTCTGAGGGGCAGAATCATACGGTGTATTTTGAGGAACTGCGCAGTTTAAGAGAGAAAATCAATTTGGCCCGCAGAAGAGATCTAGGAGGTATCGCTCTTTGGGAGATGAATTTGAGCTATCCTGATTTATGGACTAACTTGCAGTCCTATTTGAATCCATAAATTTAAAGTTATCTTATTTAAAGAGTCAGCATTCAAAAGAGTAAAATAAATACTTAGCTAAAAATATTTTAAATATCCTGCCTTTGATAAGGCAGGATATTTTTTATTTAAAATGGGCAAAATTTTAGAAAAGGAGATGGCAATCATGACAAATAAATTATGTAATGCTCATTGTTTATATTCTATAGATGGCCGTTGCCGGCTGGAAAATCGGGGAGGAATCTTGAAGACGAGCTGTGCGCATTATGATCCTTATTTTTTCAAACTCGATCATCATCGGATCATTTGAAGTGACTTTCTGATAAGGAGAGAATATTAAGATGGGTGAAACAAATAAAAGGAAAGTAAAGCCGAAAATTAAAAGGATAGATCCCTTGGAAGATCTTAAGATGGAGATTGCCGCAGAACTGGGTTTAATGGAAAAGGTCCAAAAGAAAGGCTGGTATTCTCTAAGTGCGCAAGAGGCAGGAAGGATTGGCGGTTATATGACTCAACGCTTAAAGGGTCAAAAAGATAATGATTCAAAATCATCTTAAATTAGGGTGTAATTTGAAACATGGAATTAGAAATTTCTTTGTGTTATAATACAAAGAAAAAGTGTGTAATAGCACTTGAGGAGAGTTAAGCTTGAGTCAAACTAAGCATCAACAAATTTTGAGTTTTATTGAGAACCTTGCTATAGGCAGCAAGGTTTCTGTTCGGTTTATTGCTAAAGAGTTGGATGTAAGTGAAGGTACTGCCTACCGGGCCATTAAAGAGGCTGAAGGTAAAGGGTTTGTGCGTTCAATTCCTAAAGTTGGCACTATTCGTATTGAGGGAGTAAAAGAGCGGCAAATTGAAGATTTAACGCTGCGTGAAGTTTCTCAAATTGTTGAGGGCATTGTAATTTGTGGCTTTGAGCATTTAGATCATACCCCGGCCAAATTTGTTATTGCAGCCATGGAATTGGAGGCGATGGAACATTTTATCGAGGCAGGGGCATTATGCATTGTGGGAAACAGGCAAGATGCACAACGACTGGCTCTGTTAAACGGCGCACATCTTCTGACTACGGGCGGATTAGAGTTGGAGGATGACATTGTGGCTTTAGCCAGGGAGAAGGACTTGGCGATTATCCAATCTCCTTATGATACGTTTGCTGTAACCGCAATGATCAATCGGGCCTTATATGACAGACTGATTGAAAAAGAGCTCATTTTAGTAGAGGATATTATGGTAAGGGATGTGGCTTATTTAACTGATACAGCTACTGTTGCAGCCTGGCATGAACTCTACCAGATGACGACTCATTCCCGTTTCCCGGTAGTGGATGACGATATGAAGGTAATAGGTATGGTGACAGCCAGAGATGTGGCAGGAGCAGATCATGCCATTCCTATTACTGATGTAATGAATAAAAATCCCTTTGTAGTGAATAAGGATGATGCAGTGACGCATGTTTCCCGGATTATGGTATGGGAAGGTTATGAAGTGGCTGCCGTAGTGGAAGAGGATGTCCTGACTGGGATTATCAGTCTTCAGGATGTGATTGAGGCTTATCAGCAGATTCAAAAACAGCCTCAATTTGGTGAAACGGTAGATAATATGATTTTGAGTGGTTTTCACTATATGGAGAACCGGGAAGATCTCACAATTAAGGGAGAGATTACTCGGTTTATGGTCAATGATTTTGGGTCTACCAGCTGCGGGACCTTGGTTACCGTGATGAATATGGCGGGCTATATTGCGTTACGCAAACAGCACCGCTTAGATGCTATTACGGAAAACTTTACAATTTATCAGCTTCATCCTCTTCCAATAGGGGCAGAGATTGAAGTGAGTGCAAAACTACTTCTGGTAGCCAAGAAGCATTGCAATATTGAGATTGCAGTGGAGTCGGAGGGAGAAATTGTGGCTAAGGGGTTAATGACTGCCAGGTTTGCGGAAAAGAAGCTGAGTTCATGATAACTTGTAGGAAATAACAGACCGAGCCGGCCCGGAAGACAATCCACGGCCGGCTTTTCTGTTGCCCTAAGCTGTAGTAAAATGAGTTTATGATATTTGGCAGACAAGGAGGAATTGAGATGTTTACCCACCTGCACGTTCATACAGAATACAGTTTGCTGGACGGAGCGGCCCGTTTGGATAAATTGGTAAATAAAGCGGCTCAATCCGGAATGTCTGCATTGGCAATTACAGATCATGGCGTTATGTACGGTGTGATTGATTTTTATAAAGCGTGCAAGAAAGCGGGAGTTAAGCCGATTATTGGGTGCGAGGTGTATGTAGCCCCTCACTCCAGACTGGATCGTGTCTCCGGTAAAGATGACCGGAACTATCATCTGGTCCTTTTAGCGGAAAATGAAGAAGGTTACCGCAATCTGGTTTATCTGGTGTCGATGGCCCATGTGGAGGGTTTCTACTACAAACCGCGGGTAGACAAGGAATTGTTGAGAAAACACGCTAAGGGGTTGATTGCTCTTAGCGCTTGTCTGGCGGGAGAAGTTTCGTCCTGCCTTTTACAGGATCAACTGGAAAAGGCATGTAAATCAGCTCAAGAGTATGAAGAGATTTTTGGCAAGGGCAACTTCTTTCTGGAACTGCAGGACCATGGAATGGCTGAACAGCGGAAGGTCAACGCAGGAATGTGGCAGGTGCATGAAGTCACGGGAATTCCCATGGTTGTAACCAATGACAGCCACTATGTAGAGAAAGAAGATGCTTTTGTTCAGGACGTTCTTTTATGTATCCAAACCGGAAAGACGTTGGCAGATACGACACGTATGAGCTTTTCCAGCCAGGAGATGTACCTCAAGACGGAGGGAGAGATGACTCTCTTATTTGGGGATCATCCCGAATTATTGGAGAATACTTATCATATCGCTGAACGGTGCAATGTAGAATTTGAATTTGGAAGGCATTTCTTGCCTGATTTTGTCGTTCCTGCGGGCATGACATTGGATTCTTATCTGAGGGCAGAATGTCTGAAGTCTTTTGACGAGTTTTATCCGGGTGCTTCCCAGGACAAGAGAGAACGCCTGGAATATGAATTGGGTATTATTTCTGAAACAGGTTTTTCCGGCTATTTTCTTATTGTTGCCGATTTTTGCCGCTATGCCAGGGAAAATGGGGTAGTGGTAGGGCCGGGGAGAGGTTCAGCGGCGGCAAGCATGGTTGCCTATCTTTTGGGGATAACTGCAGTAGAGCCTTTGGATCATGACCTGCTGTTTGAACGTTTTTTGAATCCTGAACGGATCAGCATGCCTGATATCGATATTGATTTTGATCCGGACGGCCGGGAAAAAGTGATTCAGTATGTTACCCGGAAATACGGGGAGGATAAGGTTTGCCAGATCATTACCTTTGGTACGATGGGTGCCAAGGGTGCGATTCGGGATGTGGGCCGGGTGCTGGGAATACCGTTGGCCCGGGTTGATAAAGTGGCTAAGGCCATACCGAATGAGCCAGGTATGACCCTGGAAAAGGCTCTTAATGTTTCTGGAGAATTGAGCCAAATGATGGAAGAGGACGACCAAATAAAGGAATTATACCGCCTGGCTTCTGCCATTGAGGGCATGCCTCGTCATGCTTCCACCCATGCTGCCGGAGTGGTGATTGCTAAAGAAGCCTTGACTCAGTATCTTCCGCTGCAAAGGACTTCCGATGGTTTTTTGATGACTCAGTTTCCGATGAAAACGGTGGAGGAAATTGGACTCTTAAAGATGGATTTTCTTGGCTTGCGCAATTTAACAATCTTACAGGAAAGTGTGCAATGGATTGAAAAGACGACAGGGAAGAAGATTTATCTTAACAGGTTGCCTATGGATGATCCAAAAACATACGAACTCCTTTCCGCAGGAAACAGCAGCGGGGTTTTCCAGCTGGAAAGCGGAGGAATGCGTTCCATCCTGAAAGATTTAAAACCTTCTTGCTTTGATGATATTATCGCTGTTCTGGCACTTTACAGACCAGGACCTATGGAGCAGATTCCTGAATTTATCCGCCGGAAGCACGGTGGAGCGACTAAATATTTGCACCCAAAACTTGAGCCGATTCTTAAATCCACGTATGGCATCATCGTCTATCAGGAACAAGTCATGCAGATTGCCAGGGATCTGGGAGGGTACTCTCTCGGTAGGGCGGATTTGCTGCGGAGAGCGATGGGTAAAAAGAAAAAAGAGATCATGGATGAGGAGAGGCATAACTTCATTTACGGCTTGCAAGACGAGTTGGGAAACTGGGTTATCCAAGGGGCGCTAAGACTTGGGATACCTCAGGATGCTGCGGAAGAGATTTTTGATTTAATGGCAAAGTTTGCTCAGTACGGTTTCAATAAAGGCCATGCTACTGCTTATGCAGTGATTTCCTATGAAACTGCCTACTTAAAAGCTAATTATCCATTAGAATTCATGGCAGCACTGCTCAGCACCGTGATGGGCTCTTCCGATAAAATCGCCTATTATATTCAGGAAGCCCGAAACAGCGGGATTGAGGTACTGCCTCCTGATGTTCAATATAGTCAGGCCGGGTTTTCTTTGGAAACACAGGGTATTCGCTTCGGATTTGGGGCCATTCGTAATGTAGGTATCAACGTGGTGGAAAAGATTCTGGAGGCTCGGGAGGAGGGAGCCTTTCAGTCTCTTTATGACTTCTGTTTGCGCGTAGATGCTAAGGTTTTGAATAAACGAGTACTGGAGAGTTTGATTAAGGCAGGGGCCTTTTCCTCTTTGGCTGGACGCAGGCAGGCTTTGGAAGGATTAGATCAGGTTTTGAATTTAGCCCTGCGGCGTCAGAAAGAAAAAATAGACGGTCAAATGTCATTATTCGATATTAGCTCCGATTTAGGAGGGGGGCTGGAGGAAGCGGTTGAGCTGCCGGATGTGCCTGAATATGCTCATGGCGAATTATTGGCGCTGGAAAAAGAGTATCTGGGACTCTATTTAAGCGGACATCCCCTCGCTGCCTTACTGCCAAGACTGGAAGAAGTGGCTACTTCCGATATTACCACTTGCATTGAGCAGGCTAAGGAAGATAAGGTCATTTTGGGAGGGATTATCACTGGATACCGACAGAATATGACCCGTAAAGGGGAGATGATGGCCAGCTTTGTCCTAGAGGATTTGGTAGCCGGTGTGGAAATATTACTGTTCCCCAGAACTTTTGCCCGTTTGCATGGCTTAGGGAATGACCAGATTGTGATTGTGGAGGGCCGTTATAATGTTCAGGATGATGAGGGTAAGGTTTTCGCCGAGAATGTTACTTCTTTAGATGAATATAAGCCAGGCAAAAGGCAAATCGGAGAAAATCGGCAGATCAAAATGAATAGAGAAGAGATGGCAAGAAAACTCTATCTGCGTATAACTCAAGAAGATCCTTTTCTCACAGAAAAGGTGATTAGAGTTTTAGAGAAATTTCACGGCAGCAATCCGGTATATTTTTACTTCGAAAAAGATAAAAAGTTAATTATGTGTGAGGAGAAATTTTGGATCAAGGCGGAACCTAAAGTGGAAGAGTGCCTGGCAGAACTATTGGGAGAAAAAAATATTGCTTGGAAATAAAAAAACAAAAATAAATTAAAATATGTAAACATGAATAAGCTATGACAAGAGTTCATATTGGTAAAGGAGAAACGACTGTGAAAATAGGTGTTTACCCTGGTACATTTGACCCTGTAACTAATGGTCATTTGGATATCCTCCGCCGCTCTTTGGATCTATTTGATCAGGTGGTCGTGGCGGTGGCTTCAGATAGCAATAAGACGCCGCTCTTTTCTATGGATGAACGCATAAGCCTGATTAAAGAAGCAACAGAGGGCATGAAAAGAGTTGTGGTAGAAGGGTTTGATGGATTAACGGTTGAATTTGCCCGTCAAAAAGGGGCAATTGCTTTGATTCGCGGACTACGTTTTACCGCTGACTTCGATTATGAATTTCAATTGACTTTGATGAATCAAAAGATTGCTCCCGATATTGAAACAGTATTTTTAATGACGCAAAGCGATTTTTCTTTTATAAGTTCTTCCTCTATTAAGTGGGCTGCCAGTCTGCGGGCCGGGATTAGTGAGTATGTTCCACCTAATGTGGAAAGAGCGTTACTGGCGAAATATAAACTATAAGATAAAAAATGCTAGGGTTGGTCCCTCCTTTGAGATTGGTTGCACTCTAAATTTCCCTATGATATTATTAGACAGGTTCACTATGGTAGCGGACTTGGAATATTCACAGTTAAGACATCATTAGTCTTTATACTTGCTATAAATAATTCTCTGATTGACAAGAGGTGATCGGCAGGATGTGGACAGTCATTTATATTGCGCCGAATAAAGTAATTGCTGACAAATATAAGAAAAAGCTGGCTGATGAGGGAATGCTGGTACAGTTGCGCCCTATTGGATCAGCTCAGTTGGGTGAACATGCTTCCGTTGAAATCTTAGTGCCAGAATCAGAAGCGGAAGAAGCTCATGAAATTATTACTGAGACGATGGGTATATAGTGATGCTAAAAGATCTATTTCGCAAACAACAAAAATACGTTACCTTAAAACAGGGTGAGCACGTAAAAGCAGGGGAAGACAGCAGAAAAACTGCTGTTCCGCGTCGAGAAATTCCTGATGGTGTGTGGGTGAAATGTCCTCAATGCGGGGCAGTTTTGTTTAATCAGGATTTAATAGATAACGCTCAGGTTTGTCCTCAGTGCCATTATCATTTTCGAATTTCTGCCAGAGAACGCTTGAATCTTCTGGTGGATGAGGGGAGTTTCACTGAATGGGGCGTAGAGCGTTTGGAGACGCCAGATCCTCTGAATTTTCCCGGCTATCAGAAAAAGCTATCCGAGGCCAGAGAAAAAAGTCAGCTGACTGAAGGAGTCCTGTGCGGTCAGGGCACTGTGGAAGGTATTTCTGTTGCGCTGGCTTTCAATGAGAGTAATTTTATGATGGGGAGCATGGGTTCTGTGGTCGGAGAAAGACTGACCAGGACCATTGAACGAGCCTTGCGCCTTCAGTTGCCGCTGATCATCTTTTCTACATCCGGGGGCGCAAGAATGCAAGAGGGGATTTTCTCTCTCTACCAAATGGCTAAGACCAGTGCAGCTTTAGGTCGCTTTGCTGAGTCAGGCCTGCTTTATATTTCGGTTCTGACTGATCCGACGTTTGGCGGAGTGACTGCCAGTTATGCTTCTTTGGGAGACATCCATATCGCCGAACCAGGGGCTTTAATCGGCTTTACCGGCCCAAGAGTTATCAAACAGACCATACGGCAGGAGTTGCCGCCTGGAGCGCAAACGGCTGAGTATAATCAAGATCATGGGATGATCGATTTAGTCGTGGAAAGGAATGAAATGCGTTCTGTCTTAGCGCGCTTACTTCGCTATCATCAGAAAGAGGTGTCTCATGACTCAATTATTTGATTTCGAGAAACCCCTGCTGGAATTGGAAAATAAGATAAGGGAATTACAGTCCTTTTCCAAGGAAAAGGGCATAGATATATCAGGCGAAATTGAGAAATTAGAGCAGAAGGCATCTGAGCTGCGCAATGATATTTATACTAACTTGGAACCATGGCAGAGAGTACAGATTGCCAGACATCCGGAAAGGCCAAACTTTTATGATTATCTGCGTTTTCTGTTTGAAGATTTTATAGAGTTAAAAGGTGACAGGCTATACGGTGATGATCCGGCAATCGCTGGTGGGATCGGGATCTTCCGTGGCATTCCTGTCACAGTGATTGCTCAGCTCAAGGGAAAAGATACCAAAGAAAATATTAAACGCAATTTTGGTATGCCCCATCCTGAGGGTTATCGGAAAGCATTGAGGTTAATGGAACAGGCGGACAAATTTAATCGTCCTGTGCTCACCTTTATTGATACGCCGGGTGCTGCTTGTGATTTAAATGCGGAGCAAAGAGGTCAGGGGGAAGCGATTGCCCGTTGTATTCAGACGATGGCAGGATTGCGGGTTCCGGTAATTTCCACGATTATTGGTGAGGGAGGAAGCGGCGGAGCATTGGCTTTGGGAGTAGGCAATGTGATCCTGATGCTGGAGAATGCTTTTTACTCAGTGATCGCTCCTGAAAGCTGTGCATCAATCCTTTGGAAGGATGCTCAAAAAGCCAGGGATGCAGCGGAGGCGCTGCGTTTTACTGCCAAGGATCTTCGTGAATTTGGAATTTCTGATCAGATTGTTAAGGAACCACTGGGAGGAGCGCACAAAAATCCTCAGATAGCGGCTGAGGCATTATCACAGGCTATTGCGGGATATTTAGTACGCTTAAGAGGGAAAAGCGCCCAGGATTTGAGAGACAGCCGCTATGCCAAGGTACGGATGATTGGTATCTTTTCCGAACAGCAATGAATAGAGGTTATCGATGAAAATTAAAGTCTTGATTGCCGATGATAATCCCCTGATTCGGGAAGGGATGAAAATTATTCTAAATAGCTTCCCTGATTTTGAGGTGGTAGGTGCGGTGGAAGATGGGCGGCAGGCGGTGACTTTTTGTCTTGACCACGAAGTGGATGTGGCTTTGCTGGATATCAGAATGCCTGATATGAACGGTGTGGAGGCTACCAAGCTGATTGTGGAGCAGACACAGGCTAAACCTTTAATTTTGACGACGTTCGATGATGATGAGTTTGTTTTAGATGCGATTCGCTGTGGAGCCCGAGGGTATCTGTTGAAGAATAATGATCCGGAGCAGATCTGTGACGCTATTAAAAGTGTTCACCATAATCATCACGTTTTGCAGGCGACTGTGCTTGATAAGATCAAATCTAACCTCGTTCAGGAAAAACATGAAGAAGCGAGCGGACAGAATACGGGCAGCGCATTTTACAGATCTGCACTGTCGGAGAAGAAAGCCGATCTTTCCTTCTTTACTGACCGAGAAGTGGAAGTAATGGCCCAGGTGGCCAAAGGGTTGTCCAATAAGCAGATTGCCGGCAAGCTTTTTATTTCTGAAGGAACAATTGCCAATCATATCACTTCGATTTTGAATAAGACAGGTTTGGATCACCGAACTCAGATTGCCATCTACTATCTGACAGGTAAGGTAACCTTGTCTGATGAATAAGGAGCCATCGAAATGAGAGAATTATG
This sequence comes from Bacillota bacterium, assembly GCA_023390635.1. GTDB lineage: Bacteria > Bacillota > Desulfitobacteriia > Desulfitobacteriales > Desulfitobacteriaceae > JAEWCM01. The sequence goes on from JAEWCM010000109.1 coordinate 16,590, forward strand.
GACTATGGCTGATAAGGCAATTCTGCTGTTTTATTTAATATTGGCGGTCTATTTGACACCTGCCCTGGACAGTTCATGGCATGTGTTTTTTTATTTGCTTTATATCTGTCTCAACGTGGCGGAAGGAATATTTAAAAAGGTCAGTTTTAAGCTAATACTGGCACTTCTATCGATCATAGCGATTGGAGTCGGGGCTTCGGTTCTAAATCCCTTATTCTGGATCTTGTTACCACCAAATCTTTATGAAGTTGCCACTTATAGAGTGCACAGGAGCCGGATTGTGGGGCTGCTGATGCTGATTCCCGTGATCTGGATTCCCCAGTCCTTGTATCCTGATTATATCGCTTTGGCTTTGCTCAGTTTTCTCCTTTGTGCAGGGGCTGGATATTACGAGCAGAGGCTGAGGAAGCAGCAGAATAAGATGGAAGATATGGAAAGAAAAATTGTTCAACTTTCCCGTTCTCTCCATGATCGTAATGCCTACATCCGCCAATCGGACTATACGGTCAGGCTGGAGGAACGCAACCGGCTTTCCCAACAGATACATGATGAGATTGGTCATGCCATGGCTGGTGGTTTGATTCAAATGGAGGCAGCTAAACGCCTGCTGGGTGTAGATCAGAGAAAAGCCCAAGAATTGCTCGGAAACGCTATCACCATATCCAAAGAAGGGCTGGAACAAATCAGGCTGACATTAAAGGATATGAAACCGAAACAGGAGGAGCTGGGATTTAATCGCTTACGCCTCTTTGTCCATGAGTTGTCCCTCCAATATCCAATGAGGATCAATCTTACTCATAGAGGAGATATGGACACCATTACACCTTACCAATGGCGAATTATTATCGATAACATAGTGGAAGCGGTGACCAACAGCCTGAAATACAGCGGAGCCTCCGTTCTGGAAATTGAAATTTCACTCCTGCCTCGTTTTGTCCGAGTTGGGGTCAGAGACAATGGTCGGGGGGCAGGGGCGGTGATCAAGGGTTTGGGAATATTAGGCATGGAAGAGAGGACGGCGGAGGCAGGAGGAACGGTGATTGTGGATGGCAGTAAAGGTTTTAGTGTCATCATTTTGCTGCCTATCCAACAAAAATTATGAATTTATTCATGGTGAAAGAGTGAACTTATACACTGTTGTAAGTTTATTCTTTTTTTTATAATGAGCATGTTATTAATTTCATGAAGGGGAGTGATCGAAAGATGAATGTATTAGAGCTTAGAGAACTGACAAAAAAGTTTGGTGATCTAATTGCAGTAGATAAGATGAACCTGATAGTGAAGGAAGGAGAAATCTTCGGTTTTCTAGGGGCGAACGGGGCAGGCAAGAGCACGACCATAAATATGATCGCATCCTTGCAGCGTCCCACCGGGGGGCAGATAATGGTGCTGGGTAAAAATATCGCCCAAAACAGCAAATTTGCCAAAATGAATTTAGGAGTAGTGCCACAAGATCTGGCCATTTACGAAGATATGACGGCTTATGAGAATGTAAGCTTCTTTGCCGGTCTCTACGGACTGCGGGGAGAAGTTCTCAAAGAAAGGACGGAAGAGGCTTTGGCTTTTGTGGGTTTGGCCGATAAGGGAAAAAGTTACCCGGAAGATTTTTCCGGTGGCATGAAACGGCGGCTTAATATCGCTTGCGCCATTGCCCATCGCCCTAAACTGATCATAATGGATGAACCAACGGTAGGGATTGATCCCCAATCCCGCAACTATATTTTAAAGTCTGTCAAACAGCTCAATGGGATGGGATGCACTATTATTTACACCAGCCACTATATGGAAGAGGTTGAGGAGATTTGTACGAGGATTGCCATCGTCGATCATGGGAAGGTGATTGCTGAAGGGACGAAGGAACAGCTTAAATCAATGATTACTGACGCCAAGGAAATTTGGATCGGCTATCGGAGCAATCATACTCCGAATCTGGAGAAGCTCAGGCAGATAGCGGGAGTGATCCGGGTGGGGCAAGAGGAACAGATGATCAAGATCAGCTCTAAAACGGAGGTAAACAATCTCAATGCCATCATTCAGCAATTAATTCAGGATCAGGTTGAGATTCGTTCGGTGGAGGAACAAGAGCCTAATTTAGAAACCGTGTTTTTAACCTTGACCGGCCGAAATTTGCGTGATTAAGGAGGGATGATCTGTGAATATCGTGCATATCATCGGCAAAGAATTGCGCACGAGACTGCGTGACAAGAGAACCTTTTTGTTTATGATTGCCTTTCCCATCGTCTTGATGATCATTTTGGGAACGGCATTGTCCAACACCTTCTCCAGCGATTTTAAAATAGGGGATATGACCCTTTTGTATAAGGATGGAATTCAGAACCGGCAGTTGGAAGGCTATTGGCAGGAATTTGCCAAAGTTGTGACGGCAGATAAAATCAAGCTGGTTCCCCTGCCTGCCGGGGCTGACGGCCAAGAGGATGTGAGGAAGGATTACTATACGGCCTATGTCGAGCTCAGCGATGAGGGAATTCTATATTACGGCGGAACCAGGCATGCGGTGGAAAACAATGTCCTGCAGGGAACCTTGGCGGTTTTTGCCGATAAGTATAATCTAATCACAGCGGCCCTGAAAGCGGATCCGACCACTGTTCAGAAGCTGCTTAAGGCTTCTGCTTATCCTGCGGTAGAAATACAAGAGACGGCCCTGAATAAAGATAAAAAACCCGGTTCCGTAGATTATTATGCTGTAGCAATGTCTACCATGATTGCCCTTTATTCCTGCTTATCGGGGGTCTACCTGATTCGTGGCGAGAGGACCCGCAAGACCAGTCTCAGATTAAGTGCCGCTCCCGTGACTAAAGGAGAGATATTTGCCGGTAAGGTGATCAGCTCCACCTTGGTAAACTTTATCTTTGTGCTGGTAGTGGTACTGTTCAGCAAGTTCGTATTGAAGGCAGATTGGGGACAATACGAACTGCCTGTTTTGCTGGTGCTGCTGTCGGAGGTCCTTTTAGGGGTAAGTATTGGAT
>JAEWCM010000151.1 GCA_023390635.1 Bacillota bacterium
GATATAGACCGTTCCATCTCCCCCAATGACAGGAGCTCCATTAATCGTCCCCCCTGTCAGGTAACTCCACTTCAGACTCCCATCTGCGTTATACGCATACACCTTCCTATCCTGGGACCCCACGTACACTGTTCCATCCCTGCCGATGACCGCCGATGACCGAACGGCTCCCCCTGTCACCGCCTTCCAGCTCTCCTGCGGGCTGCTCTTCACTCCCGTCTGCTCCGACTGACGACTCCAGTTCTCACTCGCCGGCTGCTCCCCACTCAGGTCGTACGTCCCCTCTTGGTATCCTGAACCCTGGTACCAGGTTTCCGCCAGAGACACCACGTTCACCGTCACTGTGGTGCTTTTTCCTTCAAATTCTACCGTTACGGTTGCTGTCCCAATTCCTCTTCCCTGGACCACTCCCTTGGACACCAGGGCAATCTCCGGCTTATCTGTGCTCCACTTTGCCAGCTCTGTCACATCCAGGCTGCTTCCATCCCCATAATGGACCGTCACTCTTAAGGGAATTGTATTCTTTCCTGTCCCGGCCCCATCTAATGTGTTGCTGGTGGAACTCACACTTAAGTGATCTGCCATCCCTGTTCCGGCATACCCTCCGATCGCATACAGGCTGTAGTCATCTGCTCCCACATAGATTCTTCCATCCTTACCAATGGCCGGCGAGCTGTAGATCGCTCCCCCCAGTCCATACTTCCACTTCAGGCTTCCATCTGCTCCATTTAATGCATACACATTCCGGTTTGTACTCCCGATATACACGACTCCCTGTCTATCCACGATCGGCGATGATCCATTGATCACTCCTCCCGTCGTCGCATAGTTCCACTTCAGGGTTCCATCCCCTTTCAGCGCATACACCTTTCCATCGGCGGAACCAATGTAGATTGTCCCTTCACTTCCTACCGCCGGTGTTGACGTTCCTGTATTCCCCGTAACATACGACCACTTCAATGTCCCCCCCGGGTTTAAGGCATAAGTTCTGCTGTAGTTCGACCCAAAATGGATTGTCCCATCTGGCCCAATCGTCGGATTAGACACTCCATAATAACTTGAGCTGGTGCTCACCGTATATACCCATTGCTGCGTTCCATTCGGGTTAATCGCATACAGATTAGCTGCCCCACTCATCGTTCCCACATAGATAACTCCATTACTCCCAATTGCCGGTGACCCCAGCGTTCCACTAATCGAAACCCGCCATTTCAGACTTCCATCTCCATTTAACGCATACAGATAGTTCGATCCCCCTAAATAAATCGTTCCATCTGCCCCCAATGCCGGAGAACTGGAACTGCTCCCCGTCGTATAACTCCACTTCAGGGTTCCATCCGCCTTCAGCGCATACAGCTTCCCGTCTCCCGACTCCGCATAGATGGCTCCATCTGCTCCTATCACCGGGGCAAGACTGATCGCCCCCCCTGTCAGGTAACTCCACTTCAGGCTTCCATCGGCGTTATATGCATACACCTTCTTATCCTGGGACCCTACATATACTGTTCCATCCCTGCCGATGACTGCCGATGAGCGGATCGCTCCCCCCGTCACTGCCTTCCAACTCTCTTGTGGGCTGCTCTGCACTCCCGTCTGCTCCGACTGACGGCTCCAGTTTTCGCTTGCCGGCTGCTCTCCACTAGGATCGTACGCTCCCGCCTGGTACCCTAATCCCTGGTACCAGGCCTGATCAGCTAATAGAATCTTAGGAAAAGCACTAACGCTAGCTAATGTGATTAATATTAGGCCCAAATTTCTCAAGAATAGTTTTTTCAAAGACGATTTTTTAAAATACATAAAAGCTCTATCCTCCTTAAAAAGTTAAATATATTCGAAAAAAACAGAAAATTTCTAAAAGAACTTTTTAGTCGAAAGTAGTAACATTTAGTTCTTTTTTTGGGTTTTATTTATTTCTATGTCTAATATATAAAATCCTGTAATTTTATATATTTATTTTCCAACATTATCCTGCATTTTTTCTTATATAACTACAAATTTAGACACACTCTAAAAGATTCCATAATAAAAAAGCTATCGTCTATCTCTTATTTAAAAAAGATAAACGATAGCTTTATTTCTTTAAAATTCTATAGAAAATTACGCGACCCTAAATCACCGTATCCCTACCGATGCCGGCGCAAAAACTCCGGAATATCCACTTCCAGATCAGCGCGAGCCGGCCGGATTACTTCCGGTTCTTTAACCGTCTCTCCTGCCGCCTTGGGAATGCTATAGGACGGAGCAGCCGCATCAAAACCGGTGGCAATCACCGTTACCCTGATCTCATCCTTAAGGTTTTCGTCAATCACCGCACCGAAGATAATGTTAGCTTCCGGATCGGCTGCCTCGGCAATGATCTCCGAAGCTTCCGTCACTTCAAACAGCGTAAGGTTCGTTCCGCCTGTGATGTTGAGAAGGACGCCTCTTGCTCCTTCAATGGAGGTTTCCAGGAGCGGACTGGAAATTGCCCGGCGGGCCGCTTCAGCTGCTCTGTTCTCACCTGTGCCCTGGCCGATTCCCATCAGTGCCGAACCGGTGTTCATCATGATGGTCTTCACATCGGCAAAGTCCAGGTTAATGAAGCCAGGCATAGCAATTAAATCAGAGATACCTTGGACGCCCTGACGCAATACATCATCGGCAATCCGGAAAGCCTCGTGAATGGTGGTATGCTTGTCCACGACCTGCATCAGACGGTCGTTAGGAATCACGATTAAAGTATCCACCTTGCTTTTCAGATCGGCAATTCCTTTTTCCGCCTGCATGGCCCGCTTGCGGCCTTCAAAACTAAAGGGCCTGGTGACCACGCCTACGGTCAGAGCACCCATTTCTTTCGCTACCTCAGCCACGACAGGAGCTGCACCGGTACCTGTACCGCCGCCCATTCCAGCGGTCACGAACACCATGTCCGCACCTTTCAGCACCTGCATCAATTCATCCCGGCTCTCTTCCGCAGCTTTCGCTCCTACTTCCGGGTTAGCACCTGCCCCTAATCCTTTGGTTAACTTTATCCCAATCTGAACCTTCTGTGTGGCACGAGAGAGGTTTAAGGCCTGAGCATCCGTGTTGACAGAAAGGAATTCCACACCTTTTAAACCGGCAGCGATCATACGGTTCACAGCGTTATTGCCCCCGCCACCTACTCCGATGACTTTTATCTCGGCAAACTGATTTAAGTCCGTATCAAATTCTAGCATAGTTGGACTTCTCTCCTTCCATCTTGATCATAATCGAGCATAACTGCGAATCTTAAATCTAATCATCCAATTCTCAAAACCTGATTTCACGAATCGGGAATCAACATAGTTATCCAATCGAAAACCTGACATCATGGCAAATGCTTGTCCCATGCCAAGTATTCCGTTATCAATTCTATGCAGCCCGTGGTTATCCCTCTTTTTACAGAAAAAATTTTACATACTTTTTTTACCAATCAGATATTGAACTTGATACTTCAAATCAGGTCTGAGGGTCACAGTTCCAGCGTTAAGCGGAGCATGGATGCGAAGCGCGGCTGTTTGCGACCAATATGTCAATTACTTCCTGATAAAATGACGACGGATAATCGCCAGGTTCTGGAACAAACGCACCCCAAATGCCACCACAGCAGCCAGATAGAGATCTACGCCAATCCGGTCTCCTACATAAGCCAGGAAACCTGCCAGCAGCATGTTGCTGAAAAAGCCGGAAATGAATACCTTGCCGTCAAAATGATCTTCCTGGGCCGCCCTTACTCCTCCTAAAACAGAATCCAGTGCTGCCAAAAAAGCCACCGACAAATATTTCGCGTAATCAACCGGTACGCTGAATGGACTTAAGTAGCCGATTGCCAAACCCAGAATCAACCCTAATACTGGTAACCACATTTTAGAAAGCCCCCTGACACTTTACCTTATTAACCTATTATAACGGCTGCACCATCAATTTATAAAATATTTTGCATATTTATTATGCATAAGGGAAAATAACCTTATTATTTTCCTATGACCGGTTTAGCCGCAGTAAAGTCGATATAACGGACACTTTTCTCCACAGCCTGGAAATCCTTGTCGGTCAGTAACTCCATCAGGGTTACCAACTTTCCTTCCCAGTTTTCCATGTGACCCAATTTTACCTCGATCCCGCTGGTCAAGAATAAATTGACCTGCTGGATAGAGTTCACATTGATTTCTCCGATCAGTGGAAGCATCTCCTTGGGAGCTTGTCCAAGCAGCTTTAAGGCGACAGCCAGATTCTTATCCGGTAAAGCCTGACCCGGACCCGCCGTATCGGCAATCTCTGCCCCTGTAATCACCGGATAGCTTCCCGGCCAATCTTCCACACGCCTTAAAAAGACACCTTCTTCATCGACTTCAATCACACCATTGGTCACAGCCACCAAAGCTGCAGGCATTCTTTCCGTAATCTTAATCTCTAAGGTATGAGGAAGTTTACGCTGAAAATCCACTGCCTTAACTAACGGGTGAAGCTTGATCTTCCGCTCCAACTCCGCCGCATCAAAGAGCAGCAGGTTTTCTCCGATCACTCCTGAACTAAGCTGGGTAATTTCCTCAGCCTGCACATTGACCAATCCGGAAGGTTGAATTTCCCTGATGGCAAAGAAACCGGAACGGACAAACAGTGTTATCCCTACAGAAAAAAGCAAAAGCAGTACTGCCAAATAAAGAAAAGACGAATTCGTTTTCTTGGGTTTCACTGAAAAGCCTCCTTACACCTCTATCCCAAGTATAGCGAATTCCGCCTGCATCTGTCATGTATTATAGGATAAAAATCGTATGACAAGAAGCCCAAAAATTCACTTTGGGTCTTTGGTCCTATGACTCCACTCGCCTTAACTTGGCACCAAGTCCCAAATATTTCTCTTCCAGCCCCTCATAGCCCCGGTCAATATGTTCAATTTTTTCTAAAACGGTGGCTTCCTCAGCTGCCAAAGCCGCTAAGAAGAGTGCCGCTCCCGCCCGTAAATCGGTCGCCTCCACAAAAGCACCTTCTAACGTATCAATGCCCCTGATCACCGCAGCTCTTCCTTCAATCGTGATATGGGCGCCCATTCTGCGCAGCTCATCCACATGCTGAAAGCGGTTTTCAAAAATCGTCTCAGTCATAATGCTGGTCCCCTCCGCAGCAGCCAGCATAGCCATAAACTGAGGCTGCATATCAGTAGGAAATCCGGGATAAGGCATGGTTTTCAAGTCCATAGCTTTGATCTTTCCCCGTTGCCGTACTCTGACGTTATCGTCTCCCACAAGTACCTCCGCGCCGGCTTGTTTCAGCTTGGCGATCACCGCTTCCAAATGCTCGGGAATCACGTTTTCCACATTCACATCCCCTTGGGTCATGACTGCCGCCACCATATGAGTCCCTGCCTCAATCCGGTCAGAAATCACAACGTGTTCAGCGGGAATCAAGCTGTCAACTCCGTCAATGCGAATCATGTCCATCCCGGCTCCTCGCACTTTAGCCCCCATCTTGTTCAGGAAATTTTGCAAATCAACAATTTCCGGCTCTCTGGCCGCGTTTTGAATCAAGGTGGTTCCCTTGGCCAGAACTGCCGCCATCATCAGATTCTCCGTCGCTCCCACACTGGGAACATCCAAATATATATTTCCCCCTGTTAACCGGTCTACTTCTGCTTCAATGTACCCATGCTTTTCTTTAATCTTTACCCCCAACTCCTGAAGGCCTTTTAAATGCTGGTCCATAGGCCTGGAACCGATAGCGCACCCGCCCGGCCTGGCCAGTCTGACTTTACCGTTACGGGCCAGAAGCGGACCAAGAATCAAATTAGAAGCCCGCATTTTACGCATCAGTTCTTCATCCACATCCCACCCTGAATGACAGGCTGCATCAATCAACAGTCCATTCCCTTGTCTGGATATTTTACAGCCCAGACGCTCCAATACTTCGATCATATGTCTTATATCCGCCAAATCAGGAATATCCACCAACACAGATTGCCCTTCACTCAAAAGCGTTGCCGCCATCAAAGGGAGAGAAGAATTCTTCGCCCCGCTCGTGCGGATGGTCCCCTCCAACCTCTGCTTTCCGGTAATCACATAGCGTCCCATCATGATGTTAACCCCCACTTTTATCAATCTATTTTATCTTTCGAAAGCTGAAATTCTTCTGCCATACACCTGACTTCAGTCTCCAGCATCACACCGAACTTTTCTTTAATATCATCCTGGATTTTTTCAACCAAGGTCAGGATATCAGAAGCCGTAGCCTCCCCGGTATTAACAATAAAGTTAGCATGTTTTTCCGAAACTTGAGCTCCGCCCTGCCTCTTTCCTTTCCATCCTGCCGCCTCAATTAATCTGCCGGCCGAATCATGGGGAGGATTTCGGAAAACGCTTCCCGCATTGGGTTGGTTTAATGGCTGACCTGCCTTCCTTCGGGCCAGATTGGCCTCCATCTGAGCCATAATCTCTTCCCTGTCACCTGGAGCAAGCACCAGTTCAGCCTCCAAAATCCAATCCTGGTCCCGCAGAGAGCTTTCCCGATATCCAAATTTTATCTCTTCCCTGCTCAGGGTGCGGATAACTCCTTTGACCGTGTCTAAGATCCGCACGGTGCGTACC
>JAEWCM010000165.1 GCA_023390635.1 Bacillota bacterium
AGGATAACACCCGGACCGTCAATGGCATCAATCTGAGTCAGATAGTCTGCTCTGGATGCTGTTTCCTGGCCATGAAACCCTATCCGCCCATGACTGCCGTCACAATAGGGAGGATTCTTGGAATGACCGCAGCGGCACAAGGCATAAGTCTCCTGATGCGGATATTGCTTGCCTCTTTCCCAGTGATCGGAGCGTCCTCTTTCATCGGCCACAATCGTTTCTTTATACATCGGTACCCCTCCGGATACTATGTATGGCCCATCCTTAGTAATCTTTATTTTTAACTTGTTCTTTTTACTTTCCATTTTTCTTCTTTCCCTTCCTTTGCCGCTCAGCCCAATGATCAAGCCAGGCTCCAATGTTTTGAACCATTTTTCCGTGTCATGTTTTTTGTCGCTTCCTGTATGATTTCCATAAAATTCGTCTAACTCCTGCTGTAAATCAAAAAAACATCCAATCAACATAAAAATCACATATTTGTGTGCTAGACTGCTATCAACAGCTGAAAGCTGTACTAAATCTCATATAGGAAATGAGGTGCAAAAAATGAAGAAATTAAATAAGCAAAAGTTAGTCATCAGTTTAGGCCTTGGTCTAGTACTCGCTACACCGATCGCCGCTTATGCAGCCACATCGGAGGCTCCGGCCGCTCAAGCCATTCGCGCTTTCTGCTGCCAGGCTGTCGGTGCATCCACGGATAGCGGATCGGCTTCTGCCACAGCACTCACCATTGACAACAGCACTCCTCAATCAGGGAACAGCTGCTGCAATCCAGCTAACGTTCAGAACGGACAGACCACCAATAATTAAGCGGAAACATTACACAACTCTAAATGGCCTTATGCAGGCCCATAAAGAAAAGGAAGGCATTTCAACCTGTTGCCTTCCTTTTTCTTATGGACCTGTATTTCACCTGACCTTGCGCAATTCCTTGATATCTGCATCATGAGACAGTGATCGATAAGACAACATTTCTAAAACCCGTCCCTGCTGCCCTTGAATATCACTCATCTTCTGCTGTTCTTCTTTCATACTGTTAATATCCTTTTTCATGACATCAATATCTTCTTTTATGACGACAATGTCTTTCTTCATAACGACAATGTCTTTTTTCATGATGTCGATATCCTGCCGTAGTTCTTCCACAATAGCATTTGTGTTCCCAACAATGCGAACCATATCTGCCATCATCTGCTGAAGCTGAGCAATATCTCTTCGGCTGTCCGCCAGCTCTTTCAGCACCCGTGCTTTAAATTCCTCATCCGACACTCTCTTTTTCCTCCTTTCCTGCATTCCTCTATTTAAGTAATTCACTAAGAAGGCAACAATGATCAACATTTATTCCGGACATTTCCGCACAACTCATACCGTATTCACAGTTTACCATACATCCTTATCAGTGCCAATCGGTCAACATTCATGCTGCTTTATCTTACTTATAAACCATTAAACATTTCCGGTCAGGCACACTTTCCTTACCACTACTCTCCTTGTCTTTACCTGTATCCTTCCGGGTGCTCCCAGTGCCAACACCATGCACTTTTCAGAATGGTTTCCAGATCACTGTACCTTGCCTCCCAGCCCAATTGATGCCGGATCTTTTCCACTCCAGCCACCAGAATATCCGGATCACCTTCCCGGCGCTCCGTCTCCTGAATCGGAATTTCCCTGCCTGTGATCCTTTTTGCCTCTTCAATTACCTCCCGCACGGAGTACCCTTTGCCCATGCCTACGTTAAAAACGCCGCAGATCCCCTCATCCAGCTTTTCCAAAGCCCTGATATGTACTTCCGCCAGATCAAGCACATGAATATAATCCCGGATGCAGGTTCCATCCGGAGTATGATAGTCAGTGCCGAAAATCCCGATTGACTCCCTTTGCCCCAAAGCCGTCTTCAACACCAGAGGAATCAGATGGGTTTCCGGTTTATGATCTTCCCCGATTGAACCATCCAGAGCCGCCCCTGCTGCATTAAAATAGCGCAGTGCAATCCATTTCAGCCCATAGGCTCTCTCGTACCAGGCTAAAGACTGCTCAATCATTAATTTGGACAATCCGTAGGGATTGATGGGAAGGCATCGGCTCTCCTCCGTAAGAGGGACTTCCTCAGGCAAACCATAGGCAGCCGCCGTCGAGGAAAAGACAATCTTATTAATTCCGGCCTTGATCAGGTGGGACACAAACAGGTTAGTCTTAGCCATATTCTCATTAAAATAGAGATCAGGCTGCTTCATTGATTCCCCCACCAGACTGAGGGCGGCAAAATGGATCACCGCTTCCACTTCATGTTTTTGGGTAATGCTCTCAAGCAGCATCTGATCGTCAATATCTCCCTGATAGAAATCTGCTCCTGCAGGCACAGCTTGCACATGCCCTGTGACCAGGCTGTCCAGTACCACCACTCTATAGCCTTTCTCAATCAGAGCTTTCACCGTATGGCTGCCGATATACCCGGCACCGCCGGAAACTAAAATTGCGCCCAATGTTCGAGATCCTCCTTTATGATATAAGGATGCAAAAAGTCCTATAAAATTTATATTAATTATAGCACAGAGCCCCCGCCGGACACAGAACAGGGCCAATCTCCACAGTGGGGAGCAGTGGCCCTGTAATCCCACTTCTCAATGATCTATTAGGAGCTCCCTTATAAGAAAATCCGGTCAAGACAGGGCTGTGTCCAAAGCATCATCAGGGCTCCTGCCGCCAGAAACGGGCCAAAAGGGATCGGATCTCTGAATCCTTTATGCAGAATGACAATCCTTAGCACACCGGCCAGAACTCCCAGCGCGCTGGCCAGGAAAATCGTCGCAAAAATCCCCTGAACACCTAAATAAAGGCCGAGAGAAGCCACCAATTTCACATCACCCCATCCCATGCCCTGAGGGTACAAGTAAGCCAGCAGTGTGAATACTCCTCCTGCTCCCAAAGCCCCTGCCAGCCCGTCCCACCAGTCCGGTTGTCCCGTTAAGGCGATATTGGCCATTCCTGTCAGTACAACCAATAGGAGCAGAGAATCAGGCAGAAGGAAAACATCCCAGTCGATGAACGAAAGGGCAATCAGCAATGCGATAAAACACAGATCAATACCCAGACCAAGCAGAGGGCGTTCCGGCCGCAACAGTACCGTCAGACCAAATAACAAAGCAGTCAAAAGCTCAACCACCAGATAACGGAGGGAGATTGACTGCCCGCATTGGGCACAACGGCCCTTAAGGAAAATATAACTGAGAACAGGAACTAACTCCCAAGGCTTAAGCTCATGACCACAGACCGTGCAATGAGAGCCGGGCCTGACGACTGACTGGCCCTTAGGCAACCGATAGATGACCACATTGAGAAAGCTGCCGATGATCAGGCCGAGCAAGCTGGCTAAGAAGATAAGCAACCACAAACCTGGTATCTCATCCCCATTCATATTATTTACTCCCCTTTCCGGGCTTCTTTTCCTCCATGCAAATAAGGTCCTGCTACATCGTCTTCATACCCAGCCGGACCTCTGATCATGCTCCATAATTAGTATGGCTGTTTTCCAAATTCGCAAGCGCTTGCTAATTTCGAATCAAAACTTATTTAGGCGTGCCCGAAGTTATTCAGTTGAAAGCGGCCTGTTAAAATACTCAAAGTTTTCTAATGAGTGTTCGATATGTTCCTTAGAATATTTTTCACCTTTAATTTTTTGCACTCCGCTGATTACACTTTCCTTCGACTTATTTTCTAAATGGTCATAAGCATAAATAGCAGTTGTTAACAACTCCAGTTCCGATGGGGATTGACCCCGGAAGTGTTCAATTAAAGCATTGATTTCCTGCAGCTGCTCCTCAGATAATCCATTAGATTTAATGGTAAAGTTTCTTTCGTCAACACTCATTAAATGAGAACGACCTGAATAGTCAAACTCAATAACACCATCCGTGCTTAAAAAAGCAGTGGCCGCGTCTAGAATGGCACTGTAGGGTCCATAGAAGTGCAGTCCATAATCATAACCTAAATTAATCCCTTTTTGCTCAATCAAGAAAACCAATTTCTGCAAAGTCTTTTTGCCTGGTTTCTCGCCCCATATATCGTTGATTCTTTTAATGATATAGGCCGCATTATCAGAAATATCCGTCATAAATTATCATCTCCTTCTCTTAAAAACTCACCGACAATTTTTCTGGCCTCTGCGGCATGGGGTTTCTCCACATAAAGTCTCCTGATGTTAATCGGCTTAATCAGGCTACGCAATAAGATTGATTCTGCTGAAATACTTGACGGTTTATCCATATATTCAACTAGAATGGGAATTCCTTTACCGCTGCTTGCATCGTACTCTTCCAAGGTAGGGATTTTGTGGGGCAGCTTATTAGCCGTGTCCTCAAGCACATTACATCCCAACCGCTCTTTTAATTCCTTCTTAATGTGGCTACATATAAGGTAGTCGTTTCCTCGATTACTATGGGTTGGTGTTTCATAAACACACGACATAACTGTTCGCTTTAAAAATTTCTCTGCAGCAGGGGTGACATTTTGGGCTTCTTTAATTTTATCCAAGACGGTTAAGTCATCCCATATTAAATATTCACACACATCATCAGGGTATTTTGCATCAGGGAGAATACTGGAAATGCTATCAACAAGAAGTTTATCTAAATATCGCCTGGTCTTGTGGAAATAGACCTGGATGAACATAAAATATCTGGCAATAACAAACTCCTCAAATGCATGGATACCGCCTCTCTCAACAGCTAATTGCATAATATTATCACTTGATCTGACATAAATAGTCAAAGAAGAAAGGAGTCTATTCAGATCATACTTTCCGTAATTAACACCGCAATAGTATGAATCTCTTAACAGATAGTCCATTTTATCACAGTCAAGTTCACTATCCATAAAACTTTTGAGAAATTTATAATCAGGCATTATGTAGCTGGGATTTAATTCAGGATTCTTCTCTCCATAAATCAGCCATAATAACTCCGGAGTTATTTCATATCCTTCATTAACATTATGGTTTTGTCGAAAATCATCCCCAATATCCCGGATATATTGGGCAATCTCAGTCTCATAAATAATTTTTTTAGTAAAATCCTCATGCTCCGCACCGCCGTCAAACAGTGCCTCTGAGCCATGAGAGAACGGGGCATGGCCAAGATCATGTGTTAATGCGATTAGTCGTAATAGTTGTCTGTACCACTCTTTGCGTGTATGAGCAAAAAGATCCTGCCCCTGAACCATTTTATAATTTTCCAATGCTGAATCAAAAGCTTTTGTCACTAAGTACATTACACCGAGTGAATGCCCAAAACGGGTATGTTCTGCACCGGGATAGACCAAATATGTGGTTGCCAGTTGCTTTATATTACGCAATCGCTGAAACGACAGAGAATCAACGATTTTTAATTCAAGGTCACTTACCGTAATAAAGCCGTGTATCGGATCCCGAATTTGACATGACAACACGCATCACCTCGTCCTGATACAATTCTACTATTTTTATCTACCCGATTCAACACTCCTTACCAAACATACGTTCTTCAATAACTTCGATGCTATCTATCAAACTCCTTCTTCTTTTAAAAATTCCTATATATTTTTTTGCAGCTTCGCAAAACATCTGTACTTCTCAAGCCGCCTTACTCCCACTTCCATTAGCCTGGCTGTCTCCCGCACGGCTCACTGATACAGTCTTAGCCGTACAAACTGCCCCTTCCCGTAAGCTGTTCCCATCGGTTCCCTTGATTTCAGGATGGATAACCAGCCAATAAGTAGCGGATGCTTCCAATGCCTTCCCTGGCATCACTTTCAGTGTATCCTGACCCTCATAACTGAATGTGAGGGGAACCCTCTCCCCGGTGGACTGGTTGATCAGCTCCACCGTCTGTCCGTTGACAGTAGTCCAATCTACCGCACCGGTAAATTTAACAGTGAATACTTTGTTAAGTGGGATATTAGTCAACGCTCCCACCCCAGCAAAGTTACTGTAAAAGGCCGGCCATAGCTGGGCCAACTCAGTGTTACTCAAATCCCGCCATCCCTTATCGGTACCCACCTGCACCGCCGCCTTACCAGAGGATGAGGCAGCTTTGATCAATTCCGCCATCGGCTGCCAAAAATCCGGTGTCTGAGCCTGTTTCTGATCAACGTAGAAAGTACGCCCATTAAGGGTAAGCTTCAGCACTCCCCGATGGTCTTCCTGATCTCCTGCTCCACTCGTTGCTGCACTGCTTGCGCTTAGTAAAAGCCTGGCAGTATCCAAACTGTCATCTTTAATTGTTAGATCGGGACTGATCCCACTTCCCTGAATCACATTCCCCAGGGGAGAATAGAAGCGGTAAGTAGTGAACTTCATCACACTGCCGTCAGACAGCTGGAAAAGGCTCTGCACCATGCCCTTACCATAAGTATGAGTTCCTAAAATCAATCCGGTATTGTAATCTTTCACTGCGCCCATCACCAGCTCGGAAGCGCTGGCTGTATAGCCATTGGTAAGAAAAATCACCGGTGCTTTGAAATCAATCTGATGATCATCATCTGCTCCGTAAGGAAGACTTTGAGAACGGTTTTTCAACTGAACAGCCGTCTTAGTTCCATATAAGTAAGAACCTAAATCGATCGCCGCATCCAAGTACCCTCCCGTGTTATTCTGCAAATCTATAATCCAGCCCCGTAAAGAGTTTGCCCCTTTTTGAGCAAACTGTGCTTGCAAATTCTGGGCTACTTGAGCAAATTCATCGGCCGTATTGGTTCCAAAGCTGTTTATGGCGATATAGCCGATTCCGTCATCCAATATCTGACCGGAGACGGTAGGTTCTTCAATGATTTGGCGAATGACATCGACTGTAAGGGTCTGACCCTGGCGCTCCACCGTTAGGGTCACTTTCGTTCCTGCTTCCCCTTTTATCAGAGACAAGGACTGCTCCAATTCCATACCCTGCAGACTCTGCCCATCTGCTCCGGTAATGATATCCTCAGCCTTCAGTCCGGCGTTTTCTGCCGGAGAACCGCCGATAACTGACTGAATCAAAATACCCTTCTCGTCCTTCTCCACATGAACACCGATACCGGCAAACCGGTTATCGATGCTGTTGGCAAATTCCTCATATTCCTCCGCTGTAAAATAAGCGGCCCACGGATCATTCAGTCCCTTAAGCATATCCTCAATGGTAGAGGCATTCAGCACACTATCCGGCACTTTGTCTACATAATAGCTGCTCAAATAGCTGCGGGCTTCAGCCTTGACCTGATCCGATTCAGCCGCCAGGGAAACCGCCTGACTATCAGATGCCACAGAAGCAGAGCCACTTGGGATAACACCATGATCCGTAATCTCTGCAGCGGTCTGATTAGGGCCAAGCGCAAAAGCCGGCACTCCCCCCTGTATTCCGCTTAGGATTAAAGACAGGCCCAAAAGGAGTGCCATACTTCCTCTTCTCACCCAACTTGTTCTTTCATTTTGCTGTTGTTTACTTCTTTTCATTTTTCCCCTCCTTCACAAGGCTAACAAAGGACTTTAATCCTTATACTCCTATTTTATAAATTGAAATTAGTATTCGGTAAAAAGGAACAAATTCCTCTATATAAACACCTGGCACCTAGGCTTATTCAGTATCAAAATCTAGGAATAATTATTTCTGGAACTAATGCTTTTGCATGGATGTACTTTCTGGGCATAGTAAAACCTCCTGTCATATGTTTTATCCTACAACAGGAGTCCTTTTCTTTTCAATGTCCGCTTTGTTTGGGGCAGTCCACTTTTTACAGACGCCACCCTTTTTCTATATTTCCGAGACACCCTATCCTATTCTCTAAAATCAATCTGGACCTCCACTATCTCAGGTCTATTTCCAAGACGAATCGGAGGGCCCCATGTTCCATAACCAGAAGAAACAATCACATGGTATTTTCCTTTAGATAACAATCCATAATCCTGCTCAAACACAAGACGAGTAACCCAGCGGAGGGGAAAGAGCTGCCCGGCATGAGTATGTCCAGATAGCTGCAAATCAACACCTGCCTCCGCTGCCTCGGCAATTCGGCTAGGTTGGTGATCCAGGAGGATCATCGGCAGGTCCAAATTCAAACCCTTCAGTATATCCTTTAAACTTTTTTCCTTTATTAAACTGGCCTCTGCCTCCGAAATCCTCTGGTCCTTTTCCAGTCTTGACTCCATTCTACGCTGGCTTACATCATTACGTCCCACTAGATAAAAGCTGTTTTCTATCATTATCACCTCATCTTTTAGAACCTTAACTCCCGCCTCTGTCAAGCTACGGATAATCCCTTCCGGCTCTTTACTAATATACTCATGGTTGCCCGGCACAGCATAGACTCCCAAGTCGGCTTTAAGTCCCCGAAAAGATTCTCCCATCTTTTCTCTGAAAAACGGCTGTATCTCATCATCAACGATATCTCCCACCAAGAAGATAAGGTCAGGGTGGAGGGCATTAATCTCCTTGATCATGCGCAGTAAACGTTCGCGACCGACGATTGTACCCAGGTGAAGATCGGATACCATGACAATGCGCAATGAAGAAAATGCACCCCCAGACTTATCAATCTGAACCTGATAGCGCTTTATGCGAGGATGGCAAGCATTCCAACCGCCGTAAACAACAATGGCAAGAATGATCAAAAAAACGCTTAGACCTAAATAAGGAGTTCCTGAGAAAACAGCTTCCAGTGACGATGGAGTAAGTCCCAGACTCTGACAGAGAGAAAGAATTAGATCAAAAGGCAGAATAAGCAAAAAGGCATAGAACATGAAGCCCAGCCACCAGGAACCGAGAACGCTCAGCCAGCGGTAAATAAAGAAAGGAATTTTGTTTTCCAACAGCCGACTCACTATATACATAAGGGAAAATCCTGCTAAAATAAGCCAATATACTTTTTCATCAATGAAGGGGAGGAACATAAATAACCCTTGCCAGCCGCGAAGGCCAATATAATAGCTTAGGCCGCCATAGCCCGCAAGGAACAAAACAAATACTACGATAAATACAGGATTCATAGACTATCTCCCTGCTTATAGTAATTCATACCTATTACTATAGCATGCTTCCCCTCTTTTCCAAATGATTTCTTCATCTAAAAATAGTAACAAATTCTTTAGGGTGCATTAGCCAAATCAATCATCCATTCAAGCCCTAACTCACTCATCATGTGAACAAAAGCGCATCCCAAGTCAGGATCAAACTGCTTTCCCAGCTGATTTTCAATTTCCCGTAATGCCACTTTTAATCCCAAAGCACGCCGATAAGGGCGGTCAGATATCATTGCTTCAAAGGCATCAGCAATCGTCAAGATGCGTACAGGCAATGAAATTTCTTCACTCTTCAGCCCGTAGGGGTATCCCCTGCCGTCATATCTTTCATGGTGACACAAGACGACAGGAATAGCAGAGCGAAATTGCCTTGAAGGAACAAGAATCTGTGCCCCTATTTCAGCATGACACTTCATCACCTCATATTCAGCCTCTGTCAATGGTGCCGGCTTATATAAAATCCGGTCAGGGATTCCTACCTTTCCAATATCATGGAGCAAGGCACCTATGTATAAATCCTTTTTTTCCTGCAGAGAAAGATCTGTGGCATCAGCCAGTTTCATAGCCAGATGAGTCACTCGGAGAGAATGTTCCCAAGTACTTTCATCCCTGACTGCCAACATCGTAATCAGGGTCTGCAATAATTCACTGCAAACTAAAGTATCCCTCTGCTCCAGCCAAGCAATATTGACGGCCTCTTCGATGCTCTTTTCTATTTCTAAGGGGTCAAAACGGCTTACTTTTTCCGCCGCCGGATATTGAGAATTCATATTTCACTCCTATATCCCATTCAATTCCTACTTTTGAGATGTTCCAAATACTTGCTCATTTATAGAAAAAACTCTTACTTTCCCATTTTATGACTTTTAGTATATATTTTCAACATTTTTCTTTACTTACAGTTACTGAGCGTAGGATAACTTCAAGCGTACAATGGTAATGGAGGTGTTTTATGGAAACTATCCAGAATATAGTTGGTGCCAATATTCGCTACTACCGCCGTTTGAATAATTTGACCCAAGAAGAATTAGCTGAAAGAGTGGATGTTAGCAGTCCTTACATAGGTTATCTGGAACGGGGACAGAAGTCACCTTCACTTGAACTTTTGATCCGTTTAGCTGCTGCTTTAAATATTGAGCCAGCACTATTGCTTTCTCCCTTTGATGAAGAAGACTCTCAACTGAAGCAGCTGATATTGCTTTTATCTAATAAACCTAAAAAAGATATCTGTTTTATTAAGGATGTTGCCTTAGCCTATTTTAAATCGTTAGAAAAAATAAATGGTGACTCATCATAATCGCTGCAGTTAAGAATCTTCGAACAATTTTACTATAAATACCTATAAGATAAGTTACTACAGAAGAAGCTAATTATTAGTTAACAACATATCCGAAAGTATATATCTCAAGTATAAGGTAAGCGCTTAAAAGGTTCTTTCCCACTTTAGTTGAGAATGTTATATAAATTGAATATAATACTATTAGAATATGTATTTTGAAAGGCAACTATTGTGGATGAATTTATAAAACTACTAGATCCCGCCCTTGATTACGTTGAACATATAACTAAAGAACACAAATGCATCATTACAGTGGAATCAAACCGTAAAAACGTGGCATGTCCATATTGTGGGACAGTATCATCCCGAGTCCATTCTGTGTATAAGAGAGAATTTCAGGACCTTCCCATTCAGGATAATCCGGTTGTTATCCTGATAAGGAACAGAAAAATGTTTTGTGCGAATCCGGAATGCAGCCATAAAACCTTTTCAGAAAGATTTGACTTTATTGCATATAAAGCACGGAAAACGGAGCGTCTTATCAAAAAGATCTTGAACCTTTCATCGAGGGTCAGTTCTGTGTCTGCCTCAACCATGTTAAAAAATGATACAGCAATGGTAAGTAAAAGTACTATTTGCAGACTACTTAAAAAAAACACCTCAGATTGTGGATAGAAATATCATCTACAAGGTTTGTATCGATGATTTTGCATTTAAGAAACGGCACTCTTACGGAACCATTATGGTCGACATTGAAACCCATCGCATCATAGACTTGCTGGATTCCCGGGACAAAGGGCCGGTAACCCAATGGCTGAAAAGCTTTCCGAATCTCGAGGTAGTATCGCGTGATGGTTCTCATACCTATTCCTCAGCGATTGCAGAGGCTCATCCAAACGCCATTCAGGTCAGTGACAGGTTCCACTTGTTAAAGAATCTGGCAGAAGCAGTTGAGAAATATATGTTACGTTTATTTCCTGCAAGGCTGGAAATTCCTGCAACAGAAATCATCAGGGGGCCCGAAATGCAGGCCCTATTGAATACCAGAAATCGAGCTCAGCGAATCCGATTTACAAAGGAGAAATATGAAGAAGGATTTACAGTAAGCGAAATAGCCCTTGTAATGCACGCATCAATATCTACCATTAGTAAATATTTAGCGATAAAAGATGAAGATATTCCAGAGGACACCAGCTCAGTAAGGGAAAGGCAACATAAGGAAGCGATGACGATGATGGATCAGAGAATAGCAAATGTCAGAAGACTTCATGAGCAGGGGTGTTCCATTGAGGAAATTGTCAGGGTTACCGGTCATATCCGCAATACAATAAAAAGGTATTTAGCCAAAGATTGTTCCAATGTCAATGGACATTATGACTGTCGACGCCCTGGAAAGCTGCAAGCGTATGAAACAGAGATACTGAAGCTGCGCTCAAAGGGAATGACCTATGCCAAAATTACAGAAATGATCCGTGAAAAAGGGTATGACGGTTCGGTTGCTGCTTTAAGGGTATTTATGCAGAAAGAAAGAGAACATCAGAAGCGAGCTGAAACAGAAGACCGAGAACCTAAGGAATATATCGCCAGGAAATGGATGGTCCAGTTAATTTATAGAAATGTAGAAAAAGTGAAAGGGATCACACAGAAACAGTATGAGGCTGTCTTAAAAAAGTACCCGATTCTGGGAAAAGCCTATCAAATGCTTCAGCAATTTCATACCCTTATTTTTTCAAAGAAAGCGGATGAATTAGACTTATGGATTGATGAAACGGAGAAGATAGAGATAGCAGAAATCAATTCATTTCTGGCAGGGCTTAAAAAGGACCTTGCAGCGGTAAAAAATGGCATAGTTTATCCCTATAATAATGGCCTTGCAGAAGGAAGTGTGAACAAGTTGAAGTTAGTAAAGCGCATCATGTATGGACGTAATAGTTTTGAATTACTAAAATCTAAAACACTACTGCTTGAGGCAATGCATTGATCAACTAAAGTGGGAAAGAACC
>JAEWCM010000071.1 GCA_023390635.1 Bacillota bacterium
TTAATCTGGGCAATATCAGTCCGATTGCTCTCCTGGGATGATTTGACCTCATCCATGAATTGATAGACATCTTGTTCTGAAGCAATAATATTTTCCATCAATCCTACGGAGTTTTCAATCAATCCGGTCATGTCTGAAACCCGCTTACTCCCATCGCCGGATTTATTGCCTAGTTCTTTAATTACGCCGGTCATGTCCCCAATAGCTGTCATAATCTCTTTGGCGTTTTTTTGTGTATCATCGGACAATTTTTTTATTTCATTAGCCACAACAGCGAAGCCTTTCCCTTGTTCCCCAGCTCGAGCCGCTTCGATGGATGCATTGAGGGCCAACAGATTAGTTTGCTTAGCTATATTGGATATGACGCTGACGAAATTCTCCACATTAGCATAATGAGCTTGAAGCTGCTGGGAAAGAGCCATAAACTGGGCAAACATCTGGTTAACTTTTTCCATTTCCGCAGTTATATTAGCATTTTCCTGCTTTGCTCCGTCAATTTTTTGAGATGAGATAGTTAAACTCTGAAAGACCTGCTCAATAACAGCATTGGTTTTCTCACTATTGTGGGACAAACTCTGCAAGCTCTCCTGAATTCTGACAATCTGTCCGCTGACGTAACCAGAATTGCTTAACAAGGCATCAAAATCTTTAGTCATAATCCCTTCTTCATCCATTAAGGCCTGATTGTTAAGTCCAATCTGGTCTGTCAATTCAAAGATATGCCCTATATAAGGAAACTCCTTTTTTTCTTCTATCACTTCCTGCTCTTCAAGCAATATGTTATTTTTCCTTTTCAAACTTGGTAACTTTCCTTTCATCGATAACCTCCTATTCTACCATCAACATGACCATAGTTTGGTTGGCATGATTTTTATAAAACTGTTCCCCGTAACTGATAAAACCTGTTGTGTTCTTGCAGAAAGCCAACATTTCTTTATCAAAATCTTCCCACAGTCCTTCTTCGATGTATTTCAAACTGCGCAAGATACAGTTGATAGCCAGCACAAAAGAAGGTTTAAAATCGACATTGTTTAGAGTCCTTCGTAATACTGCAATGGGATCAACAGTTTTTAATAAATCCACAAAAGTATTCGGCATCAATTCACAATAAAAAGTAATAGAACGGTCAGGGTTTACTTTCATTGGAGAAGCGATGTAAATATCATCCTTATATACTTTACCTAAAGGATTTTCCATAAAATAATTAGTTAACTCCTGCTCGGGAATTCCTAGGCTCTTAGCATACTCCAAGCTGGCCGGTTGATCATTGAAGGTATATACAATTCTGTTCAATACATCAGAACGAGTAACCAACAAAGTTTTTCCTGTCCGGGCGTAAATATTTTCTTTGACTAGCTTTGTTCTTCTTCTTTCATTCACAAAAAGGGCTACATTTTTAACTCTTTTTCCTCCTATATAAATATAAGTCTCTTTGAACTGTAAATTATCCCCGGCACTCCCGCCAATCACCTTAAAATCTGGTTTGACAAAATATAAGGTAGTCATGATGCTTTCTTCAACTGCACTTAAACCATCACATAATAAGAGCATATAAGCATTACTGTTGTTTTTGACTTTTTCATATGCCCTTTTCAATAACTCAATGCTTTTGATCGGCGGATTTAATATTTCCACCACTTCAGCCTCATTCTGATCATATTCGAATCCGGAAATCACTCCATCTTTAAATCCGTCACAGGTGTATTCACCTGAACTTGAGCAGAGAATAAGATTGGGATAGTCCTTTTCAACCAGTGCTGGAATCTTATTTACCGGTGCAAATAATACCACCCCTTTATCTGAGGTTCCCGCACTGGAAAGATATTGCAAGGCCTCACCCACTGTAGAAAAGTAGATCGATTTCATCCAAATACTCCTTTTTTACTTCTTTTTCGGCCAAATGTTTACTATATCAAATTTATTTGCCCATATTTCTACATATGTTTCCAAAATCCTTTAAAAGTTGCCACAAAAAATCCTTAAAAGACTTGCTAAATAAAAGAAAAAATATATAAAGCCTGAAGCGGTACAATAGAACGATATAGCATATTATGGTATAGATAAGCATTAATAAGGAGTAGTTATTGCAATGAATAAGTCACCACTTATTGATACAACAGAATTAGATCTAAACTTAATTTACGAGGAAAGAATCGGTGATATTATTTTTCTTATTGGTACAATATTGGCTTTAATTTCGACCTACCAAGCGGCAGGTTCTATAATTAATAAGCTATTTTTTAATATAAAATCTTCACCAGATAATTCCGCCTTTACAATTACAGCTGCAAGTTGGCTTTTTCTTATTTCTAGCTTTGCTTTTGCTCACGTTGCAATTATTAGATACAATACGATTTCAATAACCGATCCAAACGTAACACCTTTAACTCTAAAAGGAAGCAAGATCACTGCTTTAGGAAATATCATCAAGGTAGTTGGCTTTGGATTAGCTGCTATCGGTAATCAGCTTAAATTAAGCGGATCTTCTCCAGGTGGGCCAACGATAATCTCCCAATAGCTCACCGGAAGCTGGGACATCAAAACTCGTATATATAAAAGCACTGTCATCTGACAGTGCTTTGAAGAGTGTAAGAGAAATGAATGAAATTGGTTTCGCATTATAATTTATGTCGTTTCACTTAAAAGGTTACAAAAAGACACCGCCTTGCAGACGGTGCCTCCGGAAAGGATATGGCTTGGTTTAATCTAGCTTATGCGCAATTACAGGACAAGGTGACAAAAGAGCGTCGTTGCTGACGCCTATCTTTGGGTCCGTTTCCATCGGTCTTTTTGGACATAAAAATAAAAAAACGCTCGAAAGCGTTGATATGACTGGTGCCGAAGGCCGGGGTCGAACCGGCACGGCTGTTACACCATCGGTTTTTGAGACCGACGCGTCTGCCAATTCCGCCACTTCGGCAACTCGTGACTTTGTTATGATAGCATTCCTGTCCTCATTCGTCAAGGTAAAGTTTTAGATTTCAATTTTAAATCTAAAAATACTTTGCTCCAAAAATCAGCCCAGCAATTTAAGGATACCCTGAGGAGTCTGATTGGCCTGAGCCAGCATAGCAGTTCCAGACTGATTGAGAATCTGATTTTTAGTGAACGCTGCCATCTCCGCTGCCATATCGACATCACGAATCGTTGATTCGGAAAAAGTAAGGTTTTCCTCCGCAACTCCTAAATTACGGATCGTATGTTCCAGCCTGTTTTGCAATGCACCTAATTGAGCGCGCTGATTGGAAACCTTCGAAATAGCATCGTCCATCCGTGTAATAGCATGTTCTCTGAAACCCGAATCAAGTATATAAGGGCCGCCGCGTGTCACAGCGTTAATGAAAATCCCGCCGCTCATTCTGGCCGGATCAGAATTTTTTACATCAAATTGAAAAGCATTTCCAATACCTGACAGGGTGCCCGAAAATAAAGCACTCCCTAGCTTGACGGCCACAAATCCTGGTATGGAAATAGTTGTTGCCCCACTCACAAATGCAGTCGTCGCCAATTGTTCCATGGCACCGGTTCGTGCCTGATTTGTTCCGTACAGAATAACCTGATTTCCATTACGGTATATAGAATAGTTTCCTGTAATGAGGGCATTCCCAGTTAACTTAACTCCACCAATTCCCCCATTGTCAAGAATACTGTAATAACTCTCCGCCACTCCCAATGTATAAGCGTCCATCGCACCTATTTCCATTTCAACCGTCTGTCCTTCGTTAGCCCCCACTTGGAACTTAGCATCGAAAAATCCCGCCAGCAAATTCTGTTGATTAAACTCTGTCGCATCAGAAATGCGGGAAATCTCCTTAGCCAGTTGATCCATCTCCACCTGGATTTTTTCCCGATCATCATCTGTGTATGTACCATTAGCTGCCTGAACTGCCAGCTCTCGCATGCGCTGTAAAACAGCATGGGTTTCATTCAGAGCCCCTTCAGCAGTCTGAATCAGCGAAATCCCATCCTGAGCATTGCGGAGTGCTTGTTTCAGGCCTCTGATCTGCGCACGCATTTTTTCCGAAATTGCCAGTCCCGCTGCATCATCGGCCGCCCTGTTGATCCGTTGCCCTGAAGATAACTTTTCCAGGGATTTCTGAACATTCTTATTGACAAGACCTAGATTACGCTGAGCATTTAAGCTTTTCATATTGGTATTAATGATCATGCTAAAATTCCCTCCCGCGGGGTTACTCTGCTTTCCCATGATACAAAGTTCTTCGTAACTGAATTATATCTGAATACTTCTGCTGCATCAAGATATCACACCTCCGCAATTAACTATTTCTGCTTATTGGGGAATGATTTTCAAGCACTTCAATGCTCTCAATCATTCCCCAACTTTCCCCAAATTACTTATCGTTTGTTTCAAATTAGTTAGACAAACATTCTTGTTTCATTATTCCGACTGAATTTGTACACGGCAATTAGGGCAAATGCCCCGGAAAATCCGATCAGAATGAGGATATCCAAAGGCATGTTCCCTAGTGACTGCCCTGTCTGCAGCTTTTCCACACCGTCTATCAGCCAGCGCTGGGGCATGAAGTTAGCGATTTTCCGAACGGATTCGGGCATCGCCTCAATCGGGAAAAAACAGCCCGCTAAGAGACAGGAAGGTGTAACAATCAGGTTCTGCAGTGCGCCGGCCATATTGCTGTTTTTGGAAAAGGAAACAATGAGTAATGCCAAACTGACAGCAGTCAGAGCAAACAAGAGCAAAATCGCAGTCATCTCTCCAAAAGGCACTCCTGAAGTGATTTTGAACACCTTTTCCATCACGGTTAAAGTAAAAATAATCTGCAGGAAAAGCACCACCATACTGACCAGCACATTGGACAGAACATAGCTCCAGGAGGAAAGGGGAGATGCGATCAGGCGCAAGAAAGTCCGGTTCTCTTTCTCCTGTAGAATCAATTCACTAAGATTAGTGGCGGAAAACATCATAAACAAGATAAGAAACCCGATAGACTGAGTGGTCATATCTTTCATTCGGGAGGTTTCTACTTTCTCCGTGCTCACATGAAAGGTCTGCTCTTGGTAGGCCCGATAAATTTGATTAAACTTCTGGGAATCACCTTGCACCACCTGCCCGATAGCGGTCAGATTACCCAAATAATTCTGCAAAAGGCCCTTGATATAAGCTGTGACCTGAGCTCCTTTCACCGAGATAATTTGCAAATCTCCGGATGTTCCCTCCGCCACCCTTTTCCCGAACCCTTGGGTAAAGATAATTCCGCAATCCAGCCTGCCTGATACAATGCCTTCACGCAGGTCAGCTTCATCTGTCAAGGTCACTTGTACATGATTTAATCCTGTTACAAAAGAAATTGTATCTGAGGTAATTGTTTCTTTCCCGTCCTCATTCACGATCCCCACATTCACCGTCCCTCCCGTGCTGCTCCCATATACCATGAAAGTAAACAGCACTCCGGCCAGAGGAAGAACAAAAAAGGTAATCCAGTTTCTTTTATTTCTGAACGTATTTAAAAAAGTTTTCCTCATCAGCCAAAGCAAATTCTTCATCTCAAAGCTCCTCTCGTCGGTTCATGGCAAAGACGGAAAAGATCAGAAAGACCACACACCCCCCGATGTTTAGAGCCATAGCCGGGAATACCGCCTGCCACTGATTGGAATAAATGATCTGGTTGATGGCCTGATTGGCCCATCGCATGGGAGAAAGGTTCACAAAGAAGGCCATGATTCCATTGGCATCCCCTACCGGGAAATAAGCCCCGCCCAGAAATGACGCTACCTGAGTAAAAATTAGGAGCAAGGAACGGTCTGTCCCTTCCTTGAACAGATAGCTGCAGCCTAATCCAATAC
>JAEWCM010000096.1 GCA_023390635.1 Bacillota bacterium
GTTTCCTCACGATTAAGGCGGCAAACTACTTTACTCCTTTAAAATTTGCTTATGACTTAGCTGAATATGGTTTTAAAGTTGGCAAGGTGTTGAAGCGGCAAATGTTTTTCCAAAATCCTGAGGAAGAATATCTGGCACGGTTGGAAGAGCGGGTGCCGGGGATCATGATTGGGCCGGATACCTGGCCTGAGGACAGGCCGAGAGGAAAGAATCTGAGAAAAATCTCCCCAGCCCCCGGCCCTCTTTCAGATCCTCTTTCTCCCGGGGAAGACTATTTGGGATTTTCCCGGATTTGCTCAGTAATGCGGGAATTGAGAGAAAAGTATCGTTTGGAACAGGAGGATTTGGCATGAGAGGGTTGTTTCAAAAACTGCCCCCGTTTTCTCCCGATACTTCAGGTGTGGGAACCGTATTATTCGGTCTCCAATGTGTAGTTGTCTATCACGATGCTCTGGGCTGCGCCTCTAATTTCCTCAGTTTAGAAGAGACAAGAACGTGGGATCAGGTTAATTTGGTGTCCTCGCAAGTCAAAGAGTTGGATGTAATTCTCGGTTCCAACCAAAAAATTTATGAAAAGATGGAGAATCTTTGCAGAGAGTTGCAACCTAGGTATGCTTTTTTGGCAGGAAGTCCCATCGCCATGGCGATCGGTACGGATCTGAACGCAGTGGCCAAGGATTTGGAGCAAAAGCTGGGAATCCCTGTAGGGGTTATTGATGTCACAGGGCACAAGTATTATGACAGCGGAGTCAAGGCAGCCCTGAAAGGATTGGCCGGAGTGTTTTTAAATGATCAGGTCCCGGTAAAGGAAGAGAGCACTATAAATATTCTGGGGATGACCAATCTTGATGTGAATGAAGAGATGGGGGAAAGTCTTGTTCGTTTTTTAGAAGAAAATCAGATTAAGGTCATCTCCCAATGGGGAATGGGAGATGATTTTGAAAATATGTGTCTGGCCGGGAAGGCTGCTCTCAATTTAGTGGCAGGACATGCGGCATTGCCTTTAGCCCGGCAGATGCGGGATCTTTATGGCATTCCTTACCTTCAGGGTCTGCCGTTGGGCAGAAACGCCGGAAAAAAGCTGGTGGACTCAATAAAGAAGTTATCCCGGTCAAAGGTATCAGCCCCTTCTCCCGACCAGGCAGTTTCAAAGGTAGTACGCGGGGAGAGAAAGGAGCGGGTGCTGATCATTGGGGAGCAGGTGCTGGGGAATTCCCTGAGGGATATGCTCCAGGAAGATTTTGCAATCCGGCATGTAGCGGTCGGCAGTTTCTTTCAAATGGAAAAAGAATTGATGGCTGAAGGGGATATGAAATTCCCTGATGAAACCGCTCTGGAAGAATATTTGCAAAACCATACCCTTGATTATGTCATTGCCGATCCGTTTTTCCGGAGGTTTTTGACGGAAACGGACGGAGTTGTTTTTTGTCCGCTCCCTCATCGCGCGGTTTCCGGAAAGCTATATGCCGACAGGTTTCCCGCACTTATATCGGAAAAAGGCAATGAATGGTTTAGCGGGTTTTTAGACCAAGGATGAAGGAGGATTTAGCGTGGATGGGATTAAAGGAGAAGGAGCTTTAAGTGCTGACGAGCTGTTATCAGCCAGAGAGCGGATTGAAGCTGTAATTAATAATATTGAGCAAGTGATCGCCGGCAAGAAAGAGGTCGTGGAACTGGTTGTTTTGGCTCTGCTCAGTGAAGGCCATGTGCTGATAGAGGATGTGCCCGGCGTGGGAAAAACTACTTTAGTTTCCTCTTTAGCCAAGAGTATTGAAGGAGAGTTCAAAAGGATCCAATTTACACCGGACACGATGCCGTCGGACATCACA
Source organism: Bacillota bacterium (assembly GCA_023390635.1). Lineage (GTDB taxonomy): Bacteria > Bacillota > Desulfitobacteriia > Desulfitobacteriales > Desulfitobacteriaceae > JAEWCM01. The sequence goes on from JAEWCM010000096.1 coordinate 1,830, forward strand.
GGATTTTCAATTTACAATCAGAAGACCGGTGATTTTGAATTCAGAACCGGGGCGGCGATGAGCAATATCGTGCTCGCTGATGAGATTAACCGGACTTCCGCCAAGACCCAGGCCAGCCTTTTGGAGATTATGGAGGAAAAGCAGGTCACGGTTGATTCCCATACTTATAAGATGAAAAGACCCTATATGGTTTTAGCAACGCAGAATCCGATTGAGTATTTGGGAACCTATCCATTGCCGGAAGCCCAGATTGACCGCTTTATGATCAAATTGTCCGTTGGCTATCCCTCCTTTGCCGATGAGATGCATTTTGTGCAGCATGGCAAGAAGGCTAAGCAGAAACTGAGTTCAGTCATGAATGCGGCGGAAGTCATCCGTCTGATTGGATTGGCGGAAAAGGTTGAAGTCAGCGATATGGTCAATCGCTATATTGTAGGGATAGTGACGGCCACCAGAACCCACCCCGATCTGCTTTTAGGCAGCAGCCCCCGCGGAAGCATTGCCCTGCATGGGATTGCCAGAGCCTATGCCCTTTATCAGGGCAGGAGTTACGTCATCCCTGATGATGTAAAATATCTCGCCCCCTATGTGCTGGGGCACCGCATTCAGCTTAATCACGAAGCCAAAACGAAAAAGCTGAAAACCCGTGACGTGATTGGAGCTATCCTTCAGGAAATTATTGTGCCGATCTCTCCCAGTGCAGCTAAATGAGGGAGAATCTATGAGGAAGATTCTTAAATATGCGGCGGGAGGTCTGGTCCTTCTCCTGCTGGCTTTATTGCCGGCTGCAATCAATAACAGCCTCTTCGGGTATCTGCCTATTCTGATCGTGCTTATTTCCATGCTGATTTCCGGCCTTTACCTCATGGTTCTGAAGAAGAAACTGAAGTTTAGTCAATCGTCGGACAGTGTCAGCGTGGTACGTGGGGAAAGCATCGCTTTTAAGCTGGAATTCCACAATCGCTCATGGCTTGTTTATCCGAAAATTAAAGCTGTTTTTTATATTGAAGATCTCTTTGGAAATGTAACGGCTCTGACGGAAGAATATTTCACTCTGGCCGCCAGAGAAAACAGGGAGTTTGATTTTTCGGTCCGTTTGGATCATTTGGGAAACTATCGGGCCGGATTGAAAGAATTAATCCTCTATGATCCGCTGGATCTTTGGCGCATTCCTTTAGCGAACCACCATAGCTATCAGGTGGAGGTGCAACCCCGGATTTGTGAGCTGGAAAACCTCCCGGTCACGGAAAATGCCTACAGCGAAAGTCATGCTAATTTAGCTTTCATCAATATGGACGGTCTGAACTACAGCGGGGTAAGGGATTATGCCTATGGAGATTCCATCAAAAATATCCATTGGAAGCTTTCCTCCCATAGCTTTGGGTATTTAACAAAGCAGTTTGAAAGCTATGCAACTTCCGGCACTTCAATCATTATTGATTTTACCGTTCCTGCTTATGCCGGTTCTCTCCTGCTGGATGTGAACGATTGCCTGATTGAGTCAGCCCTTGCTGTGAGCGACTATTTGCGCAGGCAGGGCATGGAATATGGATACTTCTATTTTGATAAAGGCCAGAAAAAATATATGAAAGGGCAGAGCGCCGGTGAGATGATGGATTTTGTTTCCCAACTGCCCCTCATCAATCCTAAAGGGAATGAGGAAGAGGGGGCATTGGCGATTAAGGAAGAGGCCCGCTCTATCTACGGGATGACCAATATCGTTTTATGTACGTCCAATCTCAATAAGGCTGTGACTGAAAGTCTGATTGATGCCTGTGGCAATCGGAAGAACCCGATACTTTTTTATATCCTGCCCGACCGCATCAGCGATGAGGAGAGGCAAGCCCGTCTGGCACCGTTGAAAAACCTGAACGGTTATCCTATGACGTATTTTATTCTGTCTGCTGAAGATGGAATAAAGGGTGTGAGGTGAGGCGCATGAAGGCTTATATTAAATTGCATTTGTGGGATTTCTTCCTTTGTTGGGGCATGGTGGCGGCTATGAGCCAGTCTGTCTATCAATGCTTTTACAGCACGGACGGCGGCGCGGTTAACCCGGCCTTTACTTTACTCATCAGTGCCTTGATCCTTATTCTCTGCTTTATGGCCGCTTTCAGCAAAAAGACCATGATTGGGGCAATCGGCCTTATTTCAGCCGGAGGGATAGCTTTCATTGCCTATATC
>JAEWCM010000117.1 GCA_023390635.1 Bacillota bacterium
TCGGGATGGAAAATGGACAGCTGATGTTTTCCGTAACCTGGGAGAAAGGACAACCGGCCCATGACGGCTATGAGGTGGCCTTACAGGGATATTACAATTTATACAATGCTCTGGCTGCCGGTACGGCTGCTTTTAAGATGGGAATTGATGAACGGACCATCAAGGCAGGATTGGCCACCTTCCAGGCCCAGGCTGGAAGGATGGAGAGCTTTGCTTTACCGGAAGGAGCGGTTACTCTCACCCTGATCAAGAATCCCACCGGCTTTAATCAGGTGATTCAAACCTTGTTGGCCACGGAGGGAAGGCTGGCCCTGATGATCGTGATCAATGATCAGGCCGCGGACGGCCGGGATATTTCCTGGCTGTGGGATGTGAACTTTGAGAGTCTCGCCGAGGAGAAGCACAGAATCAGGGAGATTGTATGTTCCGGGAGTCGGGCGGAAGAAATGGCCCTGCGCCTTAAATATGCCGGATTATCAGTGGAGCAGCTAATGATTGAGCATGATCTGGGCAAAGGTATGAGATACTTGCAGAAAAAGCGGGATGAGGAGGAGCAAATTTTTGCCCTTCCCACCTATACTGCTCTTTTTCCCCTGCGCGATGTACTGAAGACCTATGAGCAGGAAGAGAGGAGGTTGAGTCGGAATGCTTAGGTTCGGCCATCTATATCCTGATCTGATGGATCTTTACGGGGACCGGGGCAATATTATTGCTTTGGAAGCCCGCTGCCGCTGGCGGGGAATTGAAACGGCCGTGGAGCGGATTTCCCTCGGTGATCCTTTGAATTTTACAGAACTGGATATCCTATTTATTGGCGGGGGATCAGACCGGGAGCAGAGCCTGCTGGTTAATGATTTGATGAGGCGGAAAGATGAGTTTCGCCGGGCCATTGATGACGGACTGGTGGTTGTCACCATCTGCGGAGGTTATCAGCTTCTGGGAGATTATTATCAAATGGCCAATGGAGAAAAGATTCCCGGGCTTGGTTTATTAAACCTGTGGACTGTTGCCGGGGATAAACGGATGATCGGCAATATGGCCCTTAAACTCAGAGTCGATCAGAAATGGTCTGCTCCCGAATTGCCCACTCTGGTGGGCTTTGAAAACCATGGCGGGAAGACTTATCTTGGTCCTGAGTTAGAGCCGTTAGGGCAGGTGCTGTCCGGCTTCGGCAATAACGGAGAGGATAGGCAGGAAGGTGTAAGATACTGCAACGTGGTGGGAACCTATCTGCACGGTCCCCTTCTCCCGAAAAATCCCCACTTGGCCGATTGGCTGCTGAGGATGGCCTTGGCCCGAAAGGGACAGGAGAAACGCCTGGAACCTTTAGACGATAAATTTGAAAAATTAGCCCACCAAGTCATGCTTGACCGGCTTTTGTCATAACTTTTGGCAATATTTTGTTATATCATCGGATATATCATCGATGATATAATTGATAAGTATATTTGTGCTGTATTTTTCATATAATAAAGTTGCACTTTAAATAAAGAAAGATATAGAGTCAAAAATACGACAATGGCTTGTACTATATAAAAGATGGGAATTATTTTCCAACAATTACCATGAAGAATTATCCTTTTTTCGACCTTTTTAGTGAAGATCACAAGGCAAGTGCGTTGACACTTTTCTTCGTTCCCGTCTATAATAAAGTATAGTTGCAGCTAAAGACTTGGGGGTGCTGGGATTGGCAGAGAGCAAGCGTATTATGATTAGTTTGCCGGAAAGCCTACTCGCCGAAGTAGATGGTATCGTTACTTTGGAGAAGAGAAATCGATCGGAGTTTATTCGCGAAGCTATTAACAGCATTCTTTTAGAAAGGCGTAAACAGGGAATCCGCGAACAGATGCGGAGAGGTTATTTAGAAATGGCCCAGCTTAATTTGGCCATTGCCAAAGAACTTTATTTAACGGAACAGGAAGTTGTTCATTATTATGAAGAAACAATCATGGAGTGTCGGAGATGATCATCAAACGCGGAGAAATATATTATGCTGAGCTTAACCCTGTCGTAGGGTCTGAGCAGGGGGGAACAAGGCCGGTGCTGGTGATCCAGAATGATATCGGCAATCAGTTCAGCCCAACTACTATTATTGCCGCGATTACTTCACAGATTGCCAAAGCCAAGCTCCCTACTCATGTAGAGGTGCGGGCGAAAAGGAGCGGTCTGGAAAGAGATTCGGTCATACTCACAGAGCAAATACGCACGATTGACAAGAGCAGACTCAAAGAAAAAGTAGCGGTCCTTGATGATGAAGTGATGATGCGGGTGGATCAGGCAGTAGAAGTCAGCTTAGGTTTGGCGGACATATAGGGGATCGGATATCCCCGCTAAAAAAATATACAGTCAAGGCAGTGTTGGATCATTTTCAACGCTGTTTTTGTTTTTGATAAATCATTTCCGGATAAGCATGAAAAACCGCTCTCTCCATATAGATTAAGGAAGTAAGACTTCATGAGGAGGAGAGGAACATGGCTCGGAAACCGGTGATAGGCATTACGATGGCCCATTGCACAGAGGAACTGCAGACGTTTCCCAGAGAATTTTATATACGCTGTATTAAAAGAAGCGGAGGAAATCCGTTGTTGGTTCCGCCCGTTGCTTCCCTCGAAGAGGGAGAAACGGTGCTGGCAGTACTGGATGGACTTTTGCTGAGCGGAGGAGGAGATATCAGTCCTTATCTGCTTGGCGAAAGACCCCAGCCTGGAATTAGAAACTGTGTGCCGGAGCGGGACCGGGGAGAGTTATTTTTGGCTGAAAAGGCCATGGCGATGGGAATGCCTTTGCTGGGAATTTGCAAGGGCATACAGGTGATGGCTGCGGCGGTAGGAGGGATGATCGCTCAGGATCTTGATAATTCGGGGCGGTTGGAACATAGTCAGAAGGCGCCCCGGCACTGCCCCTGGCATGAGGTGGAACTGCGCCCTTCCCGGCTGGCGCAGATCGTGGGATGTGGAAGTCTGGCGGTCAACAGCTTTCATCATCAGGCTGTGTCCCAACTCCCTGATGGTTTTGTTCTCAGTGCCTTGGCGCCTGACGGAGTAATTGAAGGAATGGAAAAAGCTTCGGCAGGCTTTTGTATCGGCGTTCAGTGGCATCCTGAAAGTATGGAGGAAGAAGAGCATAGCCTGCGCCTGTTTGCGGAATTCATTAAGTCGGCCCAATGAAAGGATAGTATAATCGATCTGGGCTAAATAAGGAGCTGTCACAAAACTCTGATTTGTCTGCTTGTTTGGGGGTACTTTTGGGAGAGTGCTGGGGCTGCCGGAGGCAGGCGCAGGATACTCCGTGAGCACGCTAACGCAACTAAAAAACGGGATTCAGGCTAACAAGTCAAAACCCTTGGGTCATTCTGGATGTGAACCTTGACTTGTTTAACGCCTGAACCCCGTTTTTTCTTTACGTTGCTTCCGCGAATCGCTCACTTGAGTATTTTGCGTCTGCCTCCGGCTAAACAGGATAACTAGGCTCGGCAAAGCAGCATAAGCAGGCCCAGTGATGGTAGATATAGCGTTAAGCGGAGCAGGAGGCGCGACGGCCATGGATGGGCTAGTGTCGCCGTAGCCACGGAGGGCGTGAGGCGACCGGCCTTTAGCGCCATGGAGGGCGCTATGGCCGAGAAGCTAATCTACCATCACTGGGCTGACTTGCATAGTTTGCCGGGCTGACTATCAATCAGAGTTTTGCGACAGGTCTTATTTTGCAGACTTAGGGACTGGAACTTACATGAAATCTCAATGCCCCTTATGCTTTGCTTTGGCTTTTTGCCGTCTAACCATATAGGCTTGTTCCTTTTCCTGAATACTTTGGATTTTTTGTTCAATCCGGGCAGATGTTTTGCGCTGCTCCAGTTCTGCAGATAAAGCAGCTTGAGCTTTAGTGGATATTCCCCGGGATTGAATTTCTTTGGCGACCATTCGGATTAAGCGTTTCGGACTGATTTTTCTTTCAGTCAACGGTTCGGTAACGGTTAAACCAGTTCCTACGTTTTGCAGCAAACTGCAGAGCCGGTGATTAACAAAGTCCAGTACTTCCTGATCCGGCGGTTCGGCTCCAAAGATATAACGGCAAGCTCTCAACTCGTTTCCCATCATCTCTTCGGCGATACCGATCCAAAATTGGCCGTCATGTAACAGTGTCAGTTTCATTTGACTCCCCCTCTTTTGGAAATGAGAACAAATGCCGGACATCCCGAGGGGGAAGGTTACGACATCAATGGAGCATAATATGCATTGATGCATCCGGACTACCAACCGGACCGTGTTTTTGCATTTGTTATTTACAAGTTTATCATATCCGGACTTACCTTAGTTAGCAATGAATCTTGTATACAAAAAATCCTTTTATTTGGAATCAATTTTTGATAAACTAATCTAATAGCGGTTTAAGCGCTTTATTTTCATGGGCGGGGGAGGATATGTATAATGGATCATTCAAAACAACTTGGCGAAGAAAAAGTATCGAAATTAATACTCAAATTTTCCATCCCCGCAATTATCGGTATGCTCGTGAACGGGCTGTATAATATTGTGGACCGGGTCTTTGTGGGCCGTGGAGTGGGAGAGCTGGCCCTGTCCAGCGTGAGCATTGTTTTTCCTATTCCTCTGGTATTGATGGCTTTCGGAATGTTGATCGGCTTAGGTGCCACATCGCTGGTATCGATTCGGTTGGGCCAGAATAAGCGGGAAGAGGCTCAACAGATTGTGGGCAATGCCTTTGTACTTTTGGTTATTATTAATTTGATCATCAGTTTGGTCTGTTTCATTTTTATGGATAGTATTTTGCGCCTATTAGGAGCCAGTCCGGATGTAATGCCCTATGCCAGGGATTTTGTCAGTGTCCTGTTATGGGGAGCAGTATTTCAGGGCGTCGGCTTCGGTTTGAATAACCTGATCAGGGCGGAGGGAAATCCAAGGACCGCTATGCTGACTATGCTTTTAGGCGCAGGATTGAATATTGTTCTAAATCCTATCTTTATCTTTGGATTGGGGATGGGCATCAAGGGCTCGGCATTGGCCACAGTGATTTCTCAATTTGTCAGTGCTATTTGGGTTATGGCATATTTCTTTGGCAAAAGAGCTATGTTGAAAATCACCCCCAAAAGCATGATGATCAGCAAATCCATCACCCAAGGAATCGTATCCATCGGCTTCTCACCCTTTGTAATGCAATTGGTGGGCAGTGTGATAATGGTCCTCTTGAACAGACAATTACTGGTATATGGAGGAGATGAAGCCATCGCTGCCATGACGGTAATTAACAGTGTGGTGAGCCTGATTGTGATGCCTGCTTTCGGAATTAATCAGGGAATTCAACCGATTATTGGCTTCAACTATGGCGCCCTTCAATATGGGAG
>JAEWCM010000166.1 GCA_023390635.1 Bacillota bacterium
TTTTCAAGGTGAGTGAAATTGTTATAGCGCGTAGAGCGTTAGATTTAGATTTAATTAAGAAGGAAGTATTCTTTGACTTTTATCAAAGCTATTTTAAGGCTGAAAGAGCAAAAAAAGATAATGAAGACACTAGTGGAGGAAATTTCTATGGTACTCAAACTTTTAAAATAGGCCGTTTCTTTGCGAAAACAGCAATAAGAGCGACATTAGAGGGGAATTTACTTTACAGTGAAGCTTATCGGCTGACAGGACTAAGAGGTAAAACCTTTACAACCTTTGCGGATAAACTTGGCTTTGGGGGCGAAGCATGAGTAAATTTGTTTTAGACGCAAACATCTTTATTGAAGCATATCATAGATATTATTCATTTGATATTGTCCCCTCTTTCTGGGTCCTATTAAAGAAAAAAATCTCAAGTGGAGATTTAATTAGCATTGACCGGGTATATGAAGAAATTAATAAATTCAATAAGGATGATGAGCTTAAAAATTGGGTTTGTACAGAAGCTTGTGATTGTTTTATTCCCAGCAATGATAATGCCGTAATAGAGGAATATAGAAAAATTATGAAATGGGCAATGAGCCAAAATCAATTTATACAGGCAGCTAAAAACGAATTTGCAAATGTGGCTGATGCATGGTTGATAGCATTTGCAAAAGTTTATAAATATACTTTGGTTACCCATGAAGAGCTTAAACCTGGAGTACGCAGAAAAATTCCAATTCCTAATGTTTGCAAGGTGTTTAATGTCCCATATATAAATACATTTGAAATGATGAGACAATTGGAATTCAAAATCTAGCTATTTATGAATTGGAATCGCAAAATACGACATTTTTTTCGTTTTCTTTATGAGATAATATACGAGCCCCTCCTTGTAAAAGGGCAGAAAGGGTGGGGCTTGTGAATAAGAATGCTTTTGACAAAGAGCTGTTGAGTCTTCTAGTGACGATATTGACATTGCTTGTTACATTGTTTAATAAGTAATTATACGAGGTAGGAGTGTGGCAGCTTTGGTGTAAAAGTAGGGGCTAAGGGAGTGACTAACCTTGGCTTGGGAAAGAAAATGTTAGTCCTTGAGCAGGAGCAAAATTTAACTAAAGCTGCTTCCTATACCTCACTATTTATGTTAAACTAATGTTACTAGAAGATAATTCAACTTGTCACAAGATTGCCCAGAACTTTCTACGGGTGAATGATTTAATTTAGATTTCACCCCCCATTTGGGCGACAGCTTGCTTGGAGGCAAACAAATAGCCCGGTAGAAAAACCAAGGCTTAGTCACCCTTGGTTTTTTCATGTAAACTTTGATAAAGAAAGCTATAATGAAAGGGGGGAGATATGAGAAAATTTAATATTCGGGTCAATTATATGTAAATGGAGGAACCTTCCTATGAAGGATAAACACATAGAGGCATTTCTTAAAGACTTGGATAGCCTAACAGCTAAACATGGCATTCTTATTGGGGGCTGTGGGTGTTGCGGTAGCCCTTTCCTGCTAAATGTCAATGGAAAAGTGATTGAATATAGACTGATTGCGGAAGAATTATTGTACGATATCAATGAGCTAAGGTATACTGTAAAAGATGCCCCTGAGAGCGGAAATTTTGAGTACGATGGCGAGTTCTACGTTTATTCATAAACTAAAGGAACTTGGATTTAACGGGACAAATCGCAAGAATGATGAAATGGAATCCGGTTAAAAGCTACCTCCCGAAGAGATACAAAAGGTCCTGACCAACGGCTAAGGCCAGCATGGCGATCGAAGGCTTTGAGGTTACAGAAAAAGAAGAAGAACTTGTCAGGCAATATCTTGAAGGAGCTTTGTCGAAAGAGGAAGGCTTAGAACGGATTCAAGAAGAGGGGCAACAATGAAATAGCTCTGCCGGATGGTGGGGCATTTTTATTTTTTAAGGTCAGCCTTATAATGCAGGGTTTTAAAAAGTGTAAGGTCGCCTCCACCATGTAAACCCACCAGTATATTAGACAATAAATGAGGAAAGCCTTGAGGTACATAGTTTGTATGCCTCAAGGCTTTTTTGTAGAGTTTTTATAGAATTCAAAGAACATCTCTCTATTTGTCTATATTGGATAGTAAAAAGATATTTATCGAACATTCATAGTTAGAACTCCATTACTATCGACTGACACTATAGTAATATAAAATTTAAATTTATTATTTTTCTCAATATATCCAGATAAATATTCTTCATGTTTCTTTCCTAATTTGTCGGTATATACTATTTTAATCGAACCTTCAGTAAAATCTTTTGGTAGTGTTAATTCTGCTTCATATTTCTGCTTCGGTAGTATTTCGGAAATTATTGTATCATTAAAAGAATTTGCATATTCAATTTTTAATCCCGATATTTTTATATCACTATTATTTTGAATAGTAATATTATTATTTAAAATATTACTATTATTATTGCCATTATTATTGAATAATGAATTGATAGCTAATCCAATAAAAAATAAGATGACTGCCAAAGCTAGAAAAATATAGAGCTTCTTTTTCAACATATTTACATACCTCGATAATTTATTAAAAGTTAATTGAATCTGAAGATCAGGTAATTTTAACCTGATCTTCAGATGTTATTAAAAATTAATAACTAATTTCTTCCACTCGAATCTGTTACAACAATTTTACCATTAACAATTCTCTCTAGCCAGCCATTGCTGACATATATGATGCACTGGGTAAATGAATCAGATCTACTATAATATCTTCCAATATTTCTACCAACATTATTATTGAATAAATCCATTGATTTGTCTATTCCTTCTGGCGAAGTTGATTCATGTGCAGTTGCAAATCCCTCTGCTAACAAGGGACCTACATCATGATACATTAACGCATTCCAATATGAATGACGAAATGCATCTCCATTTCCTTGATACAATGTACTTGCTTGATAGAGGTATTGAGCTTGAGATAAAGCAGCTTGGGCATCATTGTAAACATTTACGGCATCAAAAGGATACATGGCGACCAGTATTAACTCAGTTTCATTTAAATTTGATCCCCAAATTGTATAACTCGGAGTAATAGTACCAGCGGCTGCCTTCTCTTTTTCAATAATTTTTGATACTATTAATTTCTTTGCACTTTCATTGGTAGCTTTATCTCCAATTTTATCTAATTCAACTTTTATTGCTGCAAAATCTTCATATGTCAATATATTGCCCCTACTAGTTATAATTTTATCATAGTCTGAGCTTGTTTCAATTTTACTACTATTCACTGAAGGAACAATGCTATTCTCTGCGGCAAATACAGAAACGTTTGAAGTTAACAATAAGCCGATTGATAAGATGGTTGCTGCAACAGCTTTGGACTTTACTACAAATTTCATATGGTTATTCCTCCTATTTCTTCGTCTTGAATTTTGAAATTTCAATACCTACTAACATTATTTATCAAATAAAATCTAATGCCTCCCCTCGTGGTAGATTGTACTAGCACGTTAAATTAATTCTGTTTTTGTATTTTATTCCCTTATAAATATTCTGTAAAATTATCGCAAATTATATAAAATTATGATAAGATATACTAATTTTAGACATTAATGAAGCTGCTCTTTATCATAAAGACTTAAGTCAATTGAATAATGGCCTTAATGAAAAGGATAAGTTGAGCGCGCTAATCGCAACTAGTCAGACCACTTTCCTATAAGTCTTAAAAAGATTAGCCATATTAACGGATGTCTGGAATGAATAGCCGGAATCCTTACACTCCGAAGAAAAGACCACCTTGAATTTGACTTCAAGGTGGTCTTTATATACGATAACTTTTTCAACATAACTGTCGATGAACTTCTTGCATTCCGGGATGTTCTTCTCCGCGACGAACTGCTTGAAACGGGAGAACATCTGGCGCAGATTTTCCTCAGTGACTAGGATCGGGTTCTTCTTGGCCGTTAATCGCTGCATCTCTATTTCAATGCCATGCTTTTCTTCTTCCAACTGGGTCATCCGTTCCTTGAAGGATCCCTGATAGAATCCCTGCTCAATGGCCCGCACAATATTGTCAATCTGCTGCTTAATCACTGCCAAGTGCTCTTCCAGATCGTGAAGGTCCCAGGCGTTCTGGATGTCTGACTTCGCCTGATAATCATTGAGCAACTGCACCAGCCTAGGGATAGCTTTCTCATTGAAAATCTGTTTTTGTAGTTGATCCAGAACATACATTTCCACGTATTCCTTGCGAATCTCCTTGTTATCGCATTGCTTGGTCCGGTCCCGGTTGCCGCAGCGGTAGGAGATGTATTTGGGCCGGTTTTTACTCTCCTTCCGGTGGTTGCCTTGCATGGCATGGCCGCATTCCCCGCAGAAAATCAGGCCGCTGAGCAGGTAGATCTCCTTGGCCCGATAGAAACCGGGATGGCGCTTATTGGCGGCCATCTTAACCATCGCTTTCTGAAAATCTTCTTTGGATATGATCGCAGGAATGCCTCCCTCAATACGGATAATGGCCTCATCGTCTTTGTCCTGATGGTTGTTCCGGTTGCCAAAATCATCTTTGCTGGCGGAGCGATTGAAGACATAGATCCCGGAATATTTTTCATTGCGCAGGATTTCATGGATACCGTTCTTGCCGAAAGGCCGACCTTTCTTAGTCGTGTAGCCCTTCTGATTCAAAATAGTAACCATCTTCCGATAGCCATAGCCGTCCAAATAGAGGGCAAAGATTTCCCGGACTGCTTTGGCTTCTTTTTCATTGATGACATATTTTCGAGTCTCCGGGTCTATATCAAACCCCAGAGGAGGAATACCTCCAGTGTGCTTGCACTGGTAGGCGGTTTCCTTCATGCCTTTCATCACTTCACGGGCCAGGTTTTTGGAATAATACTCCGCCATCCCTTCCAGCAGGGATTCGAGGATGACCGATTCAGGGCTGCCGTCCAGATTTTCCATGACGGAAAGGAGGCGAACCCCATTCTTCTTTAATTTGCGCTTGTAAGTCGTGCTGTCATACTTATCACGGCTGAAGCGGTCTAATTTGTGGACGATCACGGCATCAAAAAGCTGAAGGTTGCTATCCTGGATCATTTGCTGAAACTCAGGACGTTTATCGGTGGTGGCGGACTTGGCTTTATCGGCGTAAACCTTTACAATCTCATAGCCGCTGCGTTGGGCGTAATCGTTAATGGCCCGGATCTGAGCATCGATGGATTCATCCCGTTGATTATCGGAGGAATAGCGGGCGTAAGCGGCAGCTTTTAGTGTTTTCATCGTTTTCATCGTGCAAAACTCCTTTCAATACTATGGCAAGGAAATAATATATGCTTTAAAATCTACTCAATACGGTAGTCAGAGGCTTCATCAAAGATCAACGCCAGCAGTTCCACGGCAGGGGCATAGTAATCCATTTCACTGGGGGAATCAGCTGCTTCCGAATCAGAGCGGGAAATCCGGTCCGGTTCGAGGTTGCCTTGCTTCAGCTTGGCTTTGGTGATGGTTGAAATAAGATAAGACATTACCGGTTCAGCTCCTTTATTATGATTAAGGGCCGTTTTTCCGGCATCGTCGGTTAAGGTTCCGATGCCGGAAAGATACCCGAAAAGTTCTTTTTTTGCGTCAGTACCGACCATGCAAGAAGGTGGAAATTACTGATGATCCTGACGGTTCTGACGATAGCAAGAGGGTCAAAAGAGGTCATCAAACCCATCGTCGACAGCTTCATCGGACACGTTCAGCAGTGAGCCGGAATCAGAGTCTTCGTTTGTGAGCGGGGAATTGCCTCCGGTTTTTTCAAAGGTCACTGTCTTGCAATCTCCCGAATGACGGATGTCAAAAAATATACCGATTTCTTCCAGATTTGATTTTACTTCTTTTAGTCGTCTGCTCAGGACATTGGCATCTTTGGGCCAACTGCGGACGTGGGTGCTTATGGACTCAGTTCCTGCAATTCCTTCCAACACTTTAAGCAGGGAAGAAACACTCCCAGACCAGTTGGGATCTCTTTTGAGGAGGGCCTGCACCGCGGCGGCCACAGGATGGGCAGCGAGGGCTTCGGTATTGGCCCGGTCCTGATTGTTCAGGTAGGCGGAAAGGAATTCTTCTCCTCCAATTTCAAGTGCTTCCGCAATGGCGTACCCCCAGTAGGTGAAATCGGCCATTCGGCCCACCTGATCAAGCTCTACGTTTCCCCGCATAGACATGGCCTGGGATAAAGCATTAAAGACAGCACCTAAAATTCTGGGTAAATCCTGCTCAAAGGTTTCCAGGATTGCCTGCTCCGTCTTGCGTTCATTCTTGGAGATCCTGTCCAATTCCAGCACGATGGAGCGGTCCAACAGATCGGCACGTGTTGCCACCACGTTGATTCCATTCAGGGCCACGCATCGTTTTAAACTGAGGACGGTTTCATCGGAGTCAGTGTAGAGCGTCCGTTTGGAAAAGGCTCCTCCGGTGGCAGCCATGCAGAGCATATCGCTTTTTTCCGCAGACAATGTGTCCAGATTGTCAAAAATGGGCATATAGGTGTTGGAGAGAACAAACGCCAGATCTTGCTTGGAAGAAGGCATGGAAAGCAGGTCGGGGATACCGGGATCGACGATTTTTTTCAGCATTTTCATAGTTGTGGTCTTCGCCGCA
>JAEWCM010000170.1 GCA_023390635.1 Bacillota bacterium
GAAGTGATTTGGGAGAACGACAAGTATATGGAGGAAATCGGAACGTTGTGGTTGCTCCATTATGAGCTTGCCACAAATAAAACCGATGCCACTGCTTGGTATTACTTCTTCAATGAGTTCAAGCCGACTGAGTTCTCATATGAGGATTTCAAAACGCACATTAGCAATTTCTTATGGGAAAACGAGCGTGAAGTTGCCGACAGCTCCATTGAGGGGGATTATAACTGTATATTGGGAACCTATCTGTCGAGGATTAAGACGAACCCAAAGAAAGTGAATCCCGAAGAGAACATTGACTGCCCACTCGGCGAATTGGGTCTTATTGATATAGTCGACAGAAAAAAACGGCTCTACAAAAAGAGCCAGCCCAAGAAAGATACATTGCCCCCGCTGATACTGCTTGCAGTAATACTCGACCAAGCAAATGGCGAAAAATCGGTTCGTATCTCATCAATACAAAACGATGAGTGCAATGCAGGAAAAATTTTCAATCTTGATGTCATCCTCCTAACAAACTTGCTTTACAGAATTGAATTGATGGGATATATCAAAGTTGTGAGAACGGCTGGGTTGGATGTTATAGAAATCAAAACTGAAATGACGTTTCTCGACTGTGTCCGTGAGTATTACCAGCAGATAAATAGTTAGAAACTACGAATACGGAGAGTGCCTTATGTTTAACGGAAACATAGATGTTGCGAGAGGGTTTCAGACCTCTGTAAACATCGCCTATGATTTGAATAACACCGAAAAGGTGTGTGGATTTATTCCGACGCAGTCGAGCCTTGATGTCATCGAGGACGTTTTGCTGTCGACCGCCAATAACTCCACCCAAAGGGCGAGAATTCTCATCGGGGCATACGGTAGAGGTAAATCTCACATCATTCTTGTCTTAATGGCACTCCTTTCAAAAAAAGATAAGACGCTTTTTACCGCCTTACTCACAAAAATGAAAGAGGCCAACAAAGACCTTTATGATTACGCTTTAAATTACCTGAACAGTGAGCAGAAATTGCTCCCGATAATTATCCGTGGTAGTAGCACGAGTTTATCCTCTTCATTTCTAAATGCATTACAGCTTACTTTGAATGAGGATGATTTATCTGATGTTATGCCGGAGACGCACTTCAAAGCAGCTGTTACGGCAATTGAAACTTGGAAACGCGACTTCCAGGATACTTACAATAAATTCATTAAGTCTCTTGAAAAGCCGATTGACCAGTTTATTCTGGCACTTCAAGAATACGATGTGACGGCATATGAAAAGTTCATCGAACTATATCCAAAACTCACATCTGGCAGCACATTTAATCCTTTCCTCGGATTTGATGTCGTTGACCTTTACGAAAGTGTCGCCAAGAAGATAAAGGCAAAAGGCTACAGCGGCGTGTATGTCGTTTATGATGAATTCAGCAAATATCTCGAATCAAGCATAGCAAACGCTACAATTAGCGACGTCAAACTTTTGCAGGACTTTGCCGAGAAGTGTTCTCGGAGCGGCGATGCCCAAATGCATCTTTTACTCATTTGCCATAAGGATATAGCAAATTATATCGACGGCGGTTTGCCGAAAGAAAAGGTTGATGGTTGGCGCGGTGTTTCCGGGCGGTTCAAGCACACAAACTTGCACAATAACTATGCCCAGATGTATGAAATCATCTCGGCGGTTATAAAGAAGAACGAGAAATTCTGGACTAAATATCAGAAAGATAATGAGGCGTTGTTTTCGGAATTAAGCAATCGGTTCACGAAAAACAAACTGCTTGATGCCAACAATACAACCGAGGTCAGGAACGCCATTTACGGATGCTATCCAATACATCCTGTTTCCACATTCATTTTGCCTCGTCTTTCGGAACGTGTTGCACAAAACGAAAGAACGCTATTTACATTCCTGTCATCGGACGATAGATACACGCTTTCGGCGTTCTTAAAGACAGACGGCGGGCAGTTCCCTTTGATAACGCCCGATTATCTGTATGATTATTTCGAGCCGCTTCTTCGAAAAGAGCCTTATACAAGCGAAACTCATAAAATTTACAAGCTGACCTCAACCGTTCTCCAAAAGGTCGAGGCTGATACGCTTGAGGCAAAAATACTAAAAACAATCGCACTCATCTATCTTGTCGAACAATTTGAAAAATTGCCACCGGTAGTAGATGTTATTTCCAATGCATATCGGGATGTCGTAAGAGACGCTAAAGTTATCAATGATGCTTTGACTTCTTTGATTGAAAAGGAATGTATCGTTTACCTCAAGCGGAGCAATGGCTACCTTCGAATTAAGGAAAGTAGCGGTGTAGACATTCCGAGTGAAATTGCCTCTTACATTGACAGAAACCGCTCCGTCCTTAAGGTTACCGAGATTCTAAACCGCTCGGCATTTGATAGCTATATGTACCCGACAAGCTACAATGACCAGTTCGAGATTACTCGGTACTTTGATTTTACATTTATTGACGGCAAGGAATTCTTATCCGTACAAGACTTTGAGGCAAGAATATCAGCGAGTGACGCCGACGGGATTATTTATGCTGTCATTCCGCAAAATGCAGATGAACTTAAAAGGCTCGAATCAGCGGTCAAAAAATCCGAGCGTTTTTCAGAACGCTTAGTCATCATCCTTCCGTCTTCCTGTGAAGATATAGAGAAGGTAGCTTTTGAGTACGAAGCTGTCAAAAAACAGAGAGAAAAAGTGCCGGAAACCGAGCCTGTTCTTGCTGATGAATACGACATTTATATTGACGATTTGACGGAAGTCATTGGCACTTTTATCAATAATTACGCCCGTCCGGAAAACGGGAACGCCTCTTATTATTACAAAGGAAAGAAGCAGAAAATATTCAGAAAAGCCCAATTGACTGGCTTGCTTTCACGCATTTGTGAAGAGGTGTTCTATCGAACCCCAATAATCAATAATGAATCGGTAAACAAAAACACTCTGCCATCTGTAGCATTCAACAGCCGCACCAAGATACTGGCGGGTCTGTTGGAGAATGAACTCAAACCAAACCTTGGCCTTACCGGTACTGGTCAAGAGGTTTCGATTATGCGTAGTACGCTTATTCAAACGGGCGTACTGGTTTCACCTGCCGAAAATCCTCAAATAAATCTTGTACCGGACGATGAGAACATAGCTTTTATGCTTGCTGAAATACAGCGGTTTTTTTCGAAAACTTCCACTACTGGCACAGCCAATTTTGGCAGCATATATGAACGGCTCGTTCATCCCCGCTACGGCATTGGAATGAAACGAGGCATCATACCGATTTATTTGGCTGCTGTTCTCCACCTAAACAAGCAGAACCTCGTTATTAAATACAACGGAAAAGAAGAGCGTATTATGCCAGACTTGCTTAACAGCATAAATGAATCGCCGTCAGACTACACAATTTTGGTCGAAGACTGGAGCGATACAAAAGCTGCATATATTGCTGCACTCGAGATGGTCTTCAGAAAAGACATTAGGGAACGTGAAAAAATCTACAACGGTTTTGCCTACATCCTTTATGCAATGAATCGTTGGTATATGGCCTTGCCTAAATATGCTAAGGAATTAAAAGAGGTGTATCAAGGGCAAGGCAAAAAGGCGAAACCTCTTACACCATCGCATATCAAGTTCATTAACAGTTTGAGAATGTTTGACGAAAATCCTCGTGACTACCTATTTGAAAAACTCATATGCATTTTCAAATTGAGTGAATTAACGCCGGATTTGGTACAGCTTATTGAATCTGCAAAAAACGAGCGAGATAACGCTATCACGAACCTAATAAGCAAACTCGCAGATGATATAAAATGCCTTTTTGCAGGGCGGCAATCCAATGTTACCTTGGCATCGGCGATAAGTAACTGGTATGAAAAACTGAATGAACGTACTCTGCGTCAGCTTTTCGCCAACAACGAAAATCAGATACTTAGCCTTCTTTCATCAGCCGGTAATGACGATTCGGCATTCGTGCAGAGATTGGCAAAAGCAGTAAGCGGCTTGCGAATTGAAGATTGGACAAGCGAGACGATTGTCAGTTTTTTAAAGGAGCTATCAGCGTTTAAAGAAACGGTCGATGATTTCAATAACAAAAAGTCATCAAGCGAAAACGCAAGTGCCGAATACAGAATCATTTTCAAAGATGCCAGCGGAAAAGAAACCGTTAGGATATTTGACAAAGCTGATTATAGTGAAACGGGCGAACTGATGCTCGGTGAAGTGTCAAGAGTAGTAGATGAGTACAATCAATCATTAAGCGAACAAGAAAAAAGGCAGGTCATTATGGATATTTTAGAACGGCTTTGCCGGACGGAGGGTTAAATGGATTATACAGCTTATTTTGATAATGCCGCCACTACCTTCCCTAAGCCGGAAGAAGTATATGTGTTCACAGACCGTTTCTATCGTGAATATGGCGTGAATGTAGGCCGCGGACAACACAAACTTGCGGCACGAGCTGCCGCACTTGTAGCGGAGACAAGGGGACTCTTGCTTGAACTATGCCATGGCCCCAATAAGAGTGTGGTTTTTACTCATACCGCAACGGAAGCTCTTAACACCATTATTCGTGGCTCTGAATGGCGTGATGGAATGAATGTTTATGTGTCTCCGTTTGAGCATAATTCTGTTACGAGAACCTTGCATCATCTCGGCAAAAGCTATGCGTTTAAAGTTTTTGATCTTGCTTTTGATAAAGATACCAGCACTTACGATATAGGGACTATAAAAGAACAGTTTCTCCTCGCCAAACCTAATATGGTCATTGTTAGCCATGCAAGTAACGTATGTGGCATTGTCGCTCCAATTTTAGAAATCGGGAAGTTGGCAAAGGTTTATGGAGCAATCACTATTTTTGATATGTGCCAAACAATAGGACTGGTTGATACCGATCTGGGTTCTGATGCCGTTGATTTTGCGGTCTTTGCGGGACACAAAACTCTCTACTCGCCGTTTGGTGTGGCAGGATTCATCAGCAAGCCTTCAATACTCCTTAATCCTTTGATCTTCGGCGGTACTGGTGTTGACTCGGCAAGCCTTGAATTACCTGAAATGGTGCCGGAGCGTTATGAAGCGGCAAGCCCGAATATTCAGGCAATAGCAGGTCTTAATGCCTCTTTACATTGGATTAAAAAAACGGGGATTGAGAATATTTTTTATAAGGAACAATCCAATCGTGAGCAGCTCGTGGCTTTGCTTAGTCAATATGATAACATCCAAATCGTCCCGCAAGGGGATAGCGAAAAATTCATCGGCGTGGTTTCCTGCGTTTTTGACGGATACGGAAGTGATAATATTGGGCAAATACTAAGCGATAAAAATATAGCGGTTCGGACGGGACTACATTGTGCGCCGACCGCTCATAAGTTCTTAGGCACATTTCCGAGCGGTACGGTTAGGTTTAGTGTAAGCTACTTTAATAACGATGATGACTTTGCTCTATTAGAGGATGCGCTGTCATACATCCACGAAAATTCATAGGAGGACACGATTTATGGAATGGAAATCGAGAGCGCACCCAATATCGGATGTGAGGGATTGGAGTAGAGCCACAAGGCTGGAACTTCAACCTGATTTTCAGCGAAATGAAGTATGGTCAAAAGCGGCACAAATTGCGCTCATTGACACAATACTCCGTAATATTCCTATCCCAAAAATTTATATCAAGTCCATTATCCGTGAGGAGCAGACTTATCGTGTCGTAATTGATGGGCAACAACGTCTTACGGCTATTCTTGCTTTCGTTGAAAACAAATTAAAATTAAGGACTCCGCACATCTCTTTCTCTGAATATAACGGCATGACTTTTGCTGAGTTGCCGGAAGAAACAAGGAATCAAGTCCTGTCGTATAATCTTGATTTCAATGAGATTTTCAACCCAACCGATGATGAGTTGCGGGATTTGTATGCCCGCGTCAATAAGTACACCATTCAGCTTAATAAGCAGGAACTGCGCCGTGCCGACTTCCCCGGTGAATTTCTTAGCCTTGCCGAAGAATTGTCCGACTTGGACTTCTTTGTCGATAACAAATTTTTCTCTGCCGGTCAAAAACGCCGTATGCTTGACATCGAATATGTCGAGGAACTTCTTGCTTTACTACTGGAAGGTGAACAAGACAAAAAAGGCAGCCTTGATGATTTTTGCGAGCGTTATGTTTCTTTCCCGCAAGGATATGAAGCCGTTCGGCAACAATTTAAGAGTGTCCTTGCTGACATAGATACGATCTTTTCCGAACCTCTCAAGCTGTTAAATACTCGCTTTAAGCAGAAAGCTGATTTTTACAGTTTTTTCGGTAGCGTATGTGATTTCAAAAATCAAGGGAACAGCATCATTGAGGACTCTCTGGTTCGTGTGCAAGAATCGCTTCGCAAATTGGATGAGCAAATTGCTCCCCATTCCGAGGACGAAGCCTACCGTGAATATGCAATTCATTGCATCTCTGACGCGAATTCGGCTTCCTCGCGGCGTTGGAGGAAGAAATTCCTTAGCGACTATATCGCTCCATTGTATCTCCCCGCCGACAAGCTGGAGGAAAATGACGGATGATTATTTCAAGGGACGATAAGTTTTTTATAACTATTGCAGATTCGATTGTGACCGAGAGAAATGCTTATTCTATCGACAACGACGCTGACCGACTTGGCGTTGGTGGTAATGCTGCTGTTTATGAGTGTGTCGATCGGCAAGGCAACACATGGGCGATTAAATTCTTGCTTAATCGTAGTGACAAATCCAAGAAACGGTTTTCACAAGAGGTGGGCATTTTATTGAAACTTAACCATCCGCATATCATTAAGTGTGTTGACTACGGGGAGGTAGCGGCTTCAGTTGGAAAGAATGAATTCACCATACCGTTCTTGATAATGGAAAAGGCAGATATGAACATTGTGGATTATATGCGAAAAGTCGACGGTGAAATCGGATATGATGTTTATGCGCCTCAAATCAGAGGGCTTACAGATGCATTAAATCATCTACATACAGTAGCAATTCACCGCGATATAAAGCCTGAAAATATATTAGTTCACGGCGAAGTGTGGTTATTAAGCGATTTGGGATTATGTACCGCTGTCGATGAAGATGAGCGATTAGATGTGACCAAAGCGCATGAACGCATAGGTCCAAAATACTGGCTATCGCCGGAAGCTACAGATCTCGTCTATTTTGGTACTCAAGAAATTGATGCCACATCCGATGTCTATCAACTTTGTGCCGTGTTTTGGTTTATCATTACTCACAGATATCCTTTGGGTGTTATCGAAATCGACGACTACGCGTCATATGACGGACAAGTGTGCCAAGAGCTACTAAAAGCCTTGAAATACAATAAGAGCAAACGTACTCAAAGCGGAGCGGCTCTTTACAAGAGTATCTGTAATGCGACAATTAATCGGGAGGTGACACAATGAGCCTTATCGATGTTGATGTAAAAAAAGAATACCGCTCGTTGCTCCACGATATTACAAAAGAGTTCTATATTCCTTTGCTTTCACAGGCTGTGGAGTATAAGCGAGCAGTCGGTTTTTTTTCATCGACCGTGCTTTGCCAAATCGCCGATGGTGTAGCTGCTTTGGCAAAAAACGGCGGTAAAATAAAGATTGTTGCCTCTCCTCATTTGTCCGATGAAGATATCAAAGCTATTCAAAAGGGCTATGAGTTGCGTGGTGTTGTTAAGAAAGCTATCCTCCGTGAGATGGCTGAACCTACTGATGCTTTTGCGGAAAAGCGTCTTAACCTGCTCGCTAATCTCATTGCGGATGATATTCTGGACATTAAAATCGCTTTTACTGAGAGCGGTTCGGCAATGGGGATGTATCACGAAAAACTCGGCATTATCACTGATGCCGAGAATAACTCCGTTGTCTTTTCTGGCTCGATGAATGAGTCTGCTAATGCCCTGACAGCAAATTACGAAGTAATTGATGTTTGGTGTTCGTGGAACGGCGAAGAGCAAGCAGAGCGCGTGGCAAGTAAACTTGCGGCGTTCTCTTCTATATGGAACGACAGCGAACCAAATATTAAAATTATCGAGTTCCCTGAACTGCGGCAAGAAATAATCGACCGCTACAGGCGCACCTCGTTCGTTGACTACAGCGAATCGCTTCAAGAGGAGATGCTGCGACCCCTCTTTTATCCGCTTGCTAAGAGTAAAAACACGCCGCAAATTCCAGCCGATGTGAAATTGCACGATTACCAAGTTGAAGCCATAGACGCTTGGGAACAGAACGAATTTCGCGGCATATTCGATATGGCGACCGGTACAGGAAAGACTTATACCGGTCTTGGAGCGGTTGTCCGCCTTTGCGAAGCAGTCAACAACAAAGCGGCTGTTTTTGTTGTATGTCCGTTTCAACATCTCGTTGAACAATGGGTAGAGGATATTGAACGTTTTAATATAAATCCGATTATCGGATATAGTGCCTCCCCGCAAAAGGACTGGCTAAAGCGTTTAGAAAACGCATTACGTGATCAAAAGCTAAAAATCAAAGGGAGAGAATTTTTCTGCTTTGTTTGCACTAATGCTACGTTCTCCACCGACAAGGTACAAGCTGTTCTTAACAAGGTTCATGGCGATGTTCTCTTGTTAGTCGATGAGGCACATAACTTTGGAGCGGAAAGATTAAGTCGTTTGATGTCCGACCGTTATAATTACAGGCTTGCCTTGTCTGCTACCATTGACCGACATAACGATGAAGAGGGAACACAAAAGCTGTACAATTATTTCGGTTCGAAGTGTATTGAGTATTCTCTTGAAAGGGCTATTGAAGAGAAAAAGTTAACGCAATACAAATATTATCCCGTTATCACAACTCTTAACGATGAGGAAAGCCGGATATACACCGACCTAACCATCGAGATGGGGAAATGCCTGATGAAGGCAAAAGACGGTAAATGGAAACTCAACGAAAAGGGTAAAAAAATAGCCTTGAAACGGGCACGGCTCGTTGCGGGCATTGAAGATAAATTGACTAAACTTGCAGAATATATTCAACCATTTATCCACGACAATCATCTGCTTGTTTATTGTGGGGCAACAACAGTTCTACAAGATAACCATGATAGGTCTGATTTAGACGACGATGACTTGCGTCAAATTGATGCAGTTACTCACTTGCTTGGTGAAGAGCTGGATATGAGAGTGTCACAATTCACCTCAAAAGAGAACATAACGGAGCGTGAGGTGCTTAAGCGAGAATTTGCCGCAGGCGATAACCTTCAAGCCTTGATTGCCATCAAGTGCCTTGATGAAGGCGTGAACATTCCGGCTATAAAGACAGCATTTATTCTTGCTTCTACGACCAACCCAAAGGAGTACATTCAACGTCGAGGGCGTGTGCTAAGATTATACAAAGGCAAGGAATACGCGGTGATATACGATTTCATTGCGTTGCCGCGACCGCTGGATGAGGTAGCATCCATAACTGAGGAGCAACTCCGACGTGAAATAACCCTCGTGAAAAACGAATTAGCACGAGCCGGGGAGTTTGCGAGAATTGCCCTGAATATGGGCGAGGCAGAACAAGTTATCGATGCAATCAAAGAGGCTTATTCCATAAACGATTATGCATTAGAATTCGAGGAGGATTACTACTATGCCGAATAACGCTGGCGAAATAACCGTGAACGGCGTCACGGTTGACACGAAAAAGGCGGATAATATTTTGGCGTGGCTTGTTCGGCGAGAGGCTGAAAATGTCCGTACAAAGGCTCGCACGGATGTCCAGATGATTTCTGACATTCAGAAGCGCATCAAGGAGGAAGCAGAATGTTATTGAAATCACTCAAAGTCAAAGACTTTCGCCAGTTCAAAGGCGAACAGACGATTACATTTGCTGATGATGCGCAAAAGAATGTAACTGTTATTATGGGCGATAACGGTACAGGCAAGACTACGCTCGCTCAGGCGTTTACTTGGTGTCTCTACGGCGAGACGGATTTTGACGACAAAATCCTACTCTGCAAAGTTACATCCAGAGATATGATGCCGGGCGAAACGGAAAAAGTACGTGCAGAGCTATCTCTTACCCATAAAGGCATTAAGTACATCGTGGTTAGTGAGCAACTGTATCTTAAGGACACATACGGTGTTATCAAGCCGCAAGGGCAGCGCAAATTCACTATTATGTTTAAGCAAGGAGGGCAGATTGAGTATGTCAAAGAAAGCCAGCTTGACGGGCGAATAAAAGAAATTCTGCCACCTGAACTGGCTCGCTACTTCTTCTTTGATGGCGAGCGTATCACCGTAATGAGCAAACGCCTCAGCCAAGGTAAAGGCGACGAGTTTGCCCGTGCTGTTCGAAGCTTGCTTGGTTTAGATGCCTTTACTGCCGCCATAGAGCATCTCAAGAAAACCGTCAAAGACTACGACAAGCAATATGATGTGAACAGCGACAGTCACATCGCCGGATACAATCAGCTGTTTGCACGGCTTGATGCTGAAATTGAACGCATAGATGCTCGCCTTGCGGATATTGACCGTGAGGAAACTCCAGTAACAGAGAAAATTGGTGAGCTTCAGGCACAAATTGAAAAGAATAAAACGAGTGCGGAACGTGCTGAAAGAAAGAAAAAACTCATTGCTCGGTGTGATGCACTTGTTGCACAGAAGTCTCGTAATATTGGTGAGTTGCTATCTGCGTTTAAGCGCGCTCCGTCTTATTTCGCTAAAAAGATGATGTATGACAGCTTGCAGCTGCTGAAAGATACGAGAAAGACGGACAAAAGCGTCCCGTTCGTAAATGCCCAGACAATTAAGTACTTAATAGAACGTGGTCGTTGTATTTGCGGGGCGGAAGTCTACAACGGCAATGATGCTTTTATAGAACTGACAAACCTATATAGTTATGTGCCACCAAAATCCATCAGTGACTCGATAGCCGAATTCCGCGACAAGTGCAAGGAGAAAGTCCGTAACTCGGAATCAATGTTCGGAGATTTTGAAGCAAAATATGCCGATGTATGCTCTTTTGATGTCGACTATGCGGATATTTTGCAAGAAATCTCTGACATTGAAAAGCAGTTGCTGGGAATGGACGACGTTGGCAAACTTCAAGCTGATTTAATGCGCTATCAAACGCAACTTCGCAAATTGCAATCCGACCGAGTTTCTCTGAGCGGAGATAAGCGTGTCAAAGAAACCGACCGAGACCGTGCTGAAACTGAACGGGATAAACTCACCTTAAAAGATGAAAACAACCGCCGAGTGATGATTTATAAGGCATATGCCCAGTATATGCACAATTCTCTTCGCTCACGGTATGCAGAAGAGGAAAAGCGTATCCGTGAGAAACTCGAAAAGACAGTTAATGACATCTTCCACAGCATTCTTGGCGAAGGTTTCTCCCTGACGCTGAATGAGAAATACGATGTTCAAGTAGTCGTAAATGAGTACGGCGGTTCTACCGAAACATCAACGGCACAGAACATATCCATTATCTTTGCTTTCATTGCAGGCGTTATCCAAATGGCGCGTGAAAGCCAAGATGAGGAAGACGGATTACTCGTTTCCGAGCCGTACCCACTCGTTATGGATGCACCACTTTCTGCCTTTGATAAGACACGCATTCAGACGGTCTGCGATGTTCTCCCAAAAATCGCCGAACAAGTTATAATCTTCATCAAAGATGCAGATGGTGAGATTGCTGAAGAGCATCTCGGCGGTCGTATAGGTAAGCGTTTAACTTTCAATGCGGCAAATGACAGTAAGATTGAAACCTATGTGTCGTAAGGAGGAAAGAAAGATGTTATTTCAAGGACAATACTGGTTTTACGGCACTCATGCTGACAGAGTGAAAAAGCTAATTGCCGAATTTGACAGCAAACACAAGTTGTTTTCCTATAATCATGAGGTTTATCAGCTTGCGCCAATAGTTGGCTTTCTTTATAAACGCAAAGCGGAGCAAAACAAGGACAACGGTAGCGATACCAGCATATTCCCTGATCAGATTTCAAATTACAAGGATGTCTTTCAGTTTAATTACCAGCTGATTATGCTCCTTGATGTTGACAATGCAGCCGATTTTGATACCCGTGTCGATAAGGCTTTCCGTTTCTACGGCACGGAACAGGCAAACCACGATGAAGATTTGTATGAATCCTATGTGCGCGGTGGCGTGGATGTTCTTTATGAGAAACTGATTGAGCCGTCAAATTCGCCGGACGACTATACAAAGAACCTCTATGAATTTATGGAGGACTTTGAATCTCGCTATGGGCAAAATGCTGATGAAATACTTGATTTGTGTAGAATAGCAAGGAGTTAGAGATAGTGGGGCAAGTTGGCGGTTATCAAGCCACTGTAGAGAAGCTGTATGCTTTACACAAGGAGAAGGGCTTCCTATGCGAGGAGGAAGCTTTGGCTGTGATGAGCGCAGACGGAGTTTCTTTGGTCGGAATAAATCGTGTAACAGATAGGCTCATTGCTCTCGGCGTAATTTTTGCTGACGATTCGGCGGCTAATGACGAGGAAGACAATGACCGCGCCCAAACTGATTATGAGGCTCTATACGCTGAGGTATTGGAAATTTCGCCCGCACAGCAAATGCTGATTGATTATATTCGAAATGTACGTCCGCCTCAGAATCGAGAATGGCAACCGCTCATTACACAAATGAATAGTGGCAATAAGTACGCTTTTAACAGACTATTTGATATGTACCTGCGTGTGGTAATAAGAATCGCACTCCGATTCTACAAAGAAAGCGACTTCGAACTTGATGATGCTATCCAAGAAGGAAGTATGGGCTTGATTAAAGCGATTCAGCAGTATGACAGTAGCAAACACGGCAATCTCGGCTCATATCTGCCGCTCTGGATACAGCAATACATATGGCGGGCTGTTGCTGACAAAGGCCGAACTATCCGTTTGCCAGTTCACACTTACGATTCAGTGCAAAAGTTACAACAAAGCAAGAAATCATTACTTGAAAAGAATGGACGAGAACCATCATATGCCGAAATAGCCGCTGATGCAGAGATGTCTGTTGAAATGGCTATAAAACTACTTAAAGCAGCACAAGAGCTAATTTCTCTAGATGGTTTGCTTGAGGACGAAGCTAACGAGAAAATCATATTTAAATACTTTGCGATTCCATCATTTGAAGAGGAGGTTGATAGTAGTTTTTTAACTGAATTGGTACACAATGGTTTATCGATTTTGACTGACCGAGAACGGCGCGTGTTATCATTGAGATATGGCTTGTATGATAGCAAAGAGCGAACGCTTCAGGAAGTAGGTGTAGAATTCAATGTGACCCGCGAACGGGTGCGTCAAATTGAAGCAAAAGCACTCGGAAAACTTCGCCACCCATCGAGGGCACGGCATTTTGAAGACTTTATCTGAAACGGAGGTTTGATAAGATGTTGCAGCATAAAACAGTTGATTATGTGGCCATCGGAAAGCGGATTAGGGAATTACGGACGAAGCAAGATATAACTCAACAGGCACTTGCACAAAAGGCGGGTATAACGATTCAATTTTTGAGCAATGTGGAAAACGCCAATGCTAAAGCAAGCCTAGCTACGATAGTGAAAATTGCTAATGCGCTCGAAACTGGAGTAGATGCATTGCTTTGTGACAATCTTTTGGAATGCCGTCCTGTTTTCGAAGGTCAATTAGCAACACTTTTAGCGAATTGCTCCGAATACGAACTTCGTTTGATTCTTGCACAAGCGAAAGGATTGATGGAGGAAATCAAAAATACAGATTCCTATCAAAATCGATTCACAGAAAACGATACTCCTGAATGAGTGTACGCTTGAAACTGGTGAGTTTTAAGCCGTACTATTCGTATGAGGAGTTAGTAAATAGTGGTTTTACCGTAAGCGTCAAATAAATCAGTAGGTAGAAAAAAAGCAGAAACTCGGGTAAACTGAGTTTTTGCTCTATTGACAGGTTTCTTGGAATTCTGGGCTCCGCGGTAGGTAAACTTCCAGGAATTCCGGGTGTGAATATACTTTAGTGTAAACGGAACGATTATCCCAAAATTCTACAATACTATTATTGTAACATAAATCGGGCAACGCTGAGGAGCACCCCTGCGCCTGCTGCAGCTTATACGCTGTACAACATGGCCCAGTCCCTTGACGGCTGTGTCCATTTCTTCGTTGATTTCCCTGACTGAAAGGAAGACCACTTTTCGGATGGAGTCATCGGTGGGAAATGGATTTGTCCTTTGTAAATTTTCGTACCATCCTGTGGTATGCCTCCACCGCGTTAGCCGTATAATGACGGATCGGTTCGGGGTAGTTGAAGGACGTGGCGAGCTCCGCCCAATTCGCGTCCCATGACTGTAGTATGGACGGATACTTTTTATCCCATTTTTCCCGGAATGCTTCCCTGGCATACTCCGCATCCTCTAAATTGATGCCTCTCGTAGAGTATGCAAAAGTGTGTTGCCCCACTAAAGACAGATATTGAAATGGAAAGGCCTCCTGTCGTAAAATTGCTATTTAAAATAAGTCACCTAATCTCCTGCTCCAAATTGCGAAAAAGTTCCGTATCAAAAAAATCAGCTAAACTAATCCCCAGTCCGTCGCATAATTTCTTTATGGTGACGACACCGGGATTCTGGCTTTCGTCATTCAAAATGCTTTTGATGGTGGACTGGGGGACTGCTGCCTGGTAACTTAATGCATTGGGGGTTATATTCCGTTCACTGCAGAGCTCCATGATCCGCTCCACAACGGCTTGCCTTGTATTCATTACTATGCACCTCCTAGTGTTGTATCACTAATCAGAGCATACCGAAGAAAAAGATCGCTTGTTAGTGATATAGCACTGACTGGTAGTTTATGCTACAATTATCAGTGATATAACACTTAAATGTGATGAGGTGCATATTTATGCCGGATTATCAGAAAATGTATTTTCAGCTTGCAGCAAAAGTCGCTGATGTGATTGAGATTCTTTTAAAAGCCCAGCAGGAGGGAGAAGATACATTTATGGATGGAAAGCCCGCTATAGCCAAAGTTTCAGCGATTCAGGAAGGGAAAGACGATCTGATCAGGGCGGAGAAAAAAGGGTGAAGGGCAAAATAAAATAGTAACGAAGGCACTACGATAGCGACAGCAAATCTAAAAGCCACATTCCCTTATGAATTAGAAAGGTATGAGTTTGACATGAACAATGGAAATATGCACGGCCATTGGGTGTGGTTATTTACATATGACAATGGGCAGACAACTATTGATTTCACAGAAGAGACCACTGCTAAAAAGCTGATCTTTAAACCTTTTGTGGGTGCATACTTAAAGAAGCAGCAGGCTCCTATGTAAATGATTTGCACAAGACAGTATCTCTGTTCTAAAATCAAAGCCAAACAATGAATGACCGGAGATGAGCAATTAACGCCAGTTTGCGACAGTGAAGTGTCATCATTGTTTGGCTAGCTCTAAACTGATAAGGAGTGAAAAGATGGAACTAATGCAGCTTATTGATGATTTCCACAATCACAAAGATGAACAGCAGGCCGCAGGTATGAGCGCGTACATGCGCGATCAGTTTCCCTTTCTGGGCATACCAACGCCACTAAGGAAAAAGCTATGCAGAGAATATTTCAAGGCAGCCAAAAAATCGGGAACTGTAGACTGGGCATTTGTTAAAGCCTGCTGGGATAATCCCTATCGCGAATTCCAGTATGCGGCCATCGATTATTTGGCCCTCATGCAGAAATTCCTCACTCCTGGGGACGTTCCCCGAATTAAGGAGTTGGCGTTGAGCAAGCCTTGGTGGGATACGATTGATGGACTGGATAAGATTATGGGCAATATCGCTCTGTCATATCCGGAGATCAACGAGGTGCTGATCGCCTGGAGCACTGATGAGAGCCTGTGGCTGAGGCGGATCGCCATAGATCACCAGCTGCAAAGAAAGGATCATACCAACACGGAACTGCTGGAAAAGATCCTCGTCAATAACTTGGGCAGCAGCGAGTTTTTTATCAACAAAGCCATCGGCTGGAGCCTGCGAGATTATTCAAAGACCGAGCCGGCATGGGTAAGACAGTTTATCGAAGCCCATAAAGAAAAGCTGGCCCCCTTAAGCATCAGGGAAGCCAGCAAGTACTTGTGATTCATTATCCCGGTCGTTGGTCAGTCCCAGCAAATAATCCACACTCGTCTGATAAAACCGGGCCAGCTTGATTAGATCAGATCTATAAAGTTAAAGCATCCGCATTACCACAGAGGTAAGTGCGGATGCTTATTTTTAATCACGAGCCTGCCCCTTTTACCACTCCCGTTGTTTACAGAAGTCTCTGAACAGGGGGATGGCAGGATTGTGATTCTCGGCAGACCAGGTAAGGACAAAATCTTCATAGGCTTTTTCGCTGTCCACATCGACATAAATAACGGATTGGTGGCCGTTTATCTTAAATGATCTGGGGATGGGGGCAATACCCATACCGGCCGAAGCCATGGCAATCGTTACGTCATAATGATCGACCAGCTTGGCGTTTTTCATGTCAAATCCGGCTTCACTCAGACGCTCATGAATTCTGCGCATGCTTTTTACAGCATGCTGATCATTGCTCATAATAATTTTTTCGTTTTTCAGAAGATCCGGTTTAATCTTCGCGTACTTGGACAGGGGACCGGTTTTAGAAACGGCGACCGCTACATAATCACGAAATAGAAAGATGCTTTTAAGCACGGCAATGTCCAGCACTTCGGCCTGTTCGGTGAACAGAACATCCAGGCTCCCGTCAATCACTTCCGACGTTAACTTTCCCCAGCCCCCTACTTTAACATCAATTTCAATCTGAGGGTATTCAAGGTGAAAGGTCTGAATCAATTCACTGATATTGGCCCATTCGGTGGGGCCGTGATAGCCGATGGACAAATAATTGCTGGCGGAAAGGCTGATCTTTCTGGCTTCCGCTTTTACCTTATCATAACAATCAAGCATATGGATAAAGCCGCTTTGCACCGCTGCTCCCGCCGGGGTCAATTCGACTTTATGCCGGGTTCGATAGAATAATTTAGTGCTGAATTCTTCTTCAATAGCATTAATTTTGACACTCATGGCTGGCTGGGAAATAAACATTTCCTTTGCTGCCATGGAAAGATTTAAATGTTTGGCAGCACTTAAGAAACATTTAATGTCAAAAAAATCCATTCATCTCACCCATATTCATAATAGGTTGCTTGTGAAATTAATAGTAAGTGAATTGACTGGGGTTGTCAACTGCCGGGAAGCTGATCCTGCCCCCCAGGGCAGTGGGAATAAGGTTATTATATTTAGTTATAACAGTATAACTGATTCAAAAAACCACAGGACCCGGATCTATGGTAGCTTATATCCAGAATCGATTACAAAATTGAGATAAGGGGGCAACTAGAAAATGGGTCTTTCAAGAAGAGACTTTCTCAGGGGAGCAACCATGGCAGCGGCCGGGCTGGCATTACCTTCCATGCTCAGCGGTTGTTCAACCGCCGCTACCTCCGCCGAAGAAAAACCGGCGGCTGCCGGCTCGGAGAAGAGCTCAAAGAATCAAAAGTGGTATGATGAAGCATATTTTAAAAAACCGGCAGCCATTACCGATATCAAAGAGACGGTGGAAGTGGATGTGGTGGTGGTAGGCGCGGGAAACGGGGGATGCGTGGCTGCTGTCAGCGCTGCCGACCTCGGAGCAAAAGTAGCCTGGGTGGAGCAGAATGCCGGGACCATTACCTGGGCCGGGGAAATTGCCGCCCTTAATTCCAGGGTAGCTAAGGAAAAATTTGGCGTATCCTACAGTGAAGAAGAAAAGAACAAAATCGTTAATGATATTTGCCGCTATGGCAGTTATGAAGTGGATCAGCGTTTAGTTAAATTATGGGCCGACAATTCAGGCAGGACCATGGATTGGTTCGTTGACAAGATGGAGGCCAAGAGCATTCATATGTTCCTGGAGACGGATGTATACAAAAGTAATGTCTATACATCACTCCCCGTCACTCACACCGTTTACAAAGGGGAGTTCAAGGAACTGGGCCCCAACCAGATGGGGTCGCAAATCGCTAATCCGACCTGGGTCACCTATGCCGATGAATTAGGCGTGAAGAAATATTTCGAGCATACGGCTCAGCAGCTGGTGCAGGACGGCAGCGGCAAAGTCACCGGCATCATTATCCAACGCAAAAAGGACAAAGCCTATGTGCAGATCAATGCAGCCAAAGGGGTTATTTTATCCACTGGAGGATACTCGGCCAATCCGGAGATGATGGATGCGCTGCGCTATCGCTGTAAAGACAGTATCGTCAACAATCTGGGCAGCTCCGGGCATAATGGGAACGGCATTAAGATGGCGATGTGGGCCGGTGCCGCCGTCGACCGCAATCACGGCGGGGGAGTGGCCTTTAACCGGGCGGCGGTGGACGAGGATCACCATGTCGGCGAACCCTATACGAATGGCCTGGATGATATCTGGTGGCCCGGAAGCCAGCCCTGGCTGAAAGTCAATACCCAGGGCGAGCGGTTTATGAATGAAAACGGCCCTTATGACTATCAGATATACGGAGGGATCACCCAGCCCAAGAAATTCTGGTTCCAGATTTTTGATTCAAATTATTGGGATGATGTGAACGCCTTTCATACCACGATTTGTTCCCGTTTGGTCGCGGCCAAGGGAGCGCGCAACTCGGAAGTTCTGCCCGGAGTCCATCCTTGCCAGACCAAGGAGGAATTTGATTCGGTCTTTATGGCCCCGGCGTTAAAAAGCGGCAAGCTGAAAAAGGCCGACACTCTGGAGGATTTGGCCAAGCAGCTCGGCCTCCCTGCCGATGCTTTGCAGGCGACGGTGAAGCAATATAATCAAAATGCGCAAAATGGCTTGGATGCAGATTTCGGCAAGGAGGCCGGTAAACTTCGCCCGGTAGCTCAGGGGCCCTTCTATGGGATCGCTATCGGCAACTGGTTATTGTGCACCTTTAACGGGGTGAGGATCAATACGAATCTGCAAGCCATCAATGAGGACGGGGCCTCTATCGCCGGGTTGTATATCACAGGAAATGACAGCGGCGGATTCTTTGCCAACAGTTATCCTGAATACTATGGTGGATTAGCCCATGGCAGAACGACCTGTTTCGCACGTTTGGCGGCTTTGCATGCGATAACCGGCTCGATTTATGAAACGAAATAAATGCTGCAGTATTTATTGATTTGACTGGAAAAGGAGAAAATTTACTCATGAGAAAAATAGGGATAAAAAAGATAGCAGCCATGATGCTAGGCCTGATGTGTTTGGCTGTGCTGGCCGGCTGCGGCACCGCCGGTACCCCTGACGCTGGCACAGACAAGGGGAGTGGCAATGGGGGAAACGGTGATAAGCAAAGCGCGGAAACAGGGTATAAGGACGGTACTTATGAAGGAAAAAGCCCTAACGGCATTGACGGGGAAATCGTCGTTTCCGTGGAAGTGGCAGGGGGAAAAATCACCAATGTCAAGGTAGTTACCCAACATGAGACAGAGGGGATCGGTTCAATGGCCGTGGAGCAGCTGCCCGGTAAAATTGTAGAAGCCCAATCCACGGAAATGGACAATGTTTCCGGTGCCACTGTATCATCCACAGCTATCAAAGAAGCGGTGAACGATGCTCTGAGCCAGGCAAAATAGCCCTATCTTTTCCCAAGTTTAAATACAGAAGGGGTTATTCGCACATAGATGCGCATAACCCCTTCTCAACAGTGCATGTAACTACTTAGCTAGAGTTTTCTTACAAAAATCGTTCAAGTTCCTTCTCTAACAAAGCGCCCTTTCAATCTCCCTGCCCGTGGTGATGGTGATCGTGGTCGCAGTGAGTGGCGGCAATCTGCTCCCCTTCCTCAGTCAGGGCTATGCTGCCCAACTCCAGCACCGGGGTATTGCCCAAAAAGTTGGGTTTGGAGGCCCCCTCCGCTACCGTTGCGCAGAAATACTCATAGAGCGCGCTTGCCTTGTACTCCTCATAACCGTAATCGTCCAGAGGAATGTCGTAATCCAGGGTGATCAGGCCCAAGTCTTCCAGCCTTTGCAAGAAGGCTCCGGTCTCTTTGACCGTCTTCATGTCGTCGGTTGCCGAGCGTAGGAAAACCGGCGCCAGGGCGGTGGAGATAAAATCCTCCTCCCGGCTGTCCTTTATCGTGAACTGGGCCACGGGCAAATAATGGCTGTGGCCCAATTGATGGAGAAAGTCCTTTTGGTTTTCCGTCACCTCAACCGGCGCGGCAGGGGCATCGGCCTGGCGGGGGTGTTCATGGTTGCAGCCGCAGCCGCAGTGTTCGTCGTGTGGCATTGTTATTCTCCTGTCCTTTTGATTTGATGGAACTATCATACACAAAGGGAGGAAGAAAGTCCACATCCATGTGCACCGCCAGGAGGCGAAAGGTTGCCAATCCGGCAGGCTTCAGCTAAAATAAATGATGACACGGTTGCAGTCGCAGCCGCTGTCGTGATCGCATCCGGCAGGGAGGACAACACTATGGGAAAATTTATATCGTATGAAAAACTGTCCAAGAAGAAGCAGCGGGAGCTGGACGCCAAACGGCGGGGAGACTGGGGCGGGATCAATCCTGTGACCCGCAGACCGGCGAGTCCCAAAGCCTACAACCGCAAAAAGGCACGGAAATGGAGTGATGAATCTTCCATGACCGTGCCTTTTGCTTATATCCGGCTTGTTGTCTGGGAGCCCCGGCTTCACGGATTCCGTTCTGATGACTCTGGGGAATATTGATTGCCGCGCCAACCTTTTCCCGAGTCAAATCAGCATCGTCGTGCAGTCCGCGAATACCCTCATATCTCTCCATTTTTTATCACATAAAAGGATTATTGTTGATCCATAGCGAAGTACCAAGATATAACAACCATGTAGAAATTTATATATTGATTGATCTTTTCTGGAGGTTAGTCTGAGGCATGACATTCTGTATCCAAAGCACTCTGAGATAGAAACTCTATTGAGGATGTGCAAAAAGGAAGGATTAGCGAACCAGTACGCAAATACATACTGGTTAAGAGGAGTTAGCGAACGTGTTCGGGAAAAAGGAGTTATCGGAAACCGTACGCAAAGGCCGCGCGTCCATGCGCGGATTTAGCGAGTTAGTTTTTGAAGTTTTTAGAATGTCATATTGGAAACAAGCAAAAGAGGAGATTCAATGGAACGTATAAAAGTATTAAGTAAAAAATTTGGAAATAAAGTGAAGCCTAGTAAACGTTGGTTAAAACAAAATATAGCAGTAGTTTTTGCTGTATTGATTTTACTTTTTATGATATCTATAGTAATGACCTTTTATTTAGGTAGTTCTGTTTTTAACATTTCTCCAGGAAGAGATTTAGATGCAAAAACTTGGCTAGTCTTCTGGGGTTCTATCTTTAGTTTTATTGGAAGTCTATTTTTAGGAATGGTTGCGTTAGTTCAGACTAAGCAAGCAAATAAGCTTAGCAAAAAACTAATTAATTTTGAAGAAGATCGAAACATTCCAATAATCGACATTCGTACAGATAGTGATATAAAAATGTTAAAAGTTAATCAAACAGAAATTGCTTTACAAATAACCTTTGATATTCGTCGTTTTAGCAAAAAGCGCAAAAATAAAACTCTGGAGCAAAACCTATCATTGGTTTTAAAAAATGTTGGGAAGACTCACATTAACTTTATTTATCTCAGCAATTTCTCTATTACTGAACCAACGAAAGTTTCCCCAGGGTATATGGAAGGTAATGAAGTTCTTTCTCTTGCGAAACCTATTGATTATTGTACATCTGAGGCATTTATTAGAACAGATGAGGAGTTCCCAATTAATATATTGTCAAATTATCCGAATGATTTCTTGTCATGTAATAATTTATATATTGACTTAGAGTTTGATTTAGTAACAATTAATAGACTTAATTACTCACAAAGACTTCAAATTTACGCAACGAAAAAAGGTGAAGTCTATGAAGTTATTAAAAGATATATTTCATGTGCTAATAAGAATATATTAATTTAAGGGGCCGACGTCCTGTCGGCCTCTGAATATGGGGCATGGCACTTTACATAATAGCGAATTTACAAAGTCTGAGAAAAGATGAATGTAGTAACCAGACTTCGCAAATTCGCAAGACGTTATCCGAAGCTGTACGCAAAGGCCGCGCGTCCATGCGTGGAACGGAGCGTGGTTGTCACTGCGCTGTTGCAGTAAAAGAGCATATTACCATATGTTTTATTGTATAGAATTACATTTTGCGAACCTAAATTGTAAATGATATCGGAATTATTGCTTTCCAGTAATTCCAAGATGTTAGACGAAATAGATCCTTTGGGTTGGACAAGATCAAGGTGGAGGTGATATACAGATGAGGCGGGTGCGATACCAGGTCGCATGTAGCATGGATGGCTACATTGCAGCACCGAATGATGATTTTGATTGGATTACGCCAGAACCCTCGTTCGACTTTGATGCGCTATATGCGCAATTCGACACATTGCTGATGGGACGACGTACGTACGAGGTAGTACGCGCAACGGGCGAGAGTTTTCACGGAAAGCAAGTGATCGTTGTCTCGCGGTCGCTTCGGCCGGTGGATCATCCTGATGTTGAGATCGTGAGCGAGGGCATTGAAGTACGAATTCGAGAGCTTCGCGCGCAACCTGGTCGAGATATTTGGCTCTACGGCGGAGGAAATCTCTTCTCCCAACTTCTCGCCTGGAATCTGGTTGATACGTTCGAACCGGCGATTATACCGATTCTTCTGGGAGGAGGGGTGCAGTTGCTACCCCCGCACGGGATAAGTCGGCGTTTGGAGCTCATCCGACACCGCGCCTATCCCAGTGGGATGCTTCTCCTCGAATATGAGGTGCAGCATGATATGGAAGGCACGAATGAATTTACTAGAGGATAGTTATAGTGCCAAACAAAGTCACGTTTTTTTCGGGGCTTATTCCAATAGAGTCGAGAAAGTTTAAACTTCATGCCTTATTTCAAAAGTCGTTGCGACTATCTTAATCGTATATATCATAAGTAGGCGGAGGTTTAAGGGGCCGCCGTCCATGGCTGCCTCTGAATCCGTGGGCGTATGGCATCGGATAACAGAGGAGTCCCGCAACTAGAGGATGATGAATGCGGTTGGGACGCTGCGGGACTCCTCAGAACGTTAAGTGAAATTTGTTGCAGAATAAGTAATGAGTTGGGAGTGTTCAAACCTATTAATATAAAAGATAGAGGTGGTTTATATCTTAGTAGTAAAATTTTTAAGCAATAATATTAGGGAAAACATAGAGAAAAGTATAGAGCTTGAAGATATATTTGAAAGTATCATATGCGATATTAGGGCCTTAGGCGATCTTGAAAATGAAACTTTTAATGGCGGAGAATACAATTTAATTGACCCGGATATTATGCTAGTGAAAGCTAAACTGAAGATGAGAATTAGTTCGGCTTTATTTGTGTTTACGCTTCAAAAACAAAGCTATGAAAAAGATCAAGGCGAAGAAGTAAGGACTTTAGAGGTTACGATTAATTCGGAAGCAGATGAAAATTTCTACTCAATTAAGGTAGCTATAAAGACTATTCTAAAAAAGTATTTTAAAGAAGTTTTTATCCCTACAGACACCCAAAATGAAGAACTATGTTCATACCTATATAGAGATATTCATAGAACAGAAAACAATTTTAGAGAAGCTATTAATGCTTACATGTTAAGAAAATTTGGAGTAGGTTGGTTTAAAAATAATATCAAAGAGGAGTACCAGAAAAAGAGCGCTCAATATGTTGGATGGTATAACAGAAAATATGAAGATTTTAAAGATATACAATCCGAATTATTTAATTTGCAAACCGATGACTTAATAGAAATGCTTGAGAAAAGCTATATAGATCAATTAAATAAAACACAAGTGGACGCAATCACCGACCTAAAAAGTAAGTTAGGTGATCAAGCGACATTAGTTTTAAATGAGAGTTATATAAATATGGAAAGTATTTGGGATGCTGATATAAAACAACTGCTACCAGAAGAGTTTAAAGATTTGTGGAAAGAGTTCTCAAATATGAGAAATATGATTGCTCATAATAAATCGATATGTCTAAGGCTCAAGCAAGATATTATTGACATGGTTGCCAATCTCAATAAAATTATAGGTGAATTTAGGGAAAAGGTAGATAGAAGATTAACTTCTATAGAGAAGCAAGAGGCTATAACGCTCCTTGATGATCTGCAAGATGGGTTGTATTGCGAAGAAGCAGGTATTCAACAATTACAAGAAAGTGAAGATATTATTGAGGAAATCTTTGAACATGAAGATATACAAGAGCTCTTTTCTTGTGTAGAGGAGTATGAATATAAGTATTTAGATATTGTTGCGGAATTGGATAGTTCGATTGAAGATATAAGGTGTGACATTTATTATTATGAACAATTGCCTTTTGAGAAAATAAAAGAGTTAGCACTTAATTTATATAGCATTTTAACTCGTTTTGGTTTTAAAGAAGATAAGCTTAAAGAAAAACTAATCGAATTATCAATAGATGAAGATGTTAAAGATTTAATTATTGAAGATTTAACTTCATTATTCGATTCATTGCAGTTTGATGTTATTGATATAGTTAGGTCAAATTATTTTGATCCAAATTCAATAATTTTCAGCTATAGAAATTTATTTAATGAATCTGTGAAATTAGTAACAGATGGTTGTATCTCTCCCGAAAGTGGATCTACTAATGATATTAATGTGAAATTGTATCTTAACGATGAGGTTATTGAATATGGGTATATCACAAAAAGCTATGGCGAATATTTAATCCATGAGGATGGATATGCAATGCCAATAACCGAAGATGGTTTGGAAATTAATATAACAGAAATTCAAAATCTAATAAAAGACCATTTCGAATTAACAATATGTAGAATGAAAAAATTAACAGAATTTATCTCTTCACTCCGTTAAAACGAAAGTAATGATTGTTAAAGTAGAATATGGGGGCAAACAAACTCACTTAACAGCGAAGTTCCGCAACTTAGAGTAGATGAATGTAATAAGACGCTGCGGAACTCCTCAGAACGTTATACGACATATTGTGCAATGCCACGCCATCCATGGCGCGGGTGAAAATTTTGGAGTATCGCTTCGCAGTTGTAGGTTAATATGTAATAACTAAATTTTTACGTGCTGGAGGACTAAACATTGAATACGAAGATAAGAGAAGCAGTGATAAACGATTACCAAGATTTATGTCAAGTTTATGCTGAACTCGATGAACTTCATAGGTTAAACCATCCCGAACTTTTTATTGAACCTGAAGATTTCAGAAGGGCAAAAGAATACATATTGGGAATGATTACCGATAGTGATAAGACACTATTTGTTGCTGAGGTTGAATCCAAAGTTGTAGCTTTTGCAGAGTGCTTCATTCAGGAGTCTACTAATTTCCCAGTTATCAAGAAGAGGAAATGGGTACAATTAGACGGAATTGCAGTAAAAAGGGAATTTAAAAATCAAAATATAGGTTCATTGCTTTTCAGTAAAGTAGTTGAATGGGCAAAAAGTAAGGGGATAAAAAGAATCGAGTTAAAAGTTTATTCTTTCAATATGTACGCTGATGAGTTTTATTCGGGGAAGGGTTTCAAAGATTTAAGTAAGGTTAAATATTTAAATTTATAGGGTTTCTTGGAGTGTGTAAAATAATTTGTGCTTCCACCCTTTCCTCAATAGAATAAAGAGGAAAGGCAGTGTTGTACAAATGGTGGAGAAAAGAGAAAAACGTCAACCCATGTTCTCCAGAGAAGTCATGAAAGAA
>JAEWCM010000099.1 GCA_023390635.1 Bacillota bacterium
CCTCCGCACCGCGAATTTTTATCACATACTGATTGGGAGCAAGATTCATATTATCCCGTACTCTAATCACAGGTACAATGAAACCGAGCTCGCTGGCTACCTGTCTTCGGATCAAAACAATCCGCTCCAGTAAATCTCCGCCTTGATTGGTATCTACCAATGAAATCAAAGCATAACCCAGTTCCAGCTCCATATTATCCACCTGCAGCAGATTGAGCACATTCTCCGGTTTTTTACTTTCTTCAATCTCTGTATCTCTGGCTGCCTTTGACTCTTCCACTACATTCGTCTTACTGCTGCGCTGAAGTACAACTCCTGCCACGATCAGCAAAGCAGCCATGATCAACAGCGGAGCTTTCGGCAGGCCCAGAAAAGCCAGAGCAGTCAGGACTCCTGCCGCAATGAACAAAGCTTTCGGATTCTGCAGCAGCTGTCCGCCCAAATCCTGCCCCAAATTCTTATCCGAATCGGCCCGGGTCACTACAAAACCGGTAGCCGTAGAAATCAACAAAGCGGGAATTTGGGATACTAACCCGTCACCAATGGTCAGCATCGTATAATGAGAAAGGGCATCGGTCATGGACATCCCTTGCATCAATACACCTGTGACAAAGCCGCCGATAATATTGATGATCAAAATGATAATGGCGGCGATGGCATCACCTTTGACAAATTTGCTGGCACCATCCATAGCTCCATAAAAATCCGCTTCCCGCTGAATGTTTTTGCGCCTTTCCCTTGCTTCCTGCTCGTTGATCAGACCTGAGTTCAAATCGGCATCAATACTCATCTGCTTGCCAGGCATAGCATCCAAGGTAAAACGGGCTCCTACTTCCGAGACACGCTCCGCACCCTTGGTAATAACAATAAACTGAACAATAATCAGAATGACAAAGACTACAAAGCCGACTACCGCGTTGTCCCCGATCACAACGCCGCCGAATGCTTCGATCACCTGCCCAGCATCACCGTGGAGCAAAATCAGCCGTGTGGTGGAAATATTTAAAGACAACCGGAATAAGGTAGCTGCCAGCAACAAGGAAGGCAAGACGGAAAAATCCAAAGGTTTTGTAGTAAAAATAGCTACTAACAGGATCAAAACGGATATGGTAATGTTAAACGTCAGCAAGACATCCAATAACCCGGTAGGAAGAGGAATGACCATCATGATGACCACACCAATGATACCTACGGCAGCAATAATATCTAAGTTGGACTTAATTCTGTTTTGTATCGAAGTCGCCACGATTTTTCACCTCTTCTATGCTGTCGTATGTCGTTTCTTCTTTAGCCGGTAAACAAAGGCCAAAACTTCCGCTACCGCCTTATATAAGTCTCCCGGGATAGCCTGTCCTATTTCCACTTGAGCGTATAAAGCCCGGGCCAGCGGCTTATTCTCCATGATCACAATATCATATTCTTTGGCCAGTTCCTTAATGCGCAAGGCCACATAGTCCTGTCCCTTAGCCACTACATAAGGTGCTTTGCTTTCCTTGACATCGTATCTAAGGGCAACGGCAAAATGGGTAGGATTGGTCACTACCACATCCGCCTTCTGTAAATCCTGCATCATGCGTTGCATAGCCAGCGACCGCTGTTTGCGTTTGATCTCTGAACGGACCTCAGGGTTTCCTTCCGTTTGTTTGAATTCTTCTTTAACTTCCTGATGGGACATTTTTAAATTTTTCTCAAAATCCCACTTCTGATAAAGCATATCCAAAACCGCCAGCCCTAAAAAAGCAATGGCAATCTTCCAGGCCAGGTCAAGAATAATCCCTCCTACAAGGGTGAAGCTCTCCATGACTCCCACCCGTTGAAGGATAGGAAACATCTCCATATTATCTCTAATCGCAGCGTATAAAAAATAACCGATGACAGTCACTTTAAACAGAGATTTAGCCAGTTCTACCCATGCGCGAACACCAAACATCCGCTTTGCACCTGAAATTGGGCTAATTCGGGAAAACTGCGGCTTTAGAGTTTCTGTCGTAAACAAGGCCCGTACCTGGAGAAAATTAGCCCCAGTGCCCACCACCAGAGCAGTCAGTAAGACAGGCCAGACAGCCTTAACTAAAATCAATATCAAATTAGGTATTAGTCCCATGAGCTCTCCAACCGTCCAATCAGTGGAAAGGCTCATCACATAATAAAACATATCTACCAGCTGATCTATCAGCATGGGCACCCAGAGTTTTAGAATCGCCACAAAGCTGAGCAGTAGCAGGGCATTGACCAATTCCTGGCTTTTGAAAACCTGACCTTTCTTGCGGGCTTCCTGTCTTCGTTTGGGTGTGGCTTTTTGGGTTTTTTCCGCCATTATCGCCACCCCCGATACAGTTCCAAAACCCAGGACATGGTTGTGTTAAAAAGCTCGGAGACCGTTCCGCTGAGAAAAGGAACGGACAAGATTAAAATGATCAGACCGAAAATCAGCTTTGAGGGAAAAATAACGGAAAAAATATTAAGCTGAGGCACGGTGCGGGAAAGCAATCCTATGCCGATATCGGCCATCACAATCGCTCCGATCACCGGCATGGCTAATTGAATGGCCAGGGTGAAAATCTCCATCAGTAAATGGGCGTAATAGCTGTAATCGATCGACAATCCCGAGGGATTGACGGGTACATAAGTATAGCTTTTTACCATGGCCGCAATCAGGTAATGATGGGTATTGGTCACCAGGAGCAGCATTGTAGCCACAATCGTTAAAAAATTACCGGTCAGGGGGCTCTGCAATCCATTAATCGGGTCGATGGTATTGGCCATCATAAATCCCATCTGATAATCAATCAAAAATCCTGCTCCTTGGATGATTGAGGTAATGGTAGCGATAATAAAACCTACGGTAAGCCCCACCAGAATCTCCTTCACCAAAAGAGCTACGTAAGGCAGCATCTGATCAGGGATGACCGGATTAGTAGCAGCAATCACAGGATAAAGAATAATAGCCAGACAGGCGGTTAAACCCAGCTTGATCATCCGGGGCACACCACGGGCGCCAAACACCGGAGCCAGCATAATCATCCCACCCCAACGGGCTACAATCAATAAAAATAGGGTTAAGTTCCATTGCAGCAACGATGCCAAATCCAATGTTCTTCCCCCTAATAGCGTCCGAAATTGGATAGCTGGCTGAATAAATTATGGGTAAAACCTATCAGCACATTAAGCATCCACGGACCAAGCACCAGCAAAATGACTGCCATCGCCAAGATTTTCGGGATGAAAGAGAGGGTCTGTTCCTGGATCTGAGTCATCGCCTGGAATATACTCACCAAAAGACCCACCAAAAGACCAACTCCCAGAATCGGACCTCCAACAATCAGCGCTGTCCCCAGAGCCTCTTTGGCGATATACAATACATCATTTTCACTCATGGGAACACTCCCTTCAGCATTCTCTCCTCTATCAGTTGAAACTGGTAATCAGATTCTGCACCACCAGTTCCCAGCCGTCTACCAGGACGAACAACAGGAGCTTAAGCGGCAGAGAGATCATCATCGGCGGTAACATCATCATACCCATGGACATTAATACGGATGCAACGACCATATCAATGACGATAAATGGGATAAAGATAACAAAGCCCATTTGAAATGCACTCTTTAACTCACTGATGACGAAAGCGGGGATCACAACATAGGTTGGAATATCCCGATAAGTCTGAGGTCTCTCGATCTTGCTCAATCCTACAAATAATTCCAAGTCTTTCTGCTTTGTCTGTTTAAACATGAACTCTCTTAGAGGAGCTTCGGCCTTTGTCAAAGCATCGGTCTGAGTAATCTGGTTGTTTAAATAAGGCTGTAGGGCCTGTGTGTTAATTTGGGAGAATGTCGGCTGCATGACAAAAAAAGTAAGAAATAAAGCCAGTCCGATGATTACCTGATTAGGAGGCATTTGTTGCGTTCCCATGGCATTGCGGGTAAAGGACAGCACTACAACAATACGGGTAAAAGAAGTCATCAATACCATAATCGCCGGAGCGATGGAAAGTACCGTCAATACCAATAAAAGCTGCAACGCCGTACTCGTCTGAGTTCCTGTATCATTTCCCAAGTCAATCGTCAGCCCCGCCGCCATCACCGGGTGAACTTGTCCAACCCAAAAGGCCAATAAAAAAACGGAAAAAATCATTCCCAATCCGAGGATAGAATGCCTTGAGAAGTTTTTCATCTTTTTTCTGCCTCCTCAAGCAAGTCTTCCAGCTCTTGAGAAAAATCATGACCTTTCTTATTACGATTCAGCCATTTACCGCTCACATCGGTAAGAAAACCGGAAATTCTT
Source organism: Bacillota bacterium (assembly GCA_023390635.1). Taxonomy (GTDB): domain Bacteria; phylum Bacillota; class Desulfitobacteriia; order Desulfitobacteriales; family Desulfitobacteriaceae; genus JAEWCM01. The sequence continues at coordinate 4,285 of JAEWCM010000099.1, forward strand.
TCTTGAGGACGATTGGCGATCTCTTCTAAAATTTCCGCCGCCACTTCCGGGTCATTAATTTCCGCTATCTTTACCATCTGCTGTTCTGTCACTCCTAAGACCTGAAGCTGACCGGCAATTTCCACTAAATAAAGGACTTGGCGGTTTCCCAGCGCCTGCCGATCCAGCACTCTCATCCAGGGAGCGTTCATGCCCCGCATGTCCCGCTTATTCAGACGGCGAATCACATAAACAGCCAAAAAAAGCAGAAGAAAAAAAACAATTAAAGTCCCGATTAAAGGTCCCCACGAAAATGCCGTACTGGGATCTGTGCTGCTTGCCGCAGCAGCAGGTAGAGCCTCGTCTTCACTAAAGGCCAGTATCATGTTCATTTTACTTCAATGCCTTCGTAATAGCCTCTACTACCCGTTCTGGCTGGAACGGTTTCACGACAAAATCCTTAGCCCCCGATTGAATGGCCTCAATAACCATAGCCTGCTGTCCCATAGCGCTGCACATTACAATTCGGGCTTGAGCATCCCTTTTCTTAATCTCTTTGACGGCCTGTAGTCCGTCCATCTCCGGCATGGTAATGTCCATAATGGTCAAATCAGGTTTCAACTCAAAATATTTTTGCACACCTAACATGCCATTTTCTGCTTCCCCCACCACAGTAAATCCATTCTTGCTCAGAATGTCTTTGAGCATCATACGCATGAATGCCGCATCATCAACTATTAAAATATTAGCCACTCGTTTTTCCTCCTCATAATTTGGCTGAAATAAAATTTAATTAATGTCTATTTTAAATTAATCCTGCCGATCTTGCTAGTTTAAATTTCTGACCCGCTCTGCCGGCTGAATAATATCGGTAATTCTGATACCGAACGTTTCATTGATGACCACGACTTCGCACTTAGCGATCAACTTGCCATTGACAATCATGTCTACCGGCTCTCCCGCCAAGCGCTCCAGCTCAATCACAGACCCCGGTCCCAATTCTAAAATTTCTTTAATCGTTTTGCGGGCTCTCCCTAACTCTACACTCACTTGCAATGGTACATCTAAGATCAAACCCAAATTATCCACATGACCTGATTGTGCCGCCGGATGCAGAGGAGCAAATTGTACCGGCTGTACAGCGGCAGTCGGAGTATGGGAGACATGTGAGAGATTTCCTGCCGGCGCACTGCCGTAACCCATGGTTTGTTCCAAGGGAGGAGTATTATAGGCAGCGGAAGCGGCTGCCACCGGAGCCTGGGCCACCGGAACTTCAGGTGCAGGCGGCGTGTAAGAAGTCTGTACGGGGGCAGGTTCTTTCTCGCTGCTCATGCCTCCCATCAGTTTCTGCACCATTCCCTTAGCCACATCGAGAGGAATCACCTGAACCAAAATGCTGTCGATAACATTTCCCACCACCATACGGAAGGAAATGCGCACTAACGGCTCTCCCACCTGCAAAAAATCATGGATAATATCTTTTTGATCTTCTGCCATATCGTTTAAAACCAAATCAGGAGGGGTAATATCCACCACCGAACTGAACATCGTCGACATAGAGGTGGCCGCAGAACCCATCATTTGATTCATTGCCTCACCGATACCGCTTAAATGGATTTCACTTAGTTCTGCAGAAGGGTTAGTTCCATCTCCGCCCATCATTAGATCTACAATCACCGCTCCGTCTTTCTGGGAGAGAATCAGCAAATTAGATCCCTCTAATCCCACTTTATACTTCACATTAACAATGACAGACGGTATAGGATAGTCTTTACGAATCTGTTCCGAAGTAGTTACATCAACCTTGGGTGTGGTGATCTCTACCTTTTTGCCTAAAAGCTGAGATAAGGCAGTGGCAGCTGTACCCATAGATATATTGGCAATTTCGCCCAAAGCATCTTTTTCCATATCACTGAAAGGATCTTGCGGAGCCGCCCCCTGATCTGCCGATTCGGCGGAAGCAGTGGAGTCTAATGCTCCGGACTCAGCTTCTACTTCGTTTGTTCCATGCAACAATGCATCAATTTCTTCCTGCGAGAGCATCCCATTTCCCATTCTAATCCCTTCCTTCCTCTATAGTGTCTATGACCTGAACTGCGAGATGTTCTCCCTCAACACCTGGAATCGCGCGAAACTTCTCGAAGCTGCCAACATAAATTGACAAAGGACCTTGAACAGGCTGATCCAAAGGTATAACATCACCTGGAGCCAATTCCAGCAATTCCCGCACTAAAATTTCTGTCTGCCCCAGGTAGGCAGAGACATCAACTTTTGCCCACTGAATTTTTTTCCTAATGGCCTCCCTTTGCTCAGGTGAATCTACCTTCGCTTGGGTAGAAAATAAGAAAAGTGTACTTAGCTTATCCAAAATGGGCTCCAGTACCAGATAAGGGAGGCAAACATTGATCAAGCCGATGGTCTCCCCAATCTTCACTTCCATCGTAATCAGCAATACCATCTCATTTGGAGCTACAATCTGTGTGAATTGAGGATTTGTTTCCATAGCAACGAATTGGGATTCCAGGTCGCTGACTTCTTTCCATGATTCTCCAATCAGTTCAATAATTGCCGTTAAGCGTTTCTCAATAATGGTCCGTTCGATTTCGGTCAAATCTCGGTTTTTCTCTGTAGAGAGACCTTGCCCTCCCAGTAAACGGTCTACCATCGCGAAAGCCAGTGTAGGATTAATCTCCATCAGCAGGCTTCCATCCAGTGGAGCCAACTTAAAAATGCCGAGAATCGTAGGATTAGGCAGAGAACGAATAAACTCATCGTACGTAATCTGCTCAATCGACGTTACTTTGCCCTCAATCATCGTATGAAGATTTCCCGATAAATAAGTTGTCAACGACCGGCAGAAATTATCAAAGACGTTTTGGAGAGAATGGATCTGATCTTTAGAAAATTTATTAGGGCGTTTAAAATCATAGTTGCGGATCCGTTTTTGCAGCTTTGAACTTTGAATTTCTTCTTCGTCCAGCTGTCCCGCAGATATTTCATTTAACAGCTTATCAATCTCTTCCTGAGACAAAACATCTGCCACCTAATTCCCTCCTCTCCCGATTTCATGCTTTTAGATATTATTGGTACATAAAGGTAATGAACAATACTTGCTGGACCCTATTGCCTGTAATCTCGTTAAGCTGAGTCAATAATTCACTGCGCAACTTTTCCCGAGCAGCCGGTGTCATCACATCGGCGAGGCTTTTATTTCCTAGGACAAGATTAACCCTGTCCTTTAAGAAATCAGATTTGTCGGTAATCACTGCTTCCGCTTTGGAATTCACACCTTCTAAAGTAATGGATGTCTTTAAGAAAGATCCTCCCTGCAGATTTACGGTAAATTCTCCGATTGATACCAACGGGCCGTCTTTCTTGACCTCAGTTTTGGCCGCATTATTTGCAGAATCACCTGATGAGCTGGCCAAAATAGTTTTGCTCGCCAGCATCATCCCACCTGCTCCTATAACTATTCCTAAAACTACCATCAAAATCGTTGTTAAGATTTTACGCATTCAGCACTCTCTCCTCTTCAACCTTCGCTTCTGCAGCAGAGTTCTGCTGAGGGAAACACCGCTGTTTATATCGAATCACCCGGTCAATAACCTCATCCACAGACTCCGATACTACATATTTATTTCCACCCGTCAGTGTTATCACCGTGTCGGGAGTTTTTTCCACAGTCTCAATCCAATCAGCATTCAGGACAAATTCTTTGCCATTAAGGCGGCTTACTTTAATCATAAAAATTCCTGCCTTCACTATTTTATTTTAAACAGCCTGTTTCCCGCTTTTCAGTCGCCAATTCATAATTTGACCTGCTTCATCTAAAATAGCTTGCTCTTTTTTCTCCTCTTCCCGAATAAACAGGAGCCAACGCTTTTCCTTAAGCCGTCGGAATTTTTCACACTCCTGGTGAGCCAGATAAACAATTTGCCTGGCCTGTTCCACCGCTTTCTGTTGGATCTTAACCTCTTCTTCCATACGGCGCAGCTTTTCCAACTGTTCCAAACTATAAATCTGCCAGTAACCTAACCATTCAGGATGCACTAGAGCATCCTTTCTTTGTCCCTCTAAAACTTCCCCATATAGGTTTTGCTGATGATCACGCTTCTGCTTTAAATCATCCAATCTGCGCAATTCCTCAGCTAATGCCCGCCGGGCATCTTCTAATTTTTGCTCTGCCAAACGCAAACTGGCATCCAAACGGAAGCGAAATCGAGCCATTTTCATCACCCCTATTTAAATATCTTGCTCATTCCATCGAGCATTTGGGGGAAATCGGTTTTCTCATCCACGCCCTGGCGGATAAAAGAACGAATCGGTTCATAGAATTCTATTGCTTGATCAATTCTGGGATTACTCCCCTTCACATAGGCTCCGATATCAATCAGATCTTTAGCATCCTGATAAACTGCCATATGTTCCCTTATTTTCCCTGCTAAGTTCATATGTTCTTTAGAAACCACATCAGGCATAACCCGGCTGACAGACTGAAGAATGTCAATAGCTGGATAATGGTTTTGCATCGCCAATTGGCGAGTCAATACAATATGACCGTCCAAAATTCCTCTCACTGCATCAGCAATCGGCTCATTATGATCATCTCCATCGACCAGCACCGTATAGAGACCCGTGATGCTTCCGCGATTAGACATGCCTGAACGCTCTAACAGCTTGGGCAGCATAGCAAACACTGATGGGGGATAACCTCTGGTTGCGGGGGGCTCTCCTACTGTCAACCCCACCTCCCGCTGTGCCATGGCAAAACGGGTGACAGAATCCATCATCAACAGCACATTTTTTCCCTGGTCCCGGAAATACTCGGCGATCGCAGTCGCCGTAAATGCCGCTTTCAAGCGGACCAAAGCCGGTTGATCCGATGTAGCCACCACCACCACTGAACGGGCCAGCCCCTCCGGACCCAAATCCTTTTCCAGAAAATCTCTTAGTTCTCTACCCCGCTCTCCCACCAAAGCGATTACATTAATATGAGCTTTGGCATTACGGGCAATCATTCCCAGCAATGTACTTTTTCCTACCCCAGAACCGGCAAATATCCCAATTCTCTGCCCTCTGCCAATCGTCAAGAGAGCATCAATCGCCCGCACCCCTACGCTCATAACATCGTGAATACGGGGACGGGTAAAAGCATTCGGAGGATTGTTCTGGAGCGGATAGGTATGATTGGTTTTGATCATCCTGCCATCCAGAGGCTGACCCAAGCCATCCAAGATATGTCCAAGCAAGCTGTCTCCCACATTAACCCGTAAATTGTGGGCTTGAGGAATAATCCGGTCTCCAGGAGCAATTCCCTCCAGCTCTCCCAAAGGCATCAGCATAGTAATCGTATCACGGAAGCCAACGACTTCGGCGGGTATATGCTTACCCTCCCTGGTCACGATATGACAATACTCACCAACACTGACTCTGGGGCCTGAGGACTCAACCATCAGCCCCACAATCTTGCTCACCATGCCTTGAACAGAAACCGGTTCTATCTGCTCAACCTTGCGGGCTAAACTACTCCATCCGGCCATGCTTTAATTCCTCCTGCAAGCATTGTTCCAGCTTTTCCAGCTGAGCTGACATCCGAGCATCGAAAAGTCCTTCCTGGCATTCTAAGTAGCAGTCTCCCGCTGCCAAATGCTCATCGGGAATCCACGGATAAGGAGGACGCTCTTCCGGCTCTAACTTCTCAATCCACTCTGTATCAGCAGCAGAAAGATGAAGGGTCCAGCCTGTGCGTTCCTGGGGTAAAAGGGTCAATGCTCTGATTCGCTCCAAAAGGGTTTTCGGTTCAGCCGCAATTTGTGCCCTTGTAATCTGTTCGGCAATTTTGACTGCCAGATGAAGCAATTCTTCATCAACCTTAGAAAATTCCTCCTGGACGGCCCGCCGGGCCAAAGTCCACTGAGCCTTGGCTTCCTCCAGCTTCTTTTCTGCTTCCGCCGTAAACTTTATCCCGTCATCGGTGCCGGTATTATATCCTTCCACATAACCCTTTTTACGAGCTTCAGGGAAAATCTCTTCCTCGGCTTGACGCTGCAATTCAGCTTTGAGTGCCTCGCCCTCATCCTGAGCCTGACGGCGGATTTCGACTGCTTCTGCCTCCGCCTGGGCAATAATCTGAGAAGCTCTGTCATGAGCTTTGGCATCACTCAGTTCATACTCATCACTGCCAAACGCTTCATGACCTCCTATCTCAAATTCAGACATTTCTGCGGTTGCCGAAAGCTGTTCCCAGGCAACTCTACTGGCCCGTCTGGTCAGTTCGGCCAACTGCAGAGACGAACAATCAATAATTCGGGGCTCATTCACTTCAACTGAACCGCTCTTAACCACCCGCAGACTAGTATACGATCTCATCACTGCCACCTCTGGAAATTACAATCGCTCCGCTTTCTTCCAGCTTACGAATAATTTTGACGATGCGTTGCTGAGCTTCTTCCACTTCACGCAGCCGCACCGGTCCCATAAATTCCAAATCTTCTTTGAGCATTTGGGCTGCCCGAGCCGACATGTTGGATTGAACTTTTTGGGCCACTTCTGGATTGGTTGCTTTCAGAGCCAAAGCCAAATCTTTGGTTTCCACTTCGCGCAATACCAACTGCACTCCTCTGTCGTCCAGCATAATAATATCCTCGAACACAAACATTTGCCGTTTGATTTGTTCAGCCAATTCCGGATCTTCCATTTCCAGTGAATCCATTACAACTTTTAACGTTCCCGGATCGGAGCGATTCAGCACATCAACCACACTCTGAATACCACCGGAACTGGAATAATCTGTAGGAGCGAGGCTGGAGATTTTTCTTTCCAACACTTTCTCAATCTCTTTTAAAACCTCAGGACTGGTTCGTCCCATCAGGGCGATCCGTTTAATGACATCAGATTGCCGATCCTGAGAAAGGCTGGAAAGGATCACTGCCGAACGGTCAGGTGGCAAATGAGTCATGATCAAAGCAACGGTTTGGGGATGTTCGCCTTGAATAAAGGACAAAAGCTGCTTTGGATCTGTACGGCGCACTAAATCGAAAGGCCGCATTTTTAAGGAAGAAGATAGGCGGGTAATAATCTCCAAGGCTTTCTGCTCACCTAATGCCCGCTCTAAAACTTCCCGTGCATAATCCAAGCCGCCTTGAGATATATAGTCGTTAGCCATACACATTTGATGAAATTCCTCAACTACCATATCCCGCTGTTCGGCAGAAACTTTATGCACGTTAGCCATTTCCAGAGTCAATTGTTCAATTTCCTGATCGGAAAGGTGTTGAATAATGCGGGCAGAGTTTTCTGAACCTAAGGAGATCATCAGAATTGCCGCTTTTTGTACTCCTGATAATGTTTGCGCCATCTTACTTCTCCTCCGCTAGCCAACTTTTTAGCAGACGGGCAACCTCATCCGGGTTCTTCTTGCTATAGTCATCCACTGCTGCTTTGATCTTCTGCTTCTCGATTTCTTCAGAAGTTTTTACATTTTTCTTAGCAAGATTGAGTTCAGCTTCCTGCTCTGCCAATCTCTGAGCCCTTAAGAAATCCTCGTCTTCAGCCTGATCAGCATCTACTGCTGCTGACAGTACCGCCAACTGAGCCTGCTTGCGTTTTCTACTCCGGGCAAGCAAGAAAATGACAATTAAGATCAACGCTGCGAGAACACCCAACCCCAGCTCCAGATAGGTCATCATCTGCTGTCGTTTGGCATAGTCTGCCATCGCCTGCTGATCGTTTGCTGCACCACTCTTATCGAAAGGCAAAGCGGCCACCTGAATTTGATCTCCCCGCGCCGTATTTAAACCGGCGGCAGAGGAAACCAAAGACTGAATCTGAGCGAGTTGAGCCTGAGTGACAGAATCAGAATCAGCCATGACTGAAATTGACAGTCGTTTGATCGCACCCGGGGCCACCGTTTTTTCCTGCTGAGTGGTATCTACCTGGTAATTTTCCGTCGTCGAGCTGGAATTGGACGATGAAGTCCCACCAGTTCCCGTGGGAGTTTGATAGCCTGGAACATTGGGAGTAACACCCGTTACTCCGCCGTCGCCGGTCGTGCTGGTCGAAGATTGAGTGGTATTCTGTCTGCTCTCTAACGCACCCGGTCCGTGGTTTTCGCTGACAATTTTTGTCTGATCAAAATCTAACTCTGCATTGACCCTGACAATGGCTTTGCCACTACCCAAAGTCTTGTCCAACATACTCTGAACAGATTTTTGCGTCTTATCCTCCACCTGCTGCTGGTATTGCAACTGGGTAACGCTCAGATGATCGAGCGAATCGCTTGAAGAAAGAACATCAGAGAGAGTATTGCCGGCAGTATCAACAATTGTTACATTTTCCGTACTTAATCCTTCCACTGATGAAGACAATAGACTAGCTATAGAGTGTACCTGCTGATCACCTATTTTCGTTCCGGGAACTAGACTCAAAGTGACAGCAGCGGTAGCCGGATTCTGAGTTTCTGCAAAAAGAGACTGTTCCGGCATGACAATATGTACACGGGCATCCTGTACACCATTCATCGTCTTTAATGTCTCTTCCAACTCATTTTGCAATCCAAGGGTGTAACGAAGCTTACGGTCAGAATCTGTTTCCCCCAAACGGGTTTGATTCAGATAATCAAAGCTAAATTTACTATCTCCAGGAACACCAGCATTGGCCAGTTCCAACCGTGCGTCTGCCAGATTTTTTTGCGGAACCAGAATGGTCGTTCCCCCATCTTCCAGTGTGTATCCGATTTTCAAGTCTTTTAGTTTTTGCGTAATTTGCCCTGCTTCAGTAGTAGTAATCTTTGAAAACAGAGGAACGTATTCAGGCCTGCTGGCCCAATAGATTAAAGTTGACAAAGCTGTAAGCACTAAAAGAGGAGCAACAATCAGAATTACCTTCTGTGGACGTGAGAGCTTCTGCCAAAAGTTGCTTGCCCAAGTTTTTACTCCAGCCCACGAAAACGCCATATTCTTGTTCCTCCTTCCTTTTTTGTCTTTGTAATATTTCTACCATTCATTGCTAAGTTCATACCCCATCCGCCTTTAGATCTGCATCCGCATCATTTCCTGATACGCATCCAATACTTTATTGCGTACTTCCACCGTCAGAGACAGAGCCAGGCTAGCCTTTTCCATGGCAATGACTGCTGTATGCATATCCTCTACTTCTCCTGATACCAGACCGGCGCTTGCTACATCACTTGTTTTTTGAAGATCATTAACCTTTTGCAAAGCGTCACTTAAGAATTTTGAAAAATCAGAGCCACTTTGAACCTGTTTACTGTCTTGGGAGGATAAACCAATCTGTTTGTCTTCAATACTCCCCACTGTTCCCTGTTTTAGAACGGATTGTAAAGGTGCCAGACCAGATATTGCTTCTATACCACTCAATCAGATCACCCCTTTCCAATATCAAGGGCCTTGGTCATCATAGACTTTCCCGCATTAAGTGCGGTAACATTAGCTTCATAAGCCCTGGAAGCAGATATCATGTCAATCATTTCTGTCACAATATTAACATTCGGTTTACGTACATAGCCTTCCGGCACCTCTGGATCGCCTGCTTTAGCAGCATCCGGTGAATCAGGATCATACTCCAATTCAAATGAGGAAGGATCCTCTATCACACTCTGAACCTGTACTCCTTGTCCCACCAGTGAATTACTTTTTCCCAGAGCCGAATTCAAGGCCAAGCTGAAATCATTTTCAGCCGGTCTAGCTGAAAATACCGCCACTTGCCTGCGATAAGGAATAGGATTTCCCGCTGCCGTCGTTTCCCCGGTTCTGGTCGTATTGATGTTAGCAACATTGTTGGATATTAAATCCAAACGCAAGCGCTGAGCCGTTAAACCACTGGCGCTAATATCCATTCCGCTGAATAAGCCCATAAACTGCTACCTCCTCATTACGCATTCCACTATATTTCGACCGATCTCTCCCAATGGAGCAATGCGGTCGGCCATCCCGCCATCCACAATAGCCCGGGGCATGCCATACACTACACAAGTTTCCTCCGCTTCAGCCACTGCAAAGCCTCCTGCAGCCTTAACCTCCTTCATCCCTGCTGCCCCATCATTACCCATTCCGGTCATCACGACACCTAAGGTGCCTTTCCCCACCTCTTTAGCAAGGGAGAGGAACATCACGTCAACCGAAGGGTGATAGAGAGTGCGGATAGGAGCAGCGTCGCCAATATCTAAAATCAATTGACTGCCTTTGCGCTGCACTTGAATCTGCTTACCGGCAGGAGCGATATAAATCGTACCCGCTTTGAGGATTTCACCATTTACTCCCTCCCGAACCGTCAGAGGACAAAGTCCATTTAGTCGGTTAGCCAAGGGGCCTGTGAATCCAGCCGGCATATGCTGGGCCACCAAGACTGGGACGGGAAAATTACCAGGGAGTTGAGGAAGTACAGCTTGCAAAGCAGAAGGTCCGCCGGTAGAAGTGCCTATGGCAACAATCTCCACTGGATATTTAGGAAAACTTGCACCTTTCACCTGAGCGGTTCGGGCTCTTTCTCCGATTCCTGAAGGACGTGATGATTGAAGATTCAAAGACGCTGCCACCCCATTGCTCCCTGTGCTCATCCCACTTCCCGTTTTGGTTGTCGGGGAGGGGGCAGCGGCATAGCTAAGAGGTTTCTTCCTCCCCAGACATACCATATTTACATTGGCTGCCCCTTTAACCTTATCCAGTAAATCAACAGAGAGTGCGTGTAAATCCGTTCCCGCCCCCCCAGACGGTTTGGCCACAACATCGAAGGCTCCCAGATCAAGGGCTTTTAAAGTTGCTTCCGCCCCCTGTGTTGTCACAGCACTTAGGACAATGACCGGTGTGGGCTGCCACCGCATGATTTCTCCCAATGCCTGCAGTCCATCCATGACCGGCATCTCCACATCCATGGTAACCACCTTAGGGCGAAGAGCTTGCAGCTTTTCAATCCCCTCCAGTCCGTCACGGGCTGTTCCCAGCACTTTTATGTTTGGATCCTGACTGAGAATCTTCTGGATTGTCATGCGCATAAACGGGGAATCATCAACAATTAATACACCAATCGGTTCACTAGGAAACGGACTCATGGCTCAATTCCTCGCCCATAATATGTTGCAAATCCAGAAGAATGAGCAGTCTTTCCCCAATTTTTCCAACTCCCCGTATATATTGAGCATCCATACCTAACGCCACTGGCGGCGGCGGTTCAATTCCTTCGCTATCCAGGCGCAAAACCTCTGTCACTGCATCAACCCGAATGCCAAAAACCTTATCTTCCACCTGCAAAACAATAATCCGGCTCAAATCAGTTTCTTCCGCCGAATCCATGCCAAAGCGTTTCCGCAGATTAATCACAGGGATAATATTGCCACGAAGGTTGATCACACCCTCCACGTATAAAGGGGAATTAGGAACTCTGGTTACCGGTGGAATTCGGATAATTTCCTGAACCCGCATAATGTCTACACCAAATTCTTCGCCACCTAGACCAAACGTCACTAACTGTT
>JAEWCM010000095.1 GCA_023390635.1 Bacillota bacterium
TCATTCATCTGTTCGGCTACACCACCTATATGCACCTCTACACCGTTTGGCAGGCTCAGCTTATCAACTTCCGCCTGTAAATCGGAAGACGCTTTTGAAACATCTTTGGTTGTGACATTGGCACTGACATCAACAGCTATTTTACCATTTTGTCGGGTAATGGAATTGGGTGAGCTGCCCTTTTCCACATTAGCTACATCCTTAACGGATACTTCCATGCCCAAGGGAGATTGAAGTTTAGCATTCTCGATATCTGCCAGAGTTTTATATTCGGTCTTATCGGAAGCCACATAAACTTTTTCCGTTTTACCGTTAACCTCAATCTGGATCAATGGACTTGAAGGTTGTGCCGGGCTGAGCAACATGGCAAGCTGACCGGCGGTCAAACCGTATTTACTCATCTTTTCCTGGTCAGCCACCAAAGTGTACTGTTCATAAGTTTTAGAGATTCCTGTTTCAACTTTATCGAAGGAAGTGTTCTTTGACATTAAGTCCGAGATTTGATTGACGACTGGAGTGATTTCCTCCAGTTTTTCACCATAAACGGTAAAAGTGAGCTTATTGCTGCCGAAGGCGCTTGTATCCTCTGTTTCTTTCCAATCGCCGGAGCTGACCTTGGATTTCAACTCATTAAGCAAATCTTTTTTCTCGTCTGCAAAATCTTTAGTTTCAGAATCGTAGACAATTGTAAATTGAGCTGATTTGGAGGAGCCAGTGCTGAACATAGAGTTTCCGCCAATGGAATATTGAATTTGTTCAACACCTTGGCGTCCGCTAATAGTTTTTTCTGCATTGGCAGCATCCTGTTTTACATCTTCTAAAGTTTCACCGGGGGCAGGTTGATAAGATAAAAGAATGTATTTTTCCTGTTGGTCAGGTAAAAAGCTAAAACCAATGGATGGAATTAAGAAGAGGCTGCCAACTAGGAGCAGAACAGCTCCGCCGAACGTGACTAACTTGTGGTTTAAGCCCCAGCCTAAAATCCGTTGATAGAAACGAGCAATCTTACCAGGTCCATGCTCATGTTGATGGCTTTTTTGCTCAGTATCCGCTTTAGCAAGTTGTTTGCGGAACAGAGTGTGACTGAACATTGGAACAACGGTGATCGCTACCAACAAAGAGGCTAAGAGAGAGAATACCATGGTCAGGGCGAAAGGCAGAAATAGTTCTCCGACCATACCACTAACCAGGCCAAGGGGCAGGAAAACAGCAATTGTGACGATGGTGGAAGCGCTGATCGGGATAAACATTTCCTTGGTAGCCTCCCGGATCAAGGCCTTTCCCTTGAGCGGCTCATCGGGCAATGACATACGGCGGTAAATGTTTTCAATGACAACGATGGAGTCGTCAACTACACGGCCGATGGCCACTGTCATGGCACCGAGAGTCATAATATTTAAGGTATAGCCAAAGCGATTAAGAACGAGAACACCGATCAACAATGATAAAGGAATAGAGATGATAGAAACGATAGTGGACCGGAGATTGCGCAAAAACAGCAGAATGATCATAGCGGCAATCAAGGCCCCGAAAACAGCTTTATGCAGCATTGTGGACACAGAATCTTCAATGGGCTTTCCTTGGTCAGTAAGGATATTCAGTTTCAGTCCACTGTGGTCCTTTTCCAGAGAGTCTATTTTTGCTTTGACCCCGTTAACTACCTCAACGGTGTTAGCATCATTAGCTTTGATAACATTAATGCTTATGCCATCTTTCCCATTGACATGAGATATGGAATCAGAGGTGCCAACTATGCTGATTTCAGCAAGATCTTGAAGTTTTACAGTCGGTAAGCCAGAGAAGTCGGCGAGAGCAGATGCAGAGAGGCTTTGGGCAGACTGAGATGCTGCTTGACCGGATTGGGTGGTGGGTGTAACAGGAACAGAGAGATTCTTTAAATCATCCAGAGTGCCTATTTTCCCATCTATGACAAGGGCCTTATCCGTTTTATCCAGCTCAAATAAGCCTAAAGGAGCTTTGACGGCAGAGGCCTGAATAATTTTAGTAACCGTATCTTCGGTCAAGCCTAGTTCTGCCATTTTGGTTTGATTGAACTTTATTTGTACCTTTTGGGTATATTGCCCGGCAATTTGTACTGAAGCAACTCCCTCAATACCTGCCAGTTCAGGTTGGATCTCATCTTCGATTAAAGAAGTAAGCTCTTCAAGGCTTTGATCATTCGAAGCGGTAAGTGATACTACCGGAATAGAATTCATGCTGAACCTTGTAACTTCAGGTTTTTGCACGCCGTCAGGAAATTCAATGTTCGCTAAGATTTCGTTAATCTCACTGGTGGTTTTATCTAAGTCCTGACCATATTCGAATTCAATAATGACGGAGGAAGCATTCTCCATGGAGGTGGAAATAATATTCTTAACCCCTGACAGATTTTTTAGCCGTTGTTCAATAGGGTCGGTAACCTGATCTACTACACCTTCTGGGGAAGACCCTGGATAAATGCTCATGATGCTGAGGTAAGGAATATTAATATTAGGAATGGTCTCTTTTTTCATGGTTGTGCCCGAATAAATGCCGGCTACGGCAACAATTAGTGTAAGCAGCCATACTGCAAACTTATTGTTTAGGCAGAAATCAATAATTTTTTTCATTCATTTGCTCCTTTTCCAAGTTTTCATGTTGAGTGGTATCTATATAATATAGCTATTGACAGCTTTGTTTTTTAATTAGAGCTATATGAAGTACGTTTAAGGTTAACTTAAAGTTTCAGCCTGCTGTTGTAATTTTGTTAAAAGTTCATAACAATCATTGAGTTCATTTATACTCAGCAAATTGCGAATCATACTGAGAAGAACAATTTTACGGGGTTGATTTTCTGCCCATTCGCTTTCCAAAACATCGATTGATTGGATGACATAATCAGAAATCTGAGGTGGTAAAGAGTGGTCAGATAAGGATATTCTAAGAGTGTTTAATACCGATAAAGGGCTGTTGATGCAAAAGGCGGAACCGCCATGACATTTTTGATGCTGAGCCCACATTTCCCGGGTAATATAAGGAGGCAAACTGTCTTTTTTCATCTGCTCAGCGAGAATATCAACCTGCTTTAAGGTAAAATGAATCATTCTATCGTAATCAGCTGGGATTTGATGAGAAATAGTCATCATTAAACCATGGAGTAGGATGCCTTTTAAAATAATAGATAAATCAACTAGATAGGGTATAATGTCCGGGCCGTAAATCTGGGCAAGTTTTTTCTCCAAGTAAAGGGAAAGTTCCTGTTCGATTTCATTAACATACTCAAAAAATTGAGGACTGAGAGATCCCCAGGCTTCATGGGAATTTATCTGCATAAACTCTTTAAAATGATTAGGCTTTTCAAAGATCATGTGCAGCTGTTTTGTAAACTGGTCTTTCGCAGTGAGATTATGATCTTGCTCAATTGCAAGGAGGTTTTTTCTAGCTTGGTTAAAGTTTAGTTTAATAATACTAAGCAGAAGATCCTCTTTAGAGTGATAATATTGATAAAGGCTTCCCTTGGAAATCCCGCACAGTTCAGCAATTTCCTGCATTGAAGTCAGTTGATAACCTTTGGTGGTAAAAAGCTCCATGGCCTTTTCCATCACCCATTCTTTTTTTAAAATTAAGTGCCTGTCAGTCATATTTCCCCCTCCTTCCAATTGACTGTTGAGTTCTTAAAATGACTTGATGGTCATTTTAAGATTATAACTGACGAAAAATTGATTTGCAAATTAAAGTTTTAAGGTTTTCTTCTTTACAAAATTTCTTTCGCATATCACTTTAATCCGAATATTTTGTGCTAAAATAAAAATATAGTTCTAAAAGTTGGTTTTTCGATCCAGTTCTATAAGGGGGATGGTCTATGGCTTTATCTGGAGAGCATTTTGTTTTTTTGTTTTCTTTGATTTTAATTATCGGCGTTTTAACCACAAAGTTTTCATCCCGGTTAGGAATGCCGTCTTTAATACTTTTTATTGCTGTAGGGTTGGTACTGAACCGTTTTTTTTATTTTGACAACGTAAAGTTGGCTCAACTGTTTGGAATCATGGCCCTAATTGTAATCTTATTTGAAGGAGGCCTTCAGGCCAGATGGAAAAATGTCAGGCCGGTTTTAGGAACTGCCATATCGCTGGCTACGGTGGGGGTTTTTGCCACCACTGCGGTGATCGGAATTGCGGCTAAATATATACTGAATGTGGGTTGGCTGGAAGGTATGCTGTTTGGGGCCATTGTCGGCTCAACGGATGCTGCTGCTGTATTTGCCTCTTTGGGGAGTAAAAATATCAAGAAAAAATTAAGTTCTACACTAGAGGCGGAATCTGGAACCAATGATCCGATGGCGGTTTTTTTAACAGTAACTTTTATAGAACTAATAACCTCTCCTGAAGCTCATTATAGTGTGCTGATCTGGCATTTGATCAAGGAAATGGGTCTTGGTCTTTTGTTCGGATTGCTGTTGGGGAAACTTTCTATTACGGCGATTAAACGGCTGGATTTGGAATCATCAGGCCTTTACCCTGTTCTGGCTATTGGTTTTGCTATTTTTACCTACAGCTCAACTACTCTAGTGGATGGAAGTGGGTTTTTGGCAGTTTATGTAATGGGGATGGTACTGGGAAATGCTCGCGTACCCTATCGAAGGTCCATTATCCAGTTTAATGAGGGCTTAGCTTGGATGATGCAGATTCTGATGTTTATTTTATTGGGATGGCTTGTCTTTCCAGGGGAACTGTTGGGGATCTCTGGCCAAGCTATTATTCTTTCTTTGGTCCTGATGTTTATTGCCAGACCTATCGGAGTTTTTCTCAGCATGGTTTTCTCCAAGTTTTCCTTTAAGGAGAAAATATTTATATCTTGGGCCGGTCTGAAGGGGGCGGTGCCTATTGTTCTGGCCACTTACCCAATCATGAACGGGCTGGAAAATGGCAGAGTATTTTTCAATGGAGTATTTTTCGTGGTGATCATTTCCACTCTTGTGCAAGGTTTGTTGATCAGCCCGTTGGCTAATAAGTTGGAATTGACAGATGAGGAGGTTCCTTTGCGGAAGTCTCGAAGCACGGAACTTCTTACTCTCGGAAAAGATAATTCAGAGATCTTTGAAGTTATACTGGAACAAGACTCTCCCGCTATTGGTAAACAAATTAGAGAATTGAATCTACCGGAGAATGTAACAATTGCTACCATTGTTCGTGAAGAAAAGAGAATTAATCCCCAAACAGAAATTCTTTTGAAAAAGGGAGATATTCTTTTTATCATTGGTTCGACAGAGCAGCAGGAAGAGTTTGACAGGCTTTTTATCAAAGACGTAGGGGTTTAAGAGGCCGCGGGAATCTTAAAGGAGCGATCAATGAATGGGTGGGGGATAAGATGGTGGGAGAAATAAAAAGATATTCTGTCTATATTATGATTTCCAATACTCGTACTTTGTTTAATAATGCCATTGGATTATATACAAGCATCCCCTATAATCATGTATCAATTGCCTTGAAAAAAGATTTGTACCATTTGTATAGCTTCGCGCGCAAACATCCGCGCAATCCCCTGATTGGAGGCTTTGTCCGGGAGGAGATCAGAGGACGGTTTTTCAGTTATTTTCCCGACACTAAATGTGTGATTTTGGAACGTAAAGTGACAAGTGCCCAATACTCTTTAATTAAGCAGATCTTAAAAGAGTTTGAAGAGGAAAAGGAAAAGTATAAATTTAATTTTGTTGGGGTTTTATTGCTGGCTTTTAATTGGCCGGTTAACCGAACAAATGCCTATTTTTGTTCTCAGTTCGTGGCTGAAGTGCTTAATCGGGCGAATGTCCCGCTTTTTCCGAAATGCGCTGCTTCGGTGACACCGAAGGACTTCTGGCATTTAATTCAGCAAAATGAGGTTAATTTGATTTATGAAGGTGCTTTAGTGCACTATCCTTATCACAGGAAATCGGTTAGAGTCGGATAGCTAATAATTGGGAAAATTTTTGGCGGGATTGACACTGTTGAGATATAAAGGTATACTTATCGTATTCTGTATACAGATTTTATTTGAAAGGAGGTCATATTATGAACTTGGCGATCGTTGTTAATCAAGGGAAACTTTTGTACAAATCGGAAAAATTCATATTGATGTCCTCCGTTTTTACAAAAATGTAATCTGATTACGTATTTTTCAGTCACGGAGGCGGGAGTCTCTGTGACTTTTTATTTTTTGCCTGATTAAGAGTATATGATTGTGAGAAAAAGTCATGGATTGCCATTGTGAGGGCTTCCATGACTTTTTTTATGGAATTTTATATTTGTGGAGAAGGGCAGGCAGCTTTGATTGTTCTGTGAAAGGGGTTTCTGGAATTGTTTTTAAAATCAGCATTTATAAATTTGTTTAATCCATATCGGGGGATGCCTCGGGAAGTATATGTAATTTTTGCAGCTAGGGTTATACAGGCAATGGGTGCCTTTGTTATGCCTTTAATGACATTGATTTTAACGGAGAAAATTGGATTGTCTCCGCAAATGACTGGGGCCTACATTACTATTACCGGATTATTGTGTGGCCCGGCTGCGCTTATAGGTGGAAAGTTGGCCGATACTTTAGGGCGGAAAAAGGTTATTATGTTTTTTGATACCTTTGGAGCAGCCTTTTTCATCTTGGCAGGAGTGATGCCTCTATCCCTTGGAACGGTGTATTGCATGATGCTGGCGAGTATCTGTATGACCACTTCAGGTCCGGCACATGATTCGCTGATGGCGGATTTGACTACTCCCGAAAACAGAGATGGAGCTTTTTCTCTATCCTATATGGGGTGGAATCTAGGATTCGCGGTGGGGCCTATTATCGGTGGATTGCTTTATAAATATAACCTTTCCTGGGTTTTCATTGGCGATGCCTGTATGGCTCTTCTTGCCAGGCTGCTTATCGGGATATTTGTGAAGGACACTTTGCAAAAAACTTATGAGGTAGGGCATGATAAGGGAAGGCAGAAGGAGCAGAGAGAAAAGGGATCTATTCTTTCTGTGCTTCTTAAACGGCCAATTTTGATATACTTTGCTCTTATTGCTTTTGGCTATAATTTTGTATATTCTCAATGGTCCTTCTTGCTTCCGATGCAGATTTCTCATGCCTATCCGGGAAACGGAGCACAGTTTTTTGCCATACTAGCCAGTTTGAATGGGCTGGTAGTGATAATATTTACGCCCCTTTTAACAAAGATGCTGAAAGAGAAGCCCAGTATAAGGCGGATGATTTATGGGGGACTTCTTTATACCGTGGGCTTTGGCATGCTTGGTTTCGTCGAGTCAATGACTTTCTTTTTGCTGTCGTGTTTCATTTTTACTTTGGGAGAGATCGTGCTGGCCATCAGCACCATGCCCTTTATCATGAATCATACACCTGCTTCACATCGGGGACGAATGAGCGGGGTGATGCCATTGATCTATAATCTGGGATACACTCTAGGGCCAATGATCATGGGAAGCACTCTTCGTTATATGTCGATAGGGATGGGATGGCGTTATCTAGGACTGGTTGCATTAATAGCAGCGTTTTTTATGTATGGATTGGAGCTATACTCGGCTAAATCACCAAAAGCTATGCTAAAGGAAGAAGTGGCAGGGGAGAAATAGATCGAGGGATAGAGCGTTCATCTTGTTCAGTGTGCGATTAGGGAATCAGCTGGTCCCTATGATATAATTAAATAAAAACAAAGGGGGCTGGCTATGCATGAATGTAGCTTTCTTCCTCACACCGAAAAAGGATGTTATTTATCTCAAATATGATGCGACTATGCGCCAGGCATTAGAGCGGATGGAGTTTCACCGCTATTCTGCAGTGCCGTTGGTTGATGAAGCAGGCCGATATGTGGGGACGATTACAGAAGGGGATCTACTTTGGAAATTGAAAAATACCCCAGGACTTACGTTTATGAATACCGAGAAAATCCGTATTAATGAAATAGAACAACGTTTTCACTATAGTCCGGTATCAGTTAATGCACAGATGGATGATTTAATTTCCCGAGCTATGAATCAAAACTTTGTACCAGTCGTTGATGATCAAAATATTTTTATTGGTATTGTGCGCCGTTCGGATATTATTGAATATTGTGCAAAACAGCTTTCTTTAATTAAGATGACGGCTCTTTAAATTTTTTCGGACGGGGAAGGATTATCAACCAATATTTTAATCGATTTCTAATTTTGTACTTAAGGGATAGGGCCTTATAGGTTTGTTTATAACCTCTTTCCATGGTTTTTAGGAGAACCGGCAGCCTAATAGTATTTCCCGGCAAGAGGAGCGGAGCATAGTAAGCCTGTTCCGCTAAAAAGGAGAATTCTGTCCAGGTCGAATTCCATTCATCACCCAGATGAAGTAGTCGGCTCTGATATTCTTGAATTGAGAGATGGGGAGCATCGTCAATGTTAATCAAGGTGAGCTTTTGGCGCCAATAGCCATAGAGATTTCTGATCTGTTCACGATCTGAGGAAAAGTTATTAATTTTTGCCATGTATTTTTTATGGCGCCAATATAGAAATACGACGGCTGTCAGCAGGATGAGCAGTGGAAGAGCGACTTTCAGCCAAGAGATTTTTGCGGTTGTTCTACCCAAGCCGGAAGTTGAGGAAGCTGGGGCTGAGCCGTTATCTTCCGGTTTTATGCGGCTGGAGGACGGGAGGGGTAAACTGCTTTCTCCGCCTTTGCTGGGGTCTGTTTCCGGCAAGGGTTCCGAGATGAGGGAAGAAAAGCCGGGAGTAGCTTCAAAGGGGACCCAGCCATAGCCGGGAAAATAAATTTCCGCCCAGCTGTGAGCATTGGCTTGAGTGAGTACGCGCACGGTGCTCCGAGGTTGATCGGGAAAGGGATTGGCCCAAGTGGGGGGTAAGGGTTCTCCATTATTAAATCCTATGACCCAGCGGGCGGGAAAATTGAGGGATTGAGCCAGAACAACCAGGGCGCTGGAAAAATGAACACAGTAACCTTCATGCTTCCCAAAAAGAAAAGTAGTTAGAAAATCAGATGAAGGCTCTGGAGAGAGAGTATAAGTACCGGTGCTTTTCAGGTATTCCACCAGTGCCATTATTTTGTCATATGGATTTTGGGCGTTTGCAGTAATGGAACGAGCCAGGGCCGGGATGGCTGGATTTTCATAATATACGGAATGCCTGTACTCCTGTGTTGTGAAGGGGAGGACCGCTATTTTTCGCAAATCATCTGCATCATAGGAAATCGGGGTGGATTGGGCAGAGTAAATCTGTCCTTTTTTTAAAGGGGTGGAGGTTATGATCATGCCCCAATCCTTGCATTGGTAAAAAAAATCATAGTTATCATTTAAGGATACGGTGCTGCTGAAGCGGGGAAGAGGAAGGCCTACTCCTGCGGAGAGAGAATAAAGAGCCTTGACTTCTGAATTGAAATTCTTTTGATCATTTGCGACGGGGGTGGGCAGCCTTGACGTATCAATGGAGTCGGCGGTAACGGGAAAGAAAAAGGGTGAGGCGGTTCTGTCCAGCTTGGAGTTTCCTGAACGTATCCACGTTTGATTGGTGCTAAAGGTATCATAAACCTCACTGCGCCAATACTGGGGGGAGGGGCTTTGTACATAAAATATTGGTTTATTGGAGGGAGAGATGGCTTGTCCCAGATTGGCCTTATTCCAAGCGAAAAGCGCGTTACTTCTGACTGAAGCCAAGGCATCATTGGCGCTGGCCTGAAACCATATACCGGTAAATGGTGAAATGGCAGAACCTATGCTAAAGGATAAGGTTAAGATTGCGGCTAGTCCCAACCCGCGATCGAGGTTTTCCCTCAGGCAGGCCTGGAAAAACACGGCTCCGCCTAAATGAAGGGGGAAAAGATAATTCCAGGCCCGGTCTGCGTAGGAAAACAGCAGCATGAATATAATCGTGGTGATGAATGTTAATGTGAGGATGGAATGGTGGTAACGGACCAAGGTAAGTACGGCGGTTGTGACGAGGGAAAGTATGAAGATGATAATAAAATAGGTAGAAAAGCCTAAATGGACAACAATATTTTCGGAAATTCCGAAAAGGTCAACAATCGGTCTGGGAACATAGAAAATGGCGGATCTGGGAGATAAGAGGGCGGATGTCAGAGCGGCCAGAATAATTGAAAAGGTTAAATGTCTAAAGAAAACGGTCATTTTGTCTTTTCCGGCATATTTATCAGGGAAAACCAGGTTAATAGCAATGTAGATAATTCCTGGCAAAAGGAATAAAAGTGCGGTGACGGAATGAAAAAGAGCTTGTTCAATCCGGCAGTAGAGGCTTCCTATAAATAAAGAGAATGCAATTACGGCGAAAAGTGTTTTAATGTTATTCTTAGACACTGACGACCCACCTCACTTCGATCATAGGATTGAGAGCAAAATTTTCGTGTTTCCTGTCAGTACCTGAGGTGAGAAAGATGGTAATGGACTGATTCTCCCAGAGCAGGCGGTTGAGTTCATCTGCCAATGAAGGAGTGAGACGAGAGGTAATCATAAGCAATTTATTTTTTTTAGGAAGAGCGGGCATAGTAGCCTGAGCAGGAGCCTCGCCGTCGGCAGCAGCTACCGCTAAATGTTTAAGGATCTCATCAAAATGGCTGGTAGGTAAGTGCGCTTCCCAATGATCCCAGCCGGTAGAAATGAAGCGAAGTGCTTGCCCATGTTGGCTATATTCTTTAAGGAGTGACGCAGCTAACGAGATCGCTTTTTCTAGAGTTTCCGGATTCCGATAATAACTGTGCCGGGATAAATCTAACCATAATAAGGTAGGCTGGTCCTCTTCAGTTTCATTTTCCCGCACCATGATTTTTTGGGAATGGGCAGTTGCTTTCCAATGAATTCGCTGCCAGCTGTCTCCTTGCTGATATGGGCGGGAACTGCTGCTGGGCCGTCCGGAAAGACTGAAATATTCCTGGGAGGAATCCTGCTCATTGTTTAACATTAAGGGAGTTGTCGCGAGGAAAAAGCTGGGGGTGATCCAAATTTCAATGCCTTGATGAAGGCAGAGTTCCTTATGAAAGAGGCCTAGGGGATCAGAGATTTGCATATAAACAGGGCCTAGCAGGTATTTTCCTCTTCGCCCTACCTGTAAATGAAAGGGAAGGGATTGAGTCTGAGGGTGCAATCCGTGGTCACGAAAGGGAAGAGATTCTGAATCCCCCCACAAGCGGGGGATTCTAATATAGCCGCTTAATGTACCGGAAGTCAGGGTGGAGCTTTGGATTTCCAACTGAAAATCGATGGAAGTGTAGGCCTCAAAAAGAAAGGTATCTAAGAGAAGATTAATTTTTGTAGATTTTTTGCCATGCCAGAAAAACAGGTACGATGCACAAAATAGAAGAGCTATGGCGACAAACAAAAAAGTGGGATAACGGCCTCCCTCGGATCGGGAGTATACATAAAGAAGAATCAGAAAAACGAAATAACTGAGATTGCGCAAATACTGTGGCATTGATACTCCCTCCTTAGGAAAGAGGAATGGGTAAGCTATCAAGCACTTCTCTGATGACATTATCAGGGCTAAGATTGTCGGCGGTTCGAAACCGATGACGTAAAGTGGGTATTGCTAAATATTTAATATCATCAGGGAGGACGTAAGTCCGGCCATGCAAAGCGGCAAAGGCTTGAGCTGCTTTAAACAGAGAGATCGTTCCACGGGGGCTGACTCCGAGCGAGATCTTGGGAGAATGGCGCAGCGCATTAATGATGTTTACCAGGTAGTGACGCAAAGAGGAGTCAATATGTACATGGCGCACCTGAGCCTGCAATTCGGGCAGTGTCTCAATTGGCAGGATGGCCGATAAGTCACGTAAAGGGCTCTCGAGTTGAAAGCGATCTAAGATATCTAACTCTTCTGCCATCGTGGGATATCCAAGGGAAAATGTAAACATAAAGCGATCGACCTGTGATTCAGGGAGGGGAAAGGTACCATAAAATTCGCGGGGATTTTGGGTGGCCATAACAAAAAAGGGCTCCGGCAGAGGGTAAGTTTTGCCGTCCACAGATACCTGTCTTTCTTCCATACACTCCAGCAAGGCTGATTGGGTTTTGGGTGAGGCTCGATTGATCTCATCTGCCAATAGTATATTGCACATTACGGGGCCGGCATGAAAAGAAAAGCTTTGCTTTTGCGAGTTGAAAATTGATATGCCAGTCAGATCCCCTGGTAAAACATCGGGAGTGAACTGTACTCTCCGAAAGTCGGCGCCCCATGAACGGGCCAATGATTTAATTAATGTTGTTTTACCTACTCCTGGGACATCTTCAATCAATACATGACCATTGGCTAACATAGCCGTTAAAAGCAAGTTGACCTCCGTTTCTTTTCCCACGATAACCTGTGCTATATTGTCCTGGACCTTTTTGAGACAGGATTGCGTTTCCATACTCATGTCTAAAGAATCCTCCTGAAATTTAAAGAATGATGCTATATTACTTCGCTTTCATGAACTAGAATCCTCTTTATTATAAATGGATTAGAGATAATCCGTAAGATATATATGAAAAGTGATGAAAAATAAAACTATATGTCGAAAAATAAATAACAATGTCAAAAAAAACAGCCAAGATCTCCTGGGTGAGTTAGGTTTAGAGAACTTATTTTGGAAATATCGAATATGGTAGACGAGATTTTAGGTTAATGATATGATATTCTTAAATAAAAGTTAAAATGTTAAAGGATTGAAGTGGGCTTGTAAATCTTGTTTGGAATTTTTAAGAGAAGACGTTAATAAAATGGATTGTACTCCACATTTAGATTATCTTCACAAAATCTACATATCTTTATGATAAATCATAAAAGTAAATCGATATCTAGTTACAGTGAAAAGTGTAATGTAAAAATATTAAAGTAAAAATATTTATTATATAATACATATAATTTTTTTGAAGCTCTATTTTCTTAGGAAAATATCTAGAAAATGATGGACAATAATAGTAGATAATGGTAAGATTTAGCTGAATTCTATTAGGACTAAGATTTATAATGGGAGGTGATGTCCATTGATATTAGGCCTAACTGAGATTGTCTTGGTACAACAATCGTTATTCAGCTAGGAACTGATGTCGAAGAAAATTTTACCGGTTTCATTATTTTCGGAGGAGGTATGGTTGTGAAAAAGTTATCTAAACGACTCGTTTTGGCTGCCGGTGCTCTGGCATTAGGAGCGCTGGTCACAGTCGGAGTGCTGAGTCAAACTGCTGTAGCGGCAGATCCCGCAACTCCGGCTACTTATGTAGGGCAAGCCACCTGTGCAAAATGCCATGCTGACAAAGTAAAAGATTACAGCATGACAGGCCATGCGACGGCTTTCAGGCCCATATCCGATTATACGTTGACGAATGCAAGTTCTCCGATTACATTGTTTGATTCTTCGGCAAAAGACAAACCGGTTTCAACTCAGTTGAAGTTTGATGCAACCAATACTTTAGGTGTGATGATGGATCACTATGTGGTTGCCAAACTTCCGGCAAGTGCAGGTTTTACCAGCGCATATTACCGTGTTGGAGCTTTGGAGAAGAATTCCGACGGCACTTATACCCTCGAACCGGCTACATCAGGTGATTTTGATAAAGACGGCAAGAGTGGCGACTTTGGTGTCAGCAGCTATACTTGTGGAAACTGCCACAGTTCAGGTGTTGATGATAAGATTAAGGATGCTGCCAATATGCCCAAAGATGCAGGAATCTCCTGTGAATCCTGTCATGGACCTGGCAGCAATCACGTAGCAGCTACAGACAAGAAGGGCAGCTATGGTAATATCGGACCGGAAAGCTGTTATAAATGCCATCCGGTGGATAATGCTGTGAATGCCAATGGAACTAATGGGTTGCCGACAAAGGATACGACTGGGACATGGACTGCTACCAACCATTATGGAGTGCGTGGCTTCTATGCTACCAAACACTACACCAGTGCTAAGTTGAACAGCTGCCTGACTTGTCATGATCCTCACGAACAACCCAGTAAGGCAGGTCATTTGCTGGCGGTAACAGATAAGCACAATGATACGGCGGCTAATCTGTGCAACCAATGCCATGCTGGTCATTTCACGGATGATGCAGTAGCTTCGGCTTTCTGGGATAATCCGGTAGATGCGAGAAGTCATATTACTGCAGATCATAGTATGTATCAGATCAAAAAGTCTGATTATGTTATTCAAACCACTGATGCAGCTCAACAGACGGGGAACATGAAGCTGGGACCGAAACTTGTTAACCAGATTAGAACTTTATATCCTTCTTATTTTGCTAAATAATAGACAACAGAATTCCAGTAAGCGAGGCTTTAAGCCTCGCTTTTTTATGCAAAAATATTATTTTTCTCTAAAAACACTAGACTATTGAAAATCACAGTACTATAATTTAGTGGTAAATTATAGTTGGCATTAAAAGGAGAAGATATTATTGCTTTTTAAAATGAAATTAATTGTTTAATTGAACGAAAGTGATTTTACAATGGTGTGAATAATATTATGTACATAATTTAAGACTATCTTGATATTTATTTTTAAAGTTTAAGTATATAAAAGATTTTATAATTTATAAATTTCTAATGTAGAAAAATATAATTCAATTCAAATTTTAGGACAATGAAATAAAATGTTTGCCTTAAAAAAAGAGATTACTGGAAGATGAAATCAACAAGTCAAAAACAGTGAGTTATTGTGGTCATTACTTTGTGAATTAGTTAAAGATAGAGGACCCATAAGTGCTATCTACTTTAAAATGCTTTTTTAAGTCTTTCTTTTTACATAATAAAACCAAATTCAGAGAGCGTTTTAAATGGTTCTGGAATCTTAGCCGGCTAAGGAGGTGGTGCAGAATCTGATTCATATCTCGTAATGTATTGGTACTGCATTATGGAAGGTAGGTATGATGAGGAGCTAAGAAAAAGCAAGGTTCCCTAATTTTTAAGGAGGTGTTATCGTGAAAAAATTATCTAAGAAACTGATTTTGGCCGCTGGCTCTCTGACCTTAGGAGCGTTAGTGGCAGTGGGAGTGCTCAGCCAGACTGCCTCGGCAGCCGATCCGACCACTCCGGCTACTTATGTAGGACAGGCTACTTGTGCGAAGTGCCATGCTGATAAGGTAAAAGACTACAGCATGACAGGTCACTCTACAGCTCTTCGTCCCATTTCTGATTACAACCTTACAAATCCTGGTATCAGTGTAACTATCTATGGATCTGACATTAAACAATCAGCCACCATTAAGCTCGATGCGAGCAATACAGCCGGAGTAATGATGGGTGAATATGTTGTTGCCAAGCCTCCAGCCGGCTCGACTTTACCTGATGGCTATTACAGAGTGGCAATGCTGACTGACAACAAAAACGGTACTTACACCTTAGCCCCTGCGGGAACTAAAGATTTTGGGGATGGTAAAGCTTCGTGGACGGGAAGCAGTATGGCTTCTTGCCAAAATTGCCATGCCCCTGGTGTTGCATCAGCGGCAGCCAATGCGGGTGGAGACTCGGGAATAACATGTGAATCATGCCATGGACCTGGAAGCAATCACGTGCAAGCTGCGGATAAAAAGGGAAGCTATGCAATTCCTGGGCCGGAAACTTGTTACAAATGCCATCCGGTGGACAACAGCGCCAATGCTAATGGCAGCAATGGACTGCCGTCTAAAGATGCGGCTACTGGCACGTGGTCTGCAACCAACCATTATGGCGTGCGCGGCTTCTATGCTACCAAGCACTATACCAGTGCCAAGCTGAACAGCTGCCTGACCTGCCATGATGTTCATGAAGAGCCTAAGGCGGGCTATCTGCTTGCAGTATCGGATAAGCATAATGATACGGCGGCCAATCTCTGCAATCAGTGCCATGCCGGTCATATTACCGATGCTTCCATCACATCCGCTTTCTGGGTGAATCCTACTGATGCTCATGGACACACTACAGTAGACCACAGCATGTTCCAAATCCCTCTGTCTAACTACGTTGCGGATACAAATGCTCGGACATTCAAGTTAGGACCGAAAGCTGTTAATCAGCTGAGAACTTTGTATCCTTCCTATTTTAACAAGTAAAATTAATTCTCTAGATGAATTAGTCGTTATTTTAAGCGAGGCGTAATGCCTCGCTTTTTTTCTAAACGAAGGATTGCAGTAAAACAGAATATTTAAAATGAACTTAGAAATGAATTAAAGGAAATCAGGTAATATGAGGGGAATAATAATTTAAGACCATAACTGAACATAGAATTGAAGGCCGATCAAAGTAGAAGA
This sequence comes from Bacillota bacterium, assembly GCA_023390635.1. GTDB lineage: Bacteria > Bacillota > Desulfitobacteriia > Desulfitobacteriales > Desulfitobacteriaceae > JAEWCM01. The sequence continues at coordinate 16,199 of JAEWCM010000095.1, forward strand.
AAAGGAAGGACATAAAAATGAGATTTTATAAAGATTTTGCTGTTTATTATTTTGAAACGAACCGTTTTTTACAGCTTAGACCGGTAAGCATCCTGAACTATTTAGAGGAGACGGCTACAGAACAAGTTGAAAAGGAAGGATTCGGATTTTCTTACCTAAACAAACTTAATTGCGGTTGGGCGCTTATTCAATGGCATATTGAGTTTTATGAATATCCGGTATGGGGAGAGAAGGTTCAGGTAGAAACATGGCCGTCCGGTTTTGATAAGCTTTACGCTACCCGTGAATATTTTTTGAAGTGTTCCAATGGAGAAATTTTAGCTAAGGCCTCTTCTCGGTGGATTTTTATTGATTTGGAAAAACGGAGGCCGGTTCGTATTCCCGCCGAATTCATTGCTCATGGCTGGGCTGAAGACGAGTTCAACTTTCCCGTTCAGACGGAAAAGCCGGCAGAGTTACTTGATCCGCGATATAGCTTAGAATTTGCTGTGCGCCGCAGTGACATTGACACAAATGGTCATGTAAACAACGCCAAATATTTGGAGTGGATCATCGAAGGAGTGCCTGAGAAGATCTATCGTGAATGCCGGTTGGTCGAATTGGATTTGCATTATAAGAAAGAAATAAGCTTTTGCGAAGAAGGGAGAACGTTTATCATCTCTCAATGTGATGAAGAGTCAGAATCGGAAGAAGAGTACATTTACAAGCATCAGGTGGTCAGCCAATCGGAAAAAATTTCTTTGGCTTTTGCCAGAACAAAATGGGTAAAGCAATAAATGAGATAAGTGATTAATAAGAAACCTTTAAATGGTGTATAATATCATGAAAAAACATAAATATAATATTGACATATGATCATAGAGATCATATTATATAAATATAAGGGTGTTATTTATTTGAGAAGGAGGTGAGGTTTGTTGTGAATGATCAGATCCAAGCTGTTCTGGATAAAATTGAGCCAAAGGGGAAAGCACTTCCCTATTTGGAACTGGACTCAATGATGCTTTCCCAGGTAGTGGAAATCGCTTGCCGTGTTAGTCAAAATGATATCAACAGTACCCATATCCAAAATTGGGTGCGGCGTAAATATCTTCCTCATCCTGAAAAAAAGAAATATAATCGGGAACAAATTGCTAATATTCTTCTGATCAATGATCTGCGCAATATTCTTCCCCTGGATCAAATATCCCATCTGCTGGGGTACATCAATAACGATCTTCTGGACACGGCTGATGACCGCATTAGCCCAAGTAAGTTGTACAGATACTATAGCGAGATTTTTGATAACACCAGGATATCTTGGGAAAGAACGCTGCAAGGGGTTGAGCAGAAGGTTGAGGATACTTTGAAAGACAATAACTTACAAGGAGAGGATGGTGAAAAGGCCAAGACGGCTTTAGTTATTCTTAATCTGCTAGCCCAAGCTAACCTGTACCAGCAGATTGCCAAACAGTGGCTGGAAAATATCCAGGCTCCAGAAGTGCCTGCAGACTCTGTAGGGAAGGAGGATTAAAATGGCAACGGAATTAATTATCGGGCTGTTTGTAGTAGCTATTATTCTGATTATATTAGAACTGTTTGTGGTGCCAGGGTTCGGAGTAAGCGGGATATTAGGGATAGTTGCCCTGGTAGCAGGAATCGTGTTTGTTTCCGATACATGGACGGAAGGGGTGCTCTACGCTTTAGGGTCTCTGGTATTGATCGGATTATTGGCATTTGTAAGTTATAAGTTGCCGATGACCCGAAAAGTGTGGAAGAAGCTTGCCCTAGACACCAGGCAAAGTAATGAAAGTGGTTATGTAGCGCCCAAACCTAATTATGACCATTATGTAGGGAAAGAGGGATTAGCAATCAGTCACTTGCGCCCTGCAGGCACAGGGGATTTTTGCGGGGAGCGTTTGGATGTAGTGACTGAAGGTGGTTATATTTCTGCCCAGAGTAAGATTGTCATTGTCGAGGTTGAGGGGACAAGAATTGTTGTGCGTGAGGTTGCGGACAATAATAAAGGAGAAAAAAGGGAAAACTGCAAGTAATAAGATTAAACTAGATAATTTAAGGAGGTGACCCGGGTTAACCGGGAAAGTATGGTTACAACAACATCGTTAATCACGACGATCATTATTGCGGCGTTGGCACTTATTGTCATTAGTTTGTTTTTGACCTTCGTACCGATTGGATTATGGATTTCGGCGATTGCCGCCGGAGTCAATGTAGGAATTTTTACCTTGGTAGGAATGCGTCTGAGAAGAGTCACACCTTCAAAGATTGTTAATCCATTGATTAAAGCTCATAAAGCGGGGCTGGATGTGACAACTGCAAAGTTGGAAGCCCACTATCTGGCTGGTGGTAACGTGGACAGAGTAGTAAATGCCTTGATTGCCGCTGAAAGGGCAGCAATCCCTTTAGCCTTCGAAAGGGCGGCAGCAATTGATCTGGCAGGGCGGGATGTCTTACAGGCAGTACAGATGTCAGTTAACCCTAGAGTGATCGAAACCCCTATCGTTTCTGCCGTTGCTCAAAATGGTATCGAACTTAGAGTTAAGGCCCGTGTAACAGTGAGAGCGAACATCGACCGGCTGGTAGGTGGTGCAGGTGAAGAAACCATTATTGCCCGGGTTGGTGAGGGTATTGTCACCAGTATCGGTAGTTCCGAATCCCATAAGACCGTGTTGGAGAATCCGGACTTTATTTCTCGTACCGTATTAGCAAAGGGGCTGGACTCGGGGACTGCCTTTGAGATTCTGTCCATTGATATTGCAGACATAGACGTAGGTAAGAATATTGGAGCTCAGTTGCAAACTGATCAGGCAGAAGCCGATAAAAGAATCGCTCAGGCAAAAGCAGAGGAACGCCGCGCCATGGCTGTGGCAAAGGAACAGGAGATGAGAGCCTCCGTGGAAGAAATGCGGGCTCGGGTTGTGGAAGCAGAGGCGGAAGTTCCGAGAGCAATGGCAAGTGCTTTGCGTGAAGGAAAGCTGGGAGTAATGGATTACTATAACATGCAGAATATTTTGGCTGATACGAAAATGCGGGATAATATAGCCCATACAGGTAAGACGGAGGGCAGTTCTGATATTACCCATAAAAAGTAGGTGAATGAACGATGGATTTTATCACCCTTCTAATTATAGGCTTTGTCATTTACAGCCTGGTGGGAAGTGTGGGGAAAAGCGTTCAGAAGGGTCCGGGCAAGGAGGCTGCAGCCGGAAAACCGGCACATAGTTCTGAGACTAAGCAGCCCCGTTCTTTCTGGGAAATGCTTGAGGAGTGGGCTGATGAATCTACAACAGGACCAGGGAGGGTAAATCGGCCAAAGAGTCCGTTTCCTCCAAAAACGGACCATTGGGAGAAACAAGAGGGGGAACTTAGACCAGAAAGAGGTCGATCTCAGTCCCGCCAAATTCAAAGCAGTATGAGAGAAGAAAGTACGGAAGGCATACAGGGAGTGGAAGGCCGTGCAGGGGTAGAGGGAACTCCCGGAACTGAGGGGATAGGTTCATTTTCCTCCCTTCCGATGAAGGATCAAAAGAAGGAAGCAAAAAATCAACAGGCCGGTAATGCAAGTCCCATATTCCAACCAACCGACAGTGAATTGGTACAAGGCATTATTTGGGCGGAAGTCCTGGGAAAACCGCGGGCATTAAAACCTTTCCGCGGACTGCGCAACTAGAAGAGCGTTATTAATATTCAACTCATATCTGAAACAAGATCCTCCATGTTAGAAGGGCTCTCCCTTCAAAGCAAACAGGATCTTGTTTTTTATTTCCCGGGATGGAAGAGCCACCAAAGAGAAAGAATATTAAGCAGTAGAAGAAAGGGTATACCAAGCTGAAATTGCTTATGCTTAGTTTTATGATGAAAAAAATACATACCGCTCAGTACACCAACAGCTCCCCATAAAAGTGCTGTAATAAAAAAATATCGCTCAGGAACGCGCCACTTTTTCAAACGCGCTTTTCTTTTATCGGTGCCAACGAGAGTAAAAGCGAATAAATTCCAAATAATTAAGGCGGGTAATAAAAACTGCAATGGAG
>JAEWCM010000126.1 GCA_023390635.1 Bacillota bacterium
CGGATCTTCCTGTGGCTTAACGGGGTTTATTTTCCCTCTTCAAGGCCTCTGTTTTGTGCGCCCTTTTTTAAGCTAAGTCGACCTATTTTTCACGCTAAATCTCCTCCATGCTTATCTATCTTTATCAAATCATTACTCTAAGTCATATATTGAATTAAAAAAATTCATCTTTGATCTGGTACATCCTTCCTCCTTTCTTTTTGAAAAAGCTGCCTTTAATTTTTTTCTTTATTTAAGCATTGGCCCGCCCATTTAAATTACCTACCTACACACCTTTTTAGGGTGGCCTGTCTGCTTCCATACTGTTTTACAGCTTTTCCTTATTTTAATTGCCGCCATAAATGCTCTACATTATTTTGTCATTTTTGGCGAGAATGTACTTTTATTTTAATTACTTTTGGTCATATAGTCAACTTTCTACTTGAAAAAAATTTCTCCAGGTCATATACTGCTATTATGGACAAGCTCTTAATGTTAAACGCTATTATAGGTTAGGTGATAATTATGGCCAGTTTCGGAGAAAGATTGCGTTTTCTCCGCACCAGTAAAAATCTGTCGCAGGATGAGTTAGGAAAATCTTTCGGCTTAACTCAAAGCATTATTGCCCACTATGAGGCCAATCGAAAACATCCCAGCAGTCAAGGTATCGAACAGATTGCCGACTTTTTTCACGTCTCGGTTGATTATTTGCTCGGCCGTTCGGAACACACCGGGATAGCGGATCCAGGATCGGATACCTTGCTCAAGCCTACCCCCAGAGAGGAACATCTCACATTTTATCGCAAATTAGGTGAGTTAAGCCCGGAAAGCCTTGCCATTTTAGAAAAACAGGCCGATCATCTTTATGAGCTTGAACAGGCAATTGTCGACCGCAAAAATGCGGAAAAAAACTCTACTCACTCATAATTTGACAGAAAAAAGCATAACTATGGATGTCCCTCGGATTTTGTACCGTGGCTTCAATGGAGTGGAGAAAATGTGGAATCTTGATGAAGAGCTCATCGCTCAGCAATTTTTTGAACATTATTTGGCGGACGAACCCTTTCCTTTAGATTTAAAGCACATTGCCCTGGCAGTCGAAAAAGAGTTAGCCGTAGAAGTTTTCTTTCAGGAATGTGAACTACCTGCAGAAATCACTGCCCAACTGCGCAAAGGCAACTATGCCGCCCTGATTTACGTCAATCGTGATCATGATCTTACGCGCAAGCGCTTTGCTGTAGTCCATGAATTCGGGCACCTGCTTTTAAAACACCGAAATGGCATTCCCTGTCCCGGTTTAGGGGAATCAGACAAGGAATTTGAAGCAGCCAACAACTTTGCTTCAGCATTGCTCATGCCTGAAAGCCCTTTAGTTAAAAAACTTAACTCTGACACCGAATCTCCTGCCATCGTGCCGACTATTGCCAAATATTTCGGAGTCAGTCTAGATACGGCTGCCAAACGAATGGCCCGCTTTGATGACTTCCCAGCCTTTTATGGAATGGTGGACACCGCCCGCCAACGCCTTGACTGGGAATATCATTCTTCGTCCTTCCCTTTTGACCGAGATGGACTAGGAATATTTCTGTCCGAAGTTTTTCACAGCATAAAAATGCATCGGCGTTCTATGATGTTTTCCGATTATCGTTTCAGTATCCGGGCCTGCTGTGACGACAGCCGCTATTTGCTGACCTGTACCTCTTCTCCTTCGCCGGTCAAGCACATTCAGCCTTTATGTGCCAAAGAAACAGAAAGCCGTTATACTTTTCTTCAGACCCGAACAAAATAAACTTATATATGAATCTTTTAGCTATTACGGAGGGAGCAAGCAGATGAAACTTTCAGCCAGGACTTTAATCCTGATCGGTATTATTCTCATGGGAGGGTCTATTCTTTTATTTCTTACTTTAAATGAAAGACCTTTATGGATTAAAATTCTTTTAGCCTTGCTTTTTTCTGCCGGCATGAGTTTCCTGAGTTTTGGTCTCGGCAAACCGGGAACAAAGAGTGCTGAATTTTTCGATGCTCTGTTTCCCAATCCCCCACTTGAATCTGAAAATGTCGAATCCAAGCTTGAATCCTCTTCAGACCCAGAAAATAAAACATTCCAATCCGAACCGGAAAGCAAGGTTCATTCCAAGTAAACCTTGGTTGACTTGAGAATAGAAAAAGGTTCCTATTTCCAGACTAATCTTGAAATAGGAACCTTTTCTATATTGTCAAAAACAAATACCCAATCTGATTCGGCTACCAGCCCCGTGAAGAACCGCCGCCTCCCGATGAACCTCCACCAAAACCTCCTCCGCCGGAAGATCCGCCACCGAAGCCACCGCCACCACCAAAGCCGCCAAACCCTCCGAACGGGCCGCCCCAATGGCCAGGGCCACCTGTTCTTCCCCGTCCTCCTCTGCCACCACCGCGGCCACCACCACCGAACAATGCACCTAAAATGATAAAGACAATAATGGCCCCAATCCAGGAAAAGTCAGAAAAGCCTGAATTGCCGCTGTCTTTCGATGTATCCGCTACAGCAGTGCCCAGATTATCAATATTGTATTCGGCACAAACTTCCGCCACCAGATGATTAAAGACGATATCCACTCCCTGATCGTAATCTCCCTTTTTAAAATAAGGAATGGCTTCATCAAGAAAACGTCCGGCTTTGGCATCATTGATCCGCCCTTCCAGACCATAACCAATTTCAATCCTGAATTTACGGTCTTCCTTGCTGATGAGGAAAAGGATACCGTTACTTTTCTCCTTGTTCCCGATTCCCCAGGCCCGGAACAGAGCATTGGCATAGTCTTCTACCGGCTGATCCTCTAAAAAATTGACCGTGACGACCGCTATCTGCGCCGTCGTCTTTTCATCCAAAGTTCCCGCCACGTTCAAAATGTTTTGCTTTGTCTCTGCCGACAACATTCCCGCATAATCCTGCACATAAATATTGCTTGACGGTTTTGAAGGTAAGGAAGCGTCGGCCGCCCATAACGGTATGGCCGAAAATATGAAAATAAAAGTAAGGAAAACTGTTAATAGGGGGAATCTTTTCTTCATAAAAGCCTCCCTGTCTTCAATGCTGTTTCCACCCAAGTACACAGCCGCTCTTTCGAATGTCATATAGCAAGCGGCTGTTAAGGATATAAAGCAAATTTATATTTAAATATCTTTCCCTGAATCAGATTTTTTAATTATTGCTAAAATCTACTGTAGGAGCCTTGTCCGAGCCTTCATCTGCTTTGTAATAAGGGAACTCGGTAAAATTAAACACCCCAGCTAAAATGTTCGTGGGAAACTTTTTAATTGAAGCATTATAAGATTGAACCGAATCATTGTAATCCTTGCGAGCTACGGCCAGCCGGTTTTCCGTTCCCGCCAGTTCATCCTGTAAGGCAATGAAGTTTTCATTGGCTTTGAGATTGGGATAGCTTTCCACTACCATCAGTAAGCGGGATAGAGCCGTCGTAACCTCCTCGTCAGCGTCTACCTTTTCACTGATTGTGTTTGCTCCTGCCAGCTTGGCACGAGCATCGGCAACATCCTGATAAACTCCGCTTTCATGGGCGGCATAACCTTTAACCGTTGACACCAGATTGGGGATCAAATCAGCCCGCCGCTGCATCTGCGTTTCTACCTGGCTCCATTTTCCCTGAACATTCTCTCTGGATGTGATCAAGCCGTTATAGCCACTGGCTAAAGATCCTCCGATCAGGACGATGATGGCAATCACCGCAATTAAAACGATATAACTTTTTTTCATTTATTTCCCTCCGCTTACATAATGTCTGATTTAGTGATGTTGAAGAGTGCTTAATTATTGTAACATTCTCATTAGTAACATCAATTCTATCCCAACTATATTATAACATGAATCCAATTATAGTGGGTTTCTGAGAAGCATATTGAGAATTGGCTGCCTTTTGAGAAGAATTAGTCTTTATTAACTTCGCAATAATATCTTAAGCCCAGAAGAATTAATCTTCTGGGCTTTTTCGTTTTATATACTGGGCATCAAATGTTTCCCTGGCAACGAACTGACCTGATTCTACTGACTACAGTTTGTTGTCTGGATTTTTATTATATTATTTTTTTTCAATGATAATGAGCAGAACACCAATAAGAATTAAGGCGGCACCGACCCAAAACATCGGACCTATATTTTCTCCTAGAATAAGCCATCCAAGCAATGTTCCAACTAGAGGCTGAAAGAAGAAGAATAGCCCTCCGCCCGAAACATTAAGCAGTTGTAGTCCTCGATTCCAAAATAAGAAACCACCTGCTGTTGAAACAATCCCTAAATATAAAATTCCTCCCCAAATAGTCGGGTGTGCCAGTTGAGATATATTTATTTCGTTCAGACGCGGCAAAACAAAAGGAGTCAAGAAGATTAGAGCTACCAAGATGGAATAGGTGATTACCACAATTTGCGAATAATCACTCGGTACCCTCTTTACAAGCACGGACATGAGAGCCCACGTTAAAGCGGCAACAAGCAGTGCTATACCGCCAAGTTTACTGGAGAAATTAAAATTTCCAACTCCAATAATGAGAAAAACCCCAATTGTTGCTAATAAAACAGAGAATACCTTCCTTAAAGTCATCCGTTCTTTGAGGATTAGACGAGCGAAAATAATCATAAATGCTGGTGTTGAGGAAGTTATAATGGCACCCATTTGTGCGGAAGATAACATTGTACCAGTTTCCTGAGCCACAATCGAAATGGCGTAACCAATGACCCCAATAGCTATGATGATTAACAAATCACGTTGACGAATTCCCCATTTCTGTCGAGTTATCAAGCCAATCACGATGAGTGCAATAATGGCCACCAAGTAACGCAACCACACAAGTTCCAATGGAGGTATTACAGATACGGTGACTTTTACAACAACGTACATGCCTCCCCAGATACTGGAAGCCAAAGCTAGATAAATAGAGCCTAACAAGTTCTTTTTCATTTTTTGTTCCCTCCGTCATTTATATAGGAGCCAAGAACGCCCTTGACGGAGAGAGGTAGTCACCTTCACTCCACTAAGGGCGGAAGGATTTTTACCGGTACATCGTTTTCAAATAATGGCGCACGATACATTCTGCCTCACCTCTAGTCCGAACTAGTAAACTAAATATACCTTTTATAGTAGCAAAGAATATTACTATTGAACAGACAACAAAGTAATACAAGTAAAATTTCATATAATTTTAGGAGTTTTTCAGGCACTTCCATTATACAGCGAATATACAGCGAATATACAGCGAAAAAGCAGAAGCCCGGCCAACGACGAACCGGGATTCTGCTTACCACCAAAGCGCTTTCAATCACTATTCCTATATACTATATGTGATTGTCCAGGAAAGTGTGCCAAACGAGAAAGGCACTGATGGACTTTACAAGAGGGACATATATAAATGTAGTGCGTCAGAAGTTTTTGACACCATTACATTCTTGCCATCATAGAAAGAGCGCCACTGTCACGTGTAGCGCCCTTATGAAAGGAGAGATTTAAAGGATATAGGATACAAATGCTATTCCATTTATATACTTTCGACACATATACAGGTAATCCTTGAAAAATCTTTTGCTAAATTACGACATTTTTATAATTCATCTAAATCCCAGTTGCAATGTTTTTGCAACGATAGAGCAAATAATGGCCATTTGACGAAAACAAAAAACACCGCAAATCCTTGCGGTGTCTATGTTTCTTCTGGAGCCGATGGTCGGAATCGAACCGACGACCTGCTCATTACGAGTGAGCTGCTCTACCTCTGAGCCACATCGGCAATATTGTTCATAACGAACAGACACTATTTTACTTTATTTTCTGAATACCGTCAATATTGGTTTGAGATAAAAGTATATTAAGGTGTTTGTAAAACATAATGCGTAATCACAAAAGAAAGAGGTCCTAAAAGTTAGGACCTGATAAGGGGAAATATATTAAGTCGGGAGCGATGCAGCGGATGTCACTCGCACCTGCAATTTAAGAATAGCAAATATTTTTGTTAATTTGGTGAAGCCTTGTTTAATTCTAAGTTAATTTTTATAAAAGAGAATACCCCAAATGAAACTTATACTTAAAAACTAATTAGCCGAATGAAAGTTATTCATCAATTCTCATGTAAAGCTGTTATTTCCGTTTACTCTATTTCAATAACTTATTGAAAATTTTGGTATATAAGGCTAATATAGAACAAGGTGATGAATATGTTTGATAGAATTAAATTTTCAGTGCTAATAAAAAAAATTCGCGGCAATAGAACCACTGATCAATTAGCAAAAGAGAGCGGTGTTAATGCCGCCTTCCTTTCAAACCTAATCAATGGTAGGATTGAAAGCCCCCCTGCTTTGGATACTATCGACCTCCTGATAGCTACAATAGCTAATAAACCTTATTATGAAGAATTTTATGGACAAATACTTGAAGCAGCCGGCTATTTGGATGGAGAATATGTTAAGCGAAAAATCATTGAATTAACATCGAAATCAGAGTTTCTTACTAAATCCATTAAACACAGAAAATTAGAATCTCAGGTTACTAACAGCCGACTGGATCAAATCCTAAAAGGCACAGGCAGGGGAGACGAGGAGTTCGATCTAATAAACCATCTTGAAAAAATCAAACTAGAGCTAAATGAACTAGAAATGCAACTTTTTTCTATCAACTCTGAGCTAGCTCTCTATCATAATGTACAGACAAGAGTCCTTCAAGGCATACAGGATAAGCCCGAGGCAGTTATTCCGATTCATTCGGATGAATTGCTTAATGACCCACAATTGCTAGAGATAATTGCAATAGTTCGCAGTTTATCTTCAGAAAAGCGGACCGTATTGCAGCGCTTCGCTGAAGCTTTACTTGAAGAAGAAAAATCACCAGCTAGCATCGCGAACCAATAAAAAAAGCACCTTAAGGTGCTCAGACTGTAGACAAAAAGGAGCTTACGCCAGGCGTAAAGCTCCTTTTTGTCTGAGATGAAACCATAAGCTATGTAAAAGTTGAATCCACCGATTGAAAAATAAAGGAGTCGAGGGGAGCATTCCCTTCCGTTGCTTCCATGACGCCAGTTTCTTTAAATTCATGCATGCAAAAGTTAGCGTGACCTGCATCTTCACCTTGTCCAGTCCACGCAACTGCGTATAGCGCATGCCATGCTTTTCTTTGGCATCAGCAAACACTCGCTCGATCGTTTCACTCCGTTTCTTATAGATTGCCTTGTATTCTGGGTTATACCGGTAATCTTCCGCCTTTTCGATATACTCCTCCCACACGTGCCTCGTCACAACTTTTTGACACCCCCGACTGGCTGTGCATTGATTCCGTCGACCACACTCCCGGCATATTTCCGGGTTACTCTTGTATTCCCGGTAGCCTTCCCGGTTCGTTGTGCTATAGTTTAATACCTGATTTTCCGGACAGAGGATGCAATCATAGTATTCATCATAGACATAATCCCCCTTTTTGAAGAACCCCTTCTTTGTCATGGGCCGTTTGTACGGTACGGCCGGGATTCGTCCACTGTCGATGATTTGTTTCATGATCCATGGCGTCTTATACCCTGCATCCGCTGCAATCACTTCAACCTCAGGGACTTTCTTCATCAGCTTTTCATAGAGTCCGTCAAACATGACGCTGTCATGACGATTTCCCGCCTCCACCACGAAGTCCACGATAAAATTGTGCTTGTCACATGCCGTGTTGGCCACATAGTCAAAGCATTTCTGGTGTTCTCCTTTGTGAAACAACCCGCTGTCCGGATCTACTGGACTTTGGACCACCTTCTTCATTTCCGGTGTTGGGGGTGGAGCGTCATCATCAGAGTCCTTCTTCAGTGGTTTCTTTCCATGGGCTTCCCGATCCCGTTCGATTTCTTCCTCTAATTGCTTTTGGTAATGCTTCACTTGCTTTTCCACCATCACTTCGGTAGTTTTGTGCCGATTAGCACTGGCTTTGATATGCGTTCCATCAACAAACAAGGATCGGCTCTCCACGAAGCCACACCGGAGTGCTTCTTGGAGGATATGCTCAAAGATGCGTTGGAAGACTTCCGTCCCCTGAAACCTCCGGCTATAGTTCTTGCCAAACGTTGAAAAATGGGGAATGGTTTCTCCCAGATCGTATCCGATAAACCAGCGGTAAACCATGTTTACTTCGATTTCTTTGATCGTTTGACGCATGCTACGAATTCCATAGAGATACTGGATCAAGACAATTTTAAAGAGGGACACCGGATCGATGCCCGGCTTTCCCCATTCGATTTCCGAATAGAGTCCTTTGACTTCGTCATAGATGAAGTTAAAATCGATTGCCTGATCAATGGCTCTCAATAGATGTTCCTGAGGTACTAAATCTTCGATACAGATCAATTTAATTTGTTTTTGCGTTTCTCGATCTTTTTTTACATACATCCAAAACACCCCTATCCTTATGGCTTTATTATTCCATTTGGATAGGGGTGTTTCCTCTTTTGTCTACGGTCTGAGCACCTTAAGGTGCTTTTTTTATTGGCGCCACCATGATTCAACCATCTGATGGGCCGTATTTGGAGCATAGCCCCTACCGATAAGATATGAAACGGCCGCCGCTTCCCGTAAAGCGTGCTCTAAAGAAATACTTTGAGCTTCTCTCATTCCATTCCTAACCCATGGCTCTACTATGCTTAACGTTTTGTGCTTCAGATCGGTCTGATTATGGCATCCACACCCAGAATACTGTGGGTCATAAGGATACAATCTGTCCATCCCCTCTCATTCTTAACACATCCTATCATATGCTCTTTCCTTTAATTTTGCCTTTGTTTTTCCACAAGTTCTATATTCTTACTTCTTTATATTAATGTCGTTTTTTGTCACATATTTATTGTTCTATTCTCCAAATAACGACAAAGATATTTATGGATAATATATTATAATATAATTTAAAAATCTCTATTTGAATTAAATTTATCTTGATAGATTTAATTTAAAGCTAATTATTTGGCTCATCTGCAGCTTAAATAATAGATTACGAAAAGGAGTACATGCTTATGCGCAAAAAAATCCTCTTATGTCTTTTCTCGCTTATATCATTTATTTTTCTGGCTACTGTCCAAACTGAAGGAGCAACGGTTGCTTCATCCCGAATTGCAGGGGAAACAGGATTCCAAACAGCCCGTGCCATCGCCGATGCTTATTGCCAAGGGGAAAAAGTGGACACTGTGATTCTAGCCTCTGGATTGACTTTCCCCGATGCGCTCTCTGCTTCTCCCCTTTCAAAAAAGCTAAATGCACCGATCCTGTTAGTCGCCAAAACTCCCAATGAAGCCGGTTCCAAAGAAGCCATCGATTTTATCTCTCAAAACCTGTCCACTAATGGTACAATTTATATTCTCGGCGGAACCGGAATCATCAGCAGTGAATTCGAAAATTTATTTAATTCGATGGGAATTAATACAATCAAGCGTTTAGGAGGGCAAGATCTTTATTCAACCAATATGTTAATTGTCGACGAAATTAAAGCTTCTTCCGCAACCTCCTTAATCATTGCGTCAGGGACCAGCTTTCCCGATGCTTTAAGCGTATCCGGAATCGCTGGATATCAAGGATATCCTATCTTGTTAACAGAAAAGAACAATCTTCCTGATGGTGCTAAAAATTATATCAGCCAACAGCATCCCGATCATATTTATGTGATGGGTGGCACCGGGGTAATTGCCCCGAACGTTGTCAGCACCTTAGAAGGCATAGCTCCCCAAACTCCCATCACTCGCATTTCCGGAAATACTCTCTATGACACTTCCAGTGAAATAGGCAGAGCTTTCTCCCCTTCCCCGGCAAATATTTATATCGCCAATGGCGCCAACTTTTCGGATGCTTTGGCAGGCAGCTCTTTAGCCTCCCTGGATGGCAGCCCGATCATTCTGGTCGATCATTTGGCACCTTCCTTACCGGAAAACACTGTAAACTACTTAAAATCTCTTCCTTCGATCCCATCTATCCACATCTTAGGAGGATCCTTTGTTGTTCCTGAAAAAGTGATTCAAGAAATTATTTCAATTCTCAGTACAAATGCCCAAACTGCCTCTCCCGATCCCGGCAGTTCTCATCCCGGGGCTCCTCTCAGTCTTTCCGGCACTGCAGGAAATGATCCATACGAAAACATGGAAAAAATTCACGACGAGTTAGGTTTGCCGTATTTAGAAGATGACACATTATCCGTATACTTTGATCCCAACGGAATTATTGACAACGAGGATCTGGAAAATCTCTCTCCTGAGGAGATGCCTTTTATCATGGCCGTCAGCCCCCTAGAGGATGAGACACTTGACCTTATGCTTGTTATCAATGGCTGGAATACCCCAACCAACAATGGGACTGAGAAACAGATCCAAGCAGTGGGTAAGGAATTGCTGAAATTTTATTTGCCCACCTCCTATACCCAAGTGACAGAGATGCTTACAAACGAACTTACAACCGATAAATTATTTTTTACTTTTCTTTATATTGATAGCCGCATAGTCATGGTAATGAACGATGGCTCCACTCTGAGCTTTATTTTCATCTCACTCCCCATGACCGAAGAGGAATTTAACGATTTTCCGATCTTTGATCTTGAAGATTTTTATGATGGTTACTATGAAGATGACTATTACGATGACAACTATTACGATGACAACTATTATGATGAATATTTTGATGATGACGACTACGATGAATTCTATGTGGCTTGAACCTTAGCTTCATAATCTATTAAATATAAAAACACCGCTCAAAAGTGCGGTGTTTTTATATTTTTTCATTTCTCAAAATTACCCTTCAATTTTTCTTCATATCTCACTATTTTTAGTTTTGTATCATCATTATTACGATTTTGGATAAACTAACCAATATGTGGAGCAAGTTGCAGGCTTTAAATACTCAATGACTTAGCAATAAAGGAGGAGATAGCATGCTTAGCCGCAGAAGATTTATTCAACTGCTGCTGCAAGGAATGGCAGCCGGTAATCTGCTAAGCCTTGTTACCCCTCAAATCAAGGCTGTAGTAGCTGCCGGAGAAGTGAAAAGGACTCCTGTCCTCATGATAGAAGTAGGGAGCTGCACCGGTGACAGTGTGTCGCTTTGGCACAGCTGGAACCCTGATTTCCGCTACATCATATCGAACATATTGGAATGGCGTTACGATACCACTCTTATGCAGTCAGGAGGAGAAAAGGCCTATAAGCTCCTGACAGATACTTATGAGAAAGATGCCCAGCAATATATTTTGATAATTCAAGGTTCCATAGTACAGCGGGATAAAGGGAATTACAATCAAATAGCATACCATGATAATAAATATCTGACCGGCATCGATTTAGTCACATGGCTGGGAGAAAGAGCAAAATATGTGGTAGCGATAGGAACGTGTGCCACTCATGGTGGTCCTGCCGCCGCTCACCCAAATCCAAGTCGGTCAACAGGCGTTCAGAAAATCCTCCCCCGTCGTAAGGTGATTAATGTTACCGGGTGCCCTGCTTACAGTGAATGGACCATGGGTACTCTTCTTCACCTCGCTTTATATGGCGAGCCTGAACTTGACTCATTTAATCGTCCTCTAATGTTCTATGGTAAAACAATTCATGACCAGTGTGAGAGAAGAAGTTTTTATGAAAAAGGGATTTTTGCAGCAGCTTTTGGAGATAAGGAATGCTTATATAAAGTGGGCTGCAAAGGTCCTGTCACCTTCGCAGACTGTCCCGTACGCCATTGGCACGATCAAAAAAACTGGCCTGTCAGCTGCAACTCCCCTTGCATTGGCTGTACTGAGCCGCTTTTTCCCGATCAGATGTCTCCCTTTCACGCTCATCTTCCTGATGTAACTCTGCCGGGAGGAATAATGGTCACTACAGAAAAAATCGGCTTAGGGGTTCTGGCTGCATCTGCTTTGGGTATCACAGCCCATTTACTGACAGGCTTCTACAATGGACGCATTCCCAAAAATTTTCTGGTGTCAAGTATCAGAACGCCTCATCGCTATCCGGTAAAAAAAGTCTCCGTTTACCATCGATATCATTTGAAAAGCTACACTCCCGGTAAAAATACCTTTATAGACTCTAACCAAATTATCACTGACCCTAAAAATCCATGAAAAAAGGAGCTGAGTTTCCCTGGAGAAGAAAGTAATCTTTCCTTTCACCCGCGTTCACAACCCTTTACTAGCGGAACTTTGGGTTGAAGATAATGTGGTAAAAGACGCCCAAATCTCCGGCAGTTTATACAGGGGATTTGAACAAATGGTGCTGGGACGGTCGGCCTTAGATCTACCTTATTTCACAGAGCGCATATGCGGAATCTGTTCATCCGCCCACGCTCTGACCGCTTCCCTGGCTCTGGAACAAGCTTTAGGCATAGCTGTTCCTCCTAACGGACAGCTACTGCGCAACTTAAATTTTGCCGCTGATGTTTTACAAAATCATATTTCTCATTTTTACCTTCTCGCCGCTCCCGATTACTTCCGCGGACCTGATATCGCCCCCTTTCTTCCTCATCAGGAGGGAGAATATCGGCTATCCGAAAATGAAGAGACTCAGTTTGCCGAGCACTACTTTCACTCCTTTGATATTTGCCGTTATACTCATGCAGCTTTTACCATCTTAGGAGGCAAAGCTCCTCATGGCCATGGAATCGTACCAGGCGGATCGACCGCCGATATCAGTTATGAGCGAATTTCTTCTTATAAATCTTATTTAAATAAAGTCAATGATTTTATTGAAAATATTATGATTCCCGATATTGAATTGCTTTTCCAGCGCTATCCGGAAATGATTGATGAGGGAGAAGGACCGGGAAACTATTTATCGTTCGGGGGCTTTTTCTCTCCAATAGAAGGTGGGATTTTTTCTCAAGGAGTCGTCATTCAGGGAAAGTCGGAAGCTTTTGACGAAAAGCTAATCACCGAGGAGGTAACCACAGCCTGGTATAAACAGCATCCCGCTCTTTATCCAGCCAATGAAAACACAGAGCCTGACCGAAGTCAGGCTAAAGGCTACTCCTGGGTCAAGGCTCCCCGTTATCGAGGCTATCCCATGGAAATGGGACCGTTAGCCCGCGCAATCATTGCCGGAGACAAAGTGCCCGGCCGTGGGGCTTTATCCAGACTCTGGGCCCGCACTCATGAGGCAAAAAAAATTGCTTCTCTGTGTTTTCAATGGCTGGAACAATTAAATCCAGGGGCTCCGGCGTTAAGTACAAAAATTTCTTCCGAATCTGGAGTAGGAGTTGGGCTGCATGAGGTCATGCGGGGTTCTTTAGGACACTGGGTAGCCGTGGAAGACATGCGAATCACCCATTGCCAAATCGTTACCCCATCTGCCTGGAACTTCAGTTCACGAGACTCTTCAGGAAACCGCAGTGCGTGTGAAAGCGCCCTGCTTAATACTAAATATGATGCAAAAGACCAAGACTTCCAGAAAATCGGTGCTGTCATTCGTTCATTTGACCCCTGCTTTTCCTGTACCGTACACTTGATTGAAAATGACAATCTCAGAGAATTTGCCGTCAAAATCTAATTGCGAGGAAACGCTATGCAACAAAAGATCAAACCCAATCACATAAGTAAATATAAAACACCTTTCCGTCCGCTTTCGTTACCTGTTCCCCTTCCTTCTTATCAAGTCAAAAAACGGCCTCGCCTTTCCCTCTGCAAAATCAAGAAAACCCCTCAATCTTTCTCCCACTTTTATCTCAAACCTTATTACCCCTTATCCTCCAATTCGTTACTCCATTCTTCTAGTCTCGTTCCCCCATACTCTGCTTTGGGGCCAACTCTTCCTGGCATTGACCCACATTTTCCTGCTACTTCTTCGCGCTCTGCTCTCCCTGCCCTTTCCGACGAGAGCATGCCTCTTCTTCTAACCTCTCCAAATCAGAGCTTTTTTCCTTCTTTCCTTTCGATGCAAATGCCTTCAGACTATGATTCTTCACAATTCCATAAAGAATCCCCCTACGTCTATGGCTTTTCTTCCACCCCTTCATCACAGATCCCATCTGATTCCCAATACTTTGCTCTATCTCCCACCTTCTCCCCAACTTCTTCTCCCAGCCCCTCTGCTTCCGTTCCGCTTTCAGGACTTTCTTTCACTCCTTTACTTTCTTCTCCTGTTCCTCTAACCCCGCCTTCCCAAACAACGTTCAAAAGCTCAGCGATTGACAATTACTTTCAACACTTGAGATTGCGCAAACCTTTAGCGCGTGAATTGGCTAAAGCAAATATTGTTTCTGAACTGATCATCAGCCACCCCCTCTGGGTCCGGATCTTTCACTGGGGCTTTGCCCTGAGTATGATCGTAATAGTCCTTACCGGATTAAACCTACACAAGCCAGTTTCCTATTTCCACATCAGGCATTCTGATCTCTTAATTATTCACATTTCGGCAGGTTTTTGCTCATTCGGATTTTTAAGCCTGCGCATCGCCGATATGCTAATTCGTCATGATAAATCTTTATTTCCAACTAAAAGAGACATCAAAAACATTCCTAAGTTCTTTTCCTACTATTTCTTTGTTCGTAATACTTTACCTCCCGGCGGTAAATATAATGTCGGAGCCAAAATAACCTTTCTGTCATGGTTTATTGTGACCATCATCGCTGGCACATTAGGTTTACTTTCTTACTGGGAAGGAAAATATCTAACTTGGCTCCTGCACTGGCTGGGTGGTTTTCAGGTCACTCACTGGATAAAATATTTTGCGGCCATCTATGTAGGTTCTACTATCATCCTGCATATTTACTTGGTCCTTTCCCATGATTTAAGTAAATTACAAGCCATGATTACAGGATACGAGCATAAAAATCGCCATAAAAATAAATGTTGAATATAAAAAGAGATTATTTTTTTAATGCAAATAATTTCCTTGCATAATTATGATACTTTTATCATCAAGATTGGGTATAATGTAAGGTAGAGTTCGATAAGAAAGGACGATTTACCTTGACATTAAAAGTACACTTTACAGGTGTCAAAGGAACAGGGATGAGTGCTCTCGCTCAAGTCTGCGCTCAGATTGAAAATGCTTCTGTTACTGGTTCGGATGTAAGTGAGCATTTCTTTACCGACACTCTTTTGGCCCAAGCCCATATACCGGTTTTACCATTTTCAGCCCAAAACATAGACAATGCTGATTTAGTGGTTGCTTCTGCGGCCTATACATTAGATAACAATATTGAAATAGAACGCGCCAGGGAATTGCATAAAGAAGTGCTTTATTACCCTGAATATCTGGCTCGCCTGATGTCCAAAAAGCGGGGAATTGCCGTATCTGGCACCCATGGCAAGACTACCACTACTGCTATGATTGGTTCGGTTCTTCTTCAGGCCGGATTAGACCCGACCATTATCGTCGGCAGCTCAATTTCTACAATTGGAGGTAATGCCCATTCAGGACAGGGAGAGTTTTTTCTTGCCGAATCATGTGAATATCGAAGGCATTTTCTTAATTACTCTCCTGAATTTTTGGTTATTACCAATATTGAATTTGACCATCCCGATTATTTCACAGACATAGATGATGTGGTCTCAGCTTTTGCTGAATTTGCTCAAAAGCTGCCCAAAGATGGACATATGTTTATCTTGGCCGAAGAACCCCATCGAAATCAGATTAAAACCAAGGCTCCCATCACCACCTTCGGTCTTTCTGAAACAGCTGATATTCGAGCTGTAGAAATTAACTATCATGATGAAGGCAGCTCGATGAAGGTATTAATCGACGGAAAATGTGTGGGCAATTTAGAACTGCGTGTTGCAGGGAAGCATAACATCTTCAATGCTTTGGCAACCATCGCTTTTTGTCGTCATATCGGAATTGGAATAGAGCAAATTTTGTCCACTCTCGCTCAATTCTGTGGTACCAAGCGGCGTTTTGAACACTTAGGTGTTAAGGATGGTGCTTTGATTGTGGACGATTATGCCCACCATCCTACTGAGATTCGCACTACCCTGGAAGGTGCACGCCTCTCCTTTCCTGATCGTAGGATTCGGGCTGTGTTCCAGCCCCATACCTTCAGCCGGACTGAAAAGCTGATGCAGGACTTTTCCCAATCCTTTAAAGATGCCGATGAAGTGGTGGTTGCAGAAATATTCTCTTCAGCCCGGGAAAAAGCTCATCATACTCTTACCGCATCCAAACTGGCAGATTTAATTCAAGCCCAGGGAATTCAAGCCCATTATATCGGAACCCTTGACGGTATTAAATCTTATCTGTCCAGTACTCTTGATTCCCATGATCTTGTTCTCACTTTAGGTGCAGGGGATATTTATAAAGTAGGAGAAGATCTGGTAGGTTAGGCAATTCCTAATTCTATAAGCTATATTAGAAAAATCGTCTCCGATGATTTGAGCCTGTGCTCCAACCATCGGAGACAATTTTTTATTTTTATTGATTTATTTGTCCTTCTCCCGTTCAGCAAGGCCTTTAACCGATCGGTTAATTTCCGGCCAATTCTGACAGCGAATAATCCGCTCTTCATCCTTCGCCCTGTTATAAAGAGCATCTAATAGCAACACCGTGGTTCCTGTTTGGGCAATTTTTTGGGCATTAAGGAGATAATCCTCAATAAACATATCCAGTTTCTTTTCTTTTACGACTTCCGCTTTCTCTTGATGCCCAGTAAATATCATATCCTGATGTGGAATCTCATATTTCTTCATCCAGCGCCTGGTGACACTTTCCTCATCCGGCCATCGGGCTGTAATATAGACGATTTCATGTCCCTCGGACAGGAAATTTTCAATCCCTTCTCTGGCTCCCGTTATCGGCTCAGGCATCATAAAGAGCTTTTCTTTCTGGGTGGAGAAAAATCTGTCCATAGCCTCCCAGGAAACATTAAACAATTCATGAATTTGATAATCTGTAATGGCCGGAACATTCCGGCCGAAATATCGATTCAGTTCTTCCAGCCAGGCAGGAAAGCTGTCTGCCACCACACCATCAATATCAATCCCTATCCTCATCCTCTCCATCCCTTCTATTTCTCTTTATTGTGAACTTCCATATCCACTTCCCGAAGCAAGCTCTGCCGCAGCTCATAAAGTTTTGTTGATAAATCCACAATGTATTTATGAGGTTTAGTCAAACGCTTTACCTCATCCCACAAAGTATCTAATTCTCTCTGGGCATATTTCTGAATTTCTTCCAGTTCAGGCAAATCATAAACACATCTCCCTTTGCGGAAAACAGGGACAAGAAGTTCTCTTGTATGAAAATCTCTCAGAACTTTTCTCTTCCATACCTCTATCGGATTAAAAATTTCCAGCTCCTTGAGCCCTGCAAATTCATCCTCATGCAGAGCAATCAGGTCAGCCATTGCTTTTCCTTCCTGATCATAAAAGCGTACAACCTTTTTCAAACCAGGATTGGTAATCTTTGTGATATTTTCCGATACCTTTAAGCGGGGCTTCAGCACTCCCTCTTCTTCCTCCGCCGCCAGCTTATAAACCCCTCCAAGTGAGGGTCTGTCCTTAGAAGTGATCAGATGGGTTCCCACTCCCCATGAATCGATCTTGGCTCCCTGATTACGAATACTCCAGATCGTATCCTCATCCAAATCGTTGGATCCA
>JAEWCM010000044.1 GCA_023390635.1 Bacillota bacterium
CCTCGTGATTTGTAGTTAACTGTTATCCCTAGGGGTTTAGAATAATAAAAAAATCGTTCAAAGCCAACGTATTTCATGACGTTTTGTGCCTTGAGCGAAGCGAAAGGAATGACAATATTTATGAAAAAATTAATTTCTGTTGTTTTAGTGACAGCTTTAGGTCTGAGCCTGGGAGGTTGCGGAAAGAGTACAGCGGGAACATCTCCGACCAGCTCACCTGCAGCGGGCGGCAGTGCCGGAACCCAGTCAACCGCTTTGCAAATTGAGAGTGGGCAGCAAACGGTTCCAAAGCAGGCAGGAAATAGTGCACCTTTGTCTATCGTATTTACCTGGGCCGATTTGCAAACGGATAAGGTGGGTCCTCTAAGTCTCAAGGCGGACAGCAAGCCTGACGGACATTTCCACGTCACCATGAATTTTTCTGAGCCTGTAAAAATTAAGTATATCATCATGCGCTACAATGGCTATAACCGGGATATTCAATGGGAATGGGTGTATAATAAGAGTCTTACTGCAGTGGGCGGCGCTTTGGGTGTTTTGCAAAATGATACGATGATCGGGCCAGGGACTGATGTGGGATTTGCTTGCTCTGGGACTGTTGACTTGGATTTATACGCTTCTGAACTTGATAATGAGAACAGTGTGGGAACAATTAAGTTTGAAAATGGTCAGGAGATTAGCCTGCAAATCAACTATGTGACACAGACAGGGGAAGAGCAGCGTTTTGATGCAACGACCAAAGTCAGTCTATAAAATTCTGGACACTATGAAAATTCACCGGAGGAGTATCCTGGTGGGAAGTTTTTTATCGGAGCAGCCCTTATCATAGCAGGGGTAATTTTTAGCATCGGAGCTGGGCTCCCTAAAACACAAAAAGATTAAAAATAATTTAAATATATAAACTAGATCTAGGGAGTGAACGTATGAAAATATTTAAAGTGGCAGTCATTCCAGGCGATGGAATTGGGCCGGAAGTATTGGATGAGGGCATCAAGGTAATGAACCGGATTGCCGAATTGGATGGTACGGTGCGGTTTGAATTTGAGACCTTTCCCTGGGGATGTCAGTACTATCTGGAAAAGGGGAAGATGATGGATGAGGACGGCATGGAAAGGCTGAAAGAATTTGATGCCATTTATTTAGGAGCCGTAGGCTATCCTGGTGTTCCCGACCATATTTCCCTATGGGATCTTTTGCTGCGCATCCGCAAAGGATTTGACCAATATGTTAATTTAAGGCCGGTAAAACTGCTGAAAGGCGCTCCGTGCCCTCTGCAAAATGTGGAGCGGGAGCAAATTGATATGCTGGTGATCCGGGAAAACAGTGAAGGGGAATACGCCGGGGCGGGAGACTGGCTGTTTAAGGGCCAACCCCATGAAGTGGTGCTTCAGACAGGAGTGTTTTCCCGCAAGGGGACGGATCGGATTATCCGCTATGCCTATGAAGTGGCTCGTAAAGAGGGCAAGACTCTGACCAGCATCAGCAAAGGAAATGCTCTTAATTATTCCATGGTGTTCTGGGATGAAGTCTTCTCCGAAGTGGGAAAAGAGTATCCTGACGTAAAAACTTACTCCTATCTGGTAGATGCGGCAGCCATGTTCTTTGTGAAGCAGCCTGAGCGCTTTGAGATTGTTGTTACTTCCAACCTCTTTGGTGATATTCTCACCGATTTGGGAGCAGCTATTGCCGGGGGCATGGGTCTGGCGGCAGGGGCCAATATTAATCCGGAAGGTCAATATCCATCCATGTTTGAGCCGATTCACGGTTCAGCTCCCGATATTGCCGGGAAAGGGATTGCCAACCCGCTTGCGTCCATTTGGTCGGTTAGTCAGATGATGGATCATTTCGGATACGAGGCTTGGGGTGCGGAGGTCTTGAGAGCGATGGAGGAAGTGCTGACCGAAGCTACCTGTCTTACCCCTGATCTTAAAGGAAAAGCCACCACTCAGGAAGTGGGTGATCAGGTGGCGGCTAAACTGGTGAAGCCTCAGGCTTAATAGCAGCTTCATCAGCGAAACTAACGTAACGTTTGACAACCACCGGTCTAAAGCAGGCAAGGTGGTTGTTACATTCAGAGGGAAAAATGTTATAATAACGGAAAAACGGGATCGGAGGATGCTTCATGACGAAAAGCTTGTATAGAAACGAATTGGACTTATTTAATGCCTATGTACCAGGGAAACCGATTGAAGAAGTGCAAAGGGAATTTGGACTGGAGAGAATCGAAAAATTGGCCTCTAACGAAAATCCTCTAGGCCCTTCTCCAAAGGCACTGGAGGAAATTAAAAAAGAGCTTGAAAATATCAATACCTACCCGGAAGCCTCATCAAAGGCTGTGAGGGAGGCCATTGCCGAACAGCTGGGAGTGAATGGGGAACAGATTGTGGTTGGGAACGGCGGCGAGCACATCATTCAGATCATTGCCCAGACCTTCGTCAATACCGGAGACGAGGCGATTATGGCCGATACAACCTTTGAACTTTACGGCTCTACCGTTGCTTTAATGGGCGGTAAAAACATTAAAATACCCCTTAAAAATTATAAGCATGATATTGAGGCTTTTGCACAAGCTATTAATAGTAAAACAAGGCTGGTTTATGTGTGTACTCCCAACAATCCCACAGGGAATATCATGAGCAAAGACGAATTGAATCAGCTGGTCAAGAGTCTTCCCGATGATGTGGTGCTGGTATTGGATGAAGCATATTACAACTATGCCAGAGTTAATCCTGACTATCCGGAGAGCATACCTTTGATTAAAGAAAGGCCCAATACTGTGATTATCAGAACCTTTTCCAAAGTGGCGGGAATTGCCGCAGTCCGTGTGGGTTTTGCCATCACGTCTGAGGAGATTGCCCGGCAGATGAGCAAGGTGAAGGGAACTTTCTTTGTCAATAAGCTGGCCCAGGCGGCGGCGCTCGGTGCCTTGAAGGATCAGGAGCACATGGAGAAGACAGTGAAACTGAACTATGACGCAATGAAGATCATGGAAGAATATTTTCAAAGCAAGGGATTAGAATATATCCCTTCCAATGCCAACTTTGTCTTTGTGGATACCAAGCTGCCTTCTCAGGAAGTTTTCCAAAAGCTGATGAAGAAGGGGGTCATTATCAGACCGGGCTATGCCTGGGGCTGGGATACATGGCTCAGAGTCAGTACAGGAACCTTGGAGCAGACCCGATTTTTCACGGAAAAATTAGATGAAATTTTGCGCGGAGAATAATCTAACGTTAATCAGGAAAAGGGATCAGAGAGATGAAAAAACGGCGGAGATGGATTTTCGTTGTTCTCTTGGGATTATTGCTTTTGGGAATTATCTCATATAAAGTTTTCCTGGCGCAGGGAGCCCGGCGCCAGGATGTCTCATCCGTACCTCAATCCTGGCAGGACGGAGGGATTTTTTCCTCTGCCTATGAAAGGGCTTATAACAAACTTTTGACAATGAGCCCTGAAGAAAAAATTGGACAGCTGATTTTAGCCCGTCACCCGAAGCAGGGAGCCCTTAATGCCATAGCCGTCTATCATCTAGGCGGCTATGTGCTGTTTGGCCAGGAATTTCAGAATAGATCCGCTGATCAGGTGCAGAAGATGCTGGCAGAAGAGCAAAATGCGGCGGATATTCCCTTGATCCTGGCTGTTGACGAAGAAGGGGGGACAGTGGTGAGAGTCAGCAATAACCCTCAATTGGCCGATCAAAAATTTTTATCGCCCCAGGAACTTTATGCTCAGGGTGGACTAGCGGCGGTACGGGCCGATACAATAAATAAAGCCAAGCTGTTAAAGGGCTTAGGCTTAAATCTAAATCTTGCTCCTGTGGCGGATGTTTCCGTAAATCCTGCCGATTATATTTATAAGCGGACGTTGGGAAAACCGGCCAGTGAGACGGCTGACTATGTCACCGCTGTTGTAGAGGAAATGCATAAGGAAGGGCTTTCCTCAACCTTAAAGCACTTTCCTGGGTATGGCAATAATGTGGATACCCATAAGGGGATGGCGGTGGACCGCCGTCCTTACAGTACGTTTACGGAGCAGGATTTCATTCCTTTCCAGGCCGGGATTGAGGCCGGTGCGGAAAGCGTTCTGGTGTCACATAACATTGTGG
>JAEWCM010000068.1 GCA_023390635.1 Bacillota bacterium
CTTTCAGATACTTTTCAACCAGCCTTACTTTGTCTTCTGCTGGTATTCCTTTCTTTGATTTGGACATACAAATACCCCCATATAGGACTTGTTATATTTCAATGTCCTATACAGGGGTAGCATATCATCCAGTGACCGGCATCATATTTTACATTATATACCTGGGTGGTTTCCTTAGCCTCCAGCAAAGCCGATTCACTTTCAATGTAGCGTATGCCCCGCTCTTTAAGCGCCGTTCTAAGCAAATCCATCCGCTCACTGGTCAGATGAACTCCGTCGGGAAGATATTCGCTGTAGATTGTCGTTTTAGAAGGATTGAGCCAAAAGAGAAACGGCACATTTCTTTCATCACAATAGGTTTGAATTTTCTTTATAAAATCTGCAAAGTCATTAATATAGTCCGGATCATACTTTTCTTCCGTTATATTTGAGAAAACATAACCGCCTTTTCCGTAGGTATAGGCCGGATGAATCATCATATGAAAAAGGTCATCATACAGTTTGGTGTATAAATTTATCATCTGGCTCCTAAAGCCGATTCTATCGGATAAATAGTCTTCCAATCCGTCTGTCAGATCAACAGATTTGCTCCAAGTAGGTAATTCCGCAAGCTTCCGGTTATCAATCGCAGAAATCTGATCAGGTGCCGTATTCAGGGTAACTACCGGAATAATAAGGACGAGCATAAAAAGTATAATTAAAAGCCACTGCAATTTTTTCATTTTCTTTATACCTTTCTGAAGCTGATCTAAAACTGAAAGTAGATAAAGGGGCTATAGGTACTATTGACCACAAAAATTAAGCTTAATACGAGCAGGAGCAATATAGCGGGAATTCTCAAGGCCATTGCTGCCGTCTCTTTTTCGTAACGGTTCAGCAGTTTGGACAGGATAGGTGTAGCTCCCACAAAAGCCGCCCCCAGCACAAATACCAACCGTTCATTAAAGTAGTATAAGAACGTAAACTGTAAATGGCCTGTCTCTTTTAAGCCAAATAAGTACCCGTAATAATCCATAGCCGTACCTAGAGTAGTGGAACGGAATAACACCCATCCCATCATCACCGCTAATATGGTATAGATCCAACGGCCCAATGCAGGAACACGGTCATATAGTCCCTTTTTTATCAGAACCCGTTCAGCAACAATAAAAATACCATGCCAAATTCCCCAAAGGACAAAGTTCCATGCCGCCCCATGCCAGATTCCTGTCACCAAAAACACAATCCAAAGATGCAGATAAACATTGCCCCGCCGGTTCCCCCCCAAGGGAATATAGAGGTATTCCTTAAACCAGGTTGAGAGGGAGATGTGCCAGCGCCGCCAAAATTCAGTAATGGATTTAGAAATATAAGGATAATCGAAATTTTCTTTATAGGTAAAACCAAGCATCCTGCCTAACCCAATGGCCATATCCGAGTACCCGGAAAAATCAAAATAGATCTGTAAAGTATAGCAGACAATGCCAAGCCAGGCAGTAGGCACATCCATCCCTACCCCTGCAGCGTTGAAAATTTTATCTGCCGTTTGCCCTAAAACGTCGGCTATTAACACCTTTTTAGCTAATCCGACAGCAAAGCGCTGAATTCCAATGCAGAAAATTTCCGGAGTAATTTTTCTGGTCTTGAGCTGTTCATGTATGTCTCTATATTTGACAATCGGGCCAGCCACCAACTGAGGAAACATGGCAATGTATAACGCAATATCAAGGAAACCCTTGTCAGCCTGCACCTCTCGCTTATAAACATCGATAATATAAGACAATCCCTGAAAAGTAAAAAAGGATATCCCCACGGGCAATCCCACATTTGTACTGGATAAACTTAAATGAAACAACTGATTTATATTTTCAATCGCAAAATCAAAATATTTATAGTAAAACAGAAGCAATAAATTCAAACTGATTCCTGATACTAAAGCAAGCTTTCTCAACTTCCCCTTGCCTTCTAAACGTTGAATCGAAATGCCGGCAAAATAATTGATAAAAATAGAAGCTAACAATACCAAGACATGACTTGAGTTGCCCCATGCATAGAAAAACAAGCTGGCTGCCAAAAGAAAGAGATTTCTTCCTTTTTTCGGCATAATAAAATAACCGATCAGTACCAACGGAAGAAAGGCACACAAAAATACCAGCGAACTAAATACCACCTAATACCACCTACTACTTAAATTATTGTCAGCTTTTGCGAAGATTATAATAGTATTCTGGTCGCTGATTACTCCAATGCTCAAAAAAAACTAAATTCTCCACTTCTGATTTTAGTTTCGCATCGCCCGAAAACAGCATTACATAGATTATAAGCTATCATCGAAACAATACCAACTGCTTTTGTCGGATTTTGTGATTAAATTGTGACTATTTTGTGACAATTTTGTAACCATTCTATCATGTTTTCTCCATATGAATATTCTGAATATATTCTCTCTGTACTCCCCCTCATCTACCGAAGCTAAATATAGAGAGCTGGACACCAGATTCTCTCAGTGTCCAGCTCTCTGTATTTAGCTTCAGTCACACTTGTCGTTCCAACAATCACTCGTTTTGGTAATTTCTTTCAAAAGCGTACCGGCATGGTTCGAGCCCTGTTCACTTATCCGGTAATAAGTCCACTTACCCTCCTGCCTGCTGACTACAATTCCAGACTGGCATAGTATCTTCATATGATAAGAGAGGGCGGATTGCCCCATATCAAGCCGCTCCAGCAAAGTACAAGCACATTTTTCGCCACTGCGCAGCAGCTCCAATATCTGTAACCGTCTTTCATCACAAAACGCTTTGAACACTTTGGCTGATTCGTAATAAGCCGAAGCCAAATACTCACCCCATTTTGAATTGTTTTTTCAAGACAGAAAGGTATTCAGAGTTCCAGTAAATTAGGGGCAGATCATTAAAAATGATTCGCCCCTGACTCTCACTCCAATAAAAGCAGCTTAATTAAGACGCCAAAAGTTTTACCGTAATTTCCTTCACTGCATTATCATAGTAAATATTCACCTTAATATCTTTATTTCTTACTACTTGTTCTTCCGGAATTGGGCCCAATTCCAGCAAATAGCGCGTAAGATTGGAACATGGCTTTTCTTCATAGATCATAAAGGAATTCGACGGACCGTCATTGCTGTTCTTAACCACCACCTGATTTTGTGAAGGTACGATATCTCTCCAAATTCCATATTGATCTTGACCATAGACACCTAACTGTATCCCCTCTCTCGCTTCTATCACATTGGCAAATACAAAGGTTGTCTGTTCAGTGAAATTTCCTAAATCCTTACTGAATTTTATTCTGTCATAACCAATTTTTATCTGCTGGACTTTAGGCTGCTCCGGAGAAACCTTTATAGTCTGTTCAATCGTCTTCACCCCGTATAAGGTTTTAATCTGGACTGTAAGAACAGCCGATTTTACAGCCGTATTCCCGTTTGCTGACACATCTGCTCCTGCAGCATACCAACCATCTTTTTCTTTTCCTATTTTAACCACTTTGTTATCACTGCTTATGACGGAAAGAATATCATCAGATTTAATACTGTAAACTCTTCCACTTTTATCGGTCCCTTGAAATTCAAGCAGCTTTGAATATTCGGCTGTAGAAACAGGGTCAACCTCTTTAAATCCAGCCAACGGCAACATGTCTTTAATCTTAAAGACAGCATCAGGATCTGTCAGTACAGAACAACTGGCAGTATTAAATTGAGTTGAAATATCAGGCCCTGATAAAGCAATGCTATATTCTCCTTGATCCAAATCAGATACAGAAGATAAAGTGAATCCAGTTTTCGCTGCATTCCATGTAGCCTGTAATCCGTTCACGATTACTCCATCCCGTTTTACCTCCAATTTAATCTGACTGGGATCAGTCACACTACGACTGAGGTCAGCCTTTAAAGTCTTTTTATCAACCAGGGAAAAGGATTGAGGAATAATGGGATAGAATTCGATAGAATTGAGATATTGATTGAGCAAGGTTTGAGAAACAACAGCCTCTCCTCCCAGTACGACAATCCGGGTCTGACTGCCTTGCCTTTCATTGATGAAGTTTGCCGCCTTAATCTCCCTATTGTCAGTCAGTACAAGGGCACTATGCTCGATTGCTGCTAATGGAACGCCGGCTAGAGCATCCACCATGGTCTGACCGTTAGCAATATAGATGTTATCAAAGCTCAGATCGTCAACGAAGGCGTCCATCACCGCTACATTTGTGTCATATGCCGTCTCGCCGAAAAATCTTTTAATTTGACCGGGGAGACTGCTTCCTTGTTTATCGCTGATAACACCCGTTCCGCCTACAATATAGGAAGTCTGAATGTTGCCCTTCACTGAATTGAGATAGGCTGCCAAAGAAGAAGGGAGCACTTCCTTGCTATTAGTGTAAAGAATAGGCATCTTCTGAGCGGCCGCGATCGGAGCTACGGACAAAGCATCTTGCCCTTTTCCCCCTGTTAATACTACGCTCGTAGGATTTACTCCCATCTCCTGGGCAATTTTTACCGATGTCTCAGAAGCATCATACCCAGCCAGACGGGTCACTGTAATGCCCATAGCCTGGATAGCCTGTTCTACAGCTGCTTTAATTACCCCTGTTCCACCGATCAGATATACCTTTTTCACGTGCAGGGATTGTAAGCTCGATAGAGTAACTGACGTCAGTTTATCCCCTTCCGTTAAAAGCAAAGGTGCCACCTTCTGCGCTGCCAGAGGCCCCGCCGCCAAGGCATCATAAGAGTTTCCGACCGTGCCGACTACAATTACCGCCGTATCGGCCGTGGTCCAATTCGATGCGGCAATTCTGGCTGCCGTATCATATTGGGTTTCACCGCCTAACCTGGTATAAGCATATCCTGCCGATAATCCATTAGGAAACAGAGAAATCAACATGAAAAGGATAATGAATAAACTCACAAATGATCTCAAGATTCTTGGACATCCGATGAAATCCCTGAGTCCTCTCCGAGGCATCTTAGTTGATGTTGACATAGCTGCACCTCAAATCAAATTATTTTAATACGAAAATTATATGGTCAAAACCGGCTTCCGTCAATATAAGCTTTTGTTGAGCAACCATCTGTGCAGTAGTTTATATTTTGCTGAATTTCTGTCATAATGGAATCATATTTAGCAAAAACAGGGAGGAAGATTTATGTCCGATCAAAGATTAAATAAACTAGCCCAACTCCTGGTTCATTATTCAGCAGCGGTCAAGCCCGGGGATTTCGTCGTTGTTCAGGGAGGAGATATATCTATTCCTTGGATTACTGAAGTCGCAAAAGAAGCGATCAAAGCCGGTGCCTATGTAGAAACCTTTGTCGACATTCCGGAGGTTGGAGAGGCCCTACTTAAAGACGGCAATGATGAACAGTTGCTTCATGAGCGGATTACTCAGAAGTCCTACCTGGAAAAAGCTGATGTATGGCTCACTGCCTGGGGTGAAAAAAACACCCGCGCTAACAGCAATATTCCTGCCGATAAGCTTCAGCTCCGCTCAAAAGGGTCTGCAAGTTGGCGGAAAGTTTATTCGGAGCGGATGGGAGATGGCACGCTGCGCTGGTGTGGTACCCAATACCCCACTCATGCCGATGCTCAGGAAGCTAACATGAGCTTAAGCGAATATGAAGATTTTGTTTTCGGGGCTGGCCTGTTAGATAAAGCCAATCCGGTAGAAGAATGGAAAAAGATCAGTGCAGAACAGGCGCGCTGGCTCCCCTTTCTTAACAGTAAGAAAGAGCTGCATATCGTCTCAGCCGGAACTGATCTCTATGTTAATATTGCCGGTCGAACCTGGATCAACTGCGATGGTAAAGAAAACTTCCCCGATGGAGAAATCTTCACTTCTCCTGTCGAAAATGGGATTAATGGGCATATCACTTTTTCCTTTCCCGGAATTTACATGGGCAAGGAAATTGAAGGCATTTATTTAGAAGTGAAAGACGGCAAGGTTTCCTTAGCCAAAGCGGAAAAAGGAGAGGATCTTCTTCATTCTCTTTTGGACACGGATGAAGGGTCTCGCTTTTTTGGAGAGGTGGCCATCGGTACAAATTATGGCATACAGCGTTTTACCCGCAATATGCTGTTTGATGAAAAAATTGGCGGCACCGTCCATTTGGCGATCGGTGACTCGATGCCGGAAGCAGGTGGAAAAAATCGCTCCACCATCCATTGGGATATGTTATGCGATATGCGGCAAGGTGGCAAACTTTACGCAGACGGGGAATTATTTTATGAGAATGGACATTTTCTGGAAGAGGTATTAAGGAAGTAATATAGCTTAACAAACAGGAACAAAAATAAAACAGCCATATGGCTGTTTTATTTTTTATCCTCCGATTCACTGCTTTTTTCTAAAATCTGCTTAATCTGTCTTTCTAGTTTTACGCGAGGAATCCATGCCTGATGCTGACAACCCAAACACTGAATGCGAAAATCCATACCTGTGCGCATAATCTTCCAATCTGTGCTGCCACAAGGGTGAGGCTTGCGCAACCGCACTACGTCTCCAAGATTTAAATCCATCGCTTAGCCCACACTCCTTTCAAATCCGGATTTTAAAAACCTGCCCCATTTATTCAGCAGCCAAAAAAGCCTGATAACCCCGGATCATGGCGATGATGTCTACTACCGAACTGACCTCCCATGGAGAATGCATCCCTAAAAGGCTCACGCCTGCATCCAGAACTTCCATCCCATAAGCTGCCAAATACATAGCAATCGTTCCGCCGCCCCCTTGGTCAACCTTACCCATCTCTTCAATCTGCCAGCCTACCCCCGCTGTATCAAAAATTCTCCTGACTTCGGCCACAAATTCAGCGTTGGCCTCGTTAGCGTCATATTTACCCCGTGAACCGGTGTATTTAGTCAATGAAATTCCCTGACCCATGAAGGCAGCATTTCGTTTATCATATACATCGGCATAAATAGGATCATAGCCAGCTGAAACATCGGCAGATAGGGCCTTTGCTTTACTCAAAGCCCGGCGCACTTTCAATTCATTGCTTTCCCCTGTTTGCAAATTAATTAGCTCTGCCACCAGATTTTCCAGGATATGAGCCTGGGCTCCCGTATTTGATTGACTTCCCGTCTCTTCTTTATCTGTCAAAAGCACAATATTTGTCCATTCGGGAATCTCCTGGACCTCAAGCGCCTTCCAGGCTCCATAAGCACATATGCGATCGTCTTGACCGTATCCGATGATAAAACTCTTATCCAATCCACTGTACCGGGCTTTCCCCGCCGGTACCACTTCTAACTCTGCGCTGGCGAAATCATCTGCCTCAATTCCATAACGGTCAAGTAAAATTTTAGTAACATTTTCTTTCACCCGGTCTTCATCAGAACCTTCTAAAGGACGGTGACCCAACAAAACATTGAGGCCTTCACCTGTAATTCCTTCTGCCAAAGTCTTTTCTCTTTGATCCTTACCCAGATGGGGAAGTAAATCGGTAATGGTCAGTACTGGGTCATTATCGTCTTCTCCGATGACAACCGGCACTACTTTTCCGCTTTTCAAAGCCACTACCCCATGCAGGGCCAAAGGCAATGCTACCCACTGGTATTTCTTAATTCCCCCATAATAGTGCGTCTTAAAATATGCCATCCCCTCCTCCTCATAAAGAGGTCGCACCTTAAGGTCCAACCGGGGAGAATCGATATGGGCAGCAATCATGCGAAATCCTTCTTCCAGCGGCCTCTTGCCCGCTACCACAAGGCACCCGGCCTTCCCTCTCACTCCTGACTTCAGCTTACGACCGGGAGTGAAATCGACAGCCTCATTAAGTTCCGTAAATCCTGTTTTTCCTGCCCAATCGCTTACTTGCTGCCAAACTTCTCTTTCTGTCTTCCCGTTACTTAGAAACTTTATATAACTTTCTAAGATTTTCTGCTCATTTTCTCCTATTTGCAGTTCATCCCATAAAGATTTCTTCTTTACACTCATTGTCATACCTTCCTTTTCTTAAAATTTTTTAGCTTCCTTAACGGTTTAAAATTAACATTCCACTTTCTTTCATCCTTAGCTGATCAAGCAGACTTTGACTCAATTGAGCTGAAAAAGCTTGCTCTAGCCCATGAAAAACATTCAACAGATATGGATAAAGAAAGGCCTGTTGAACTATAGTCTGTCCGGATGCCTTTTCAATTAAATCAAGGATAGGAGAAAACAATCCGATAAAAATGCTGATCACAACAAATGAGCCCAATGCTCCCAGTATAAGACCGCCTCCGCTGTTCACCACTCCTCCCAAAAGTCCCAAGGGTTTAAGGACAATAAACGCTATGAATTGTACAATCATCATCACTACCAAAAAGATAGTGACAAAGGCTATAATCTTTATTAAATTCTCCGTTATCGTTTGGGCAAAAACATGACCGATTTGTTCCAGAGCATCTTGCTGAACTAATGTCCCTGAATTCTGTAAATAGTGATTAAAA
The DNA here is from genome assembly GCA_023390635.1 of Bacillota bacterium. GTDB lineage: Bacteria > Bacillota > Desulfitobacteriia > Desulfitobacteriales > Desulfitobacteriaceae > JAEWCM01. The sequence goes on from JAEWCM010000068.1 coordinate 8,427, forward strand.
AGATTCCCCCACTCTGAAGGAACCAAAGATAATATCTTATCAACCATGCCTTGCCCTATATTGGTCGCCTGGGACTGCACAAAAGGGAAAACAGACCGATAAACAATTGGTTCCAGCCATCCGGAAAGAGGTGTGGATTTAATCAGCCAGCTCAGAAACATATTATAAGTGGACGCAGCGATCGCAAAACCCAAAATGGCCCCCAGAAAGGAAGCAATTCCGGTCACCAATCCCTTTCGATATCCTTGCAAAGCCCCAAGCAGAACTACTCCTAAGATTAAAACATCAATCAAATTCATA
>JAEWCM010000070.1 GCA_023390635.1 Bacillota bacterium
CTTTCAGATACTTTTCAACCAGCCTTACTTTGTCTTCTGCTGGTATTCCTTTCTTTGATTTGGACATACAAATACCCCCATATAGGACTTGTTATATTTCAATGTCCTATACAGGGGTAGCATATCAAAATTGGACCCTGGTGCTTTTTCTAGGCCGATTTATCTGCTTGTCGAGAGCTTAGAGAGTATTATTTTGCCGCTTTAGCCGCTTCTACGATAGCGGTAACATACCCTTTGGTGTCCGTCAAGGTTGCCGTACTGACCACGTCAACCATTTTATCCTTGTCATTGTCTGCCAGTACTTTTTCCAATTCAGAGATGGTCTTGCCTGTTACGTATTTCTCAATCGCATCATAGTTATCGGCAATTTCTTTGGTGGCGTTGGCTTTGTCTTTCATATTTTTACTGTAATATTCGTTATTTGTTCTTTTGGAAGCCAAAACATTTGTTTTAGGGTCTTTGTAGTTGGAGCCGAGCCCGTTGTTATCAACGACATCTGAATTAGGCACTCCCTTGGCAGAAGCGACAGGCATGAACTGATAATCATCTATGGATGCCCCCACGATTTTATCACCCTGAACAGCAGCAACCGCTACGGTGAAGGATTGTGTTCCATGAGCAGCATATTCTATTCGGCCCATTTTAATAGGTTCGGAGGTGGTCAGATTTGTATTGGTATTTGTTCCTGTGTTCGGTGATGTATTGCCACAACCACTTGTCCCAATTGTTAGTCCCAAGACTAAAAGTAAGGGTATAATTTTTTTCATGGAAGAGTCACTCCTTTAAAGTTTAATGATTCATTGCAAATACTAACTTTAGCAGTTTGTCCCTTATCTGAATAATTATTCGAAACTACCGGAAATGCGTGTATCAAACAGATACCAAATAAATAAAAAACTTCCCGGTGCAGTTAAACTGCATCGAGAAGCTTTCGTCGGAACATGAAATTTCATAAACTTTATTAAGCGATATACATCAAGAAGTATTAGTCGATGGTTAATTTTACCTTACTTTCATAGGCGTTACGCAAAGCTTTAACAATGTAACCGTGGCTGTCGTTAAGGCTCATTGTAGCACTTGATACCACATCGGCCACTTCTTTCTTTTCATCCTCTGTTAAAGCATTATATTTGGCGGCGTCTTCTTCATTGGTTGAATCAGGTTTAAGAGGGCGGGCGTTGCGGTCAGAGGTATATTTTTTCACCCATGCTTCAATTTCATCCACAGTTTTTCCTTTGAAGAATTCTTGGTAAGCATCCATTTGTTTGTACCATTCGTTTTTCGGATTCATACCATAGGCGTCTCCTCTTTCCCGCTTCGATTTCCAGTTGTTCACTTCCTCGGCGGCGGAGGCTTCATCATTTTTGGCGATCCCGGTAACTTTCCCGGTGGTATGATCGGTCAGATTATACCCGTCTGTGCCGGGCCAGCCGGTAAAGTGGGGCATGCTGGCTCCGTCATAGTTCGGTGTACTGACTTCATAAATATCAAAGTAGGAATTAATGATACGCCCTTCATTGTCAAAGGAAGCATCGGCCAACACAATATTAAAACAATAAACAGGAACTTTTTCACTGTCTTCTCCGGGGCCGACTCGGAAGTTAACAGCTTTTCCGAGGCCTTGGTAGATTTCTTTTGAATCAGATGTCTGGGCTGTCGGGGACGAGCATCCTGAAAGGGCAACCACGAACAGGATCAACAGGGGAATAAGTACTTTTTTCATCGGGCACCCTCCTCATTAATATAATCGTGATCACAATCACAAGTATCTGCTGAGAAATATTGGATTTTCTAGCAGATAGGTACAAAAATAGATTATCATATCCAGGCTTTTTTGGAAAATTGCATTAGCAAGCAATTTTCTGTATTATACTCGATAGTACTTAGCTTTTTAAAGAATCTTTGATTTTTGCACTCTATTGATATTTTGATTTAATTAATTCATAGTAAAGCGATTTTCAATTTCTATAATAGTAAAGCTGAAATTAGATATGGATACAGTGACGATAGGTTATGCTTAGGAAAGGATATAAAGAAAAGAATAGAGATTGACGTGAGATTATCTATCAGGTATAATCTTTTTTGTGACTAAACGACAAATGTTCTAAATTTTTGTGACGTACGATGGAGAGATGGCTGAGTTGGTCGAAGGCGCTCGCCTGGAAAGCGAGTACATGGGGCAACCTGTGTCGAGGGTTCGAATCCCTCTCTCTCCGCCAAAAAAACATAATTGATGTAATAAAGGTCAGCCGATGAGGCTGACCTTATTTTAGTAATCAAGAGAAATTGAAATGATCAGGAGACTGAATCTGATCGCCTGTTTGTGACAACAATAAATTAGAGGGAGAATGGATCATCCTCAAAGTGGAGAAAAGTAAGATTAGAGTTTATGTCTGATTGGGATAATTGAAAAAAATTCCGGGGCGGGGTAAACTAAAACTTATATTCAGCAATACTGCAAACTGGTCTTTGAGGTGCATATTTCTATATTAAAGGAGGCTCATGATGTTTTTGTTGAATTTCTGGAATTGGCTATTGTCCCTTTATATGATGCATGAGCCTTATATAAGAATCGGGGCTTCCCTTGGAATCATACTTTTGGCGTGGGTCTTTCGGCAGTTTCTTGTTAAGGTGATTCTGAATGTATTACGCCGCTTTACATCAAAAACGAAAACAGACCTGGATGATCAGCTGCTGAGCGTTGTCGCCAGGCCGGTAAAATTTATCGTGGTAGTGATTGCCGTTTCGGTCGCAGTGAAGATTCTCCCCTTTTCCTCGGTAATCGCTGTAAAAGTCGATTTGTTTATGGACAAGATGACCCGGTCTCTGATCTTATTTGCCCTGTTTTGGTCTGTATATGCCGGAGCCGATGTGCTGGCATCATTTGTCTGGCATATTATGAAAAAATCAGGAAATACGATGAATGATATGGTTTTCACTTTCATCGGCAGCAGCATTAAAGTCGCGGCACTTATTTTTGGCATTATTACCGTTGTTCAGGTCTGGATCACCAATATCGGCGGAATTCTCACCGGCCTTGGCCTGGGTGGTTTGGCATTTGCTTTGGCTGCTCAGGAAACGGCAGCCAATTTGTTCGGCAGCATAACAATTATGGTGGATAAGCCTTTTAGCATAGGGGATTGGATTTCCACTCCCGATGTTGAGGGGACGGTGGAAGAGATCGGGTTTCGCAGTACCAGGATAAGGACTTTTACGCAAGCAGTGATTACAGTGCCTAACTCTGCACTGAGCAAAGCAGCTGTAACCAACTGGTCCCGGATGGGAAAGAGACGGATTAATTTTCGTTTGGGAGTGGCCTATCACACGACCAATGCACAATTGACGGAATGTGTCGGCAGGTTGCGTACCATTCTGGAGAGTCATCCTGGGATTGACCAAGAGGTAATCAATGTTTATTTTGAACGGTTTGGAGATAATTCGTTGGATATTCTCTTCTACTTTTTCACTAAAACTACGGTGTGGAAAGAGTATCTCGCCGTGCAAGAAGAGATTAATTTCAAGATTATGGAGGTTTTTGCCGATCTAAAAGTTGAACTGGCATCCCCATCCCGCATTATTTATTTAGAGAAAATGGATCAAAAGGTTTAAGAATAAAAATGAGAAGGTGTTCCTTGTGCCATTATGTCAATGTAATTTTTATGCTAAGACCCTGGGGTTCTGTGTTAATATATCAGTTTATATTCCCGGGCCGAGGCGCAGTCATTACGCTAACATGTCCCTGGATGAAATCTATTCCCCAGTCAAGAAATATAAAACTTTGTATCTCCTTCACGGAATGTATGAAGATGACTCGACCTGGCTCAGAAAGAGCAATATCGAGCGTTATGCTGAGGAGAAACAGATCGCAGTAGTGATGCCATCAGTCCAAAATAGTTACTATGCTGACATGAAATATGGCCCGGATTATTTCACATATCTGACAGAGGAGCTGCCTCGCTTGGTATGTAATCTTTTTCCTCTTTCGGATAAAAGAGAAGACACTTTCATTGCCGGATTATCGATGGGAGGATATGGGGCATGCAAGGCTGCCTTTGCCAGACCGGAACGGTATGGAGCATTTGCTTCCCTTTCGGGGGCGGTTGATATTGAGGGAATTTTACAATATATTGAGCATATTGAAATGTCTGAAGAGGCAACAGAAGCGAAAAAGCTTTTTACTGCGGTATTTGGCTCACTCGCTGAATATAAGAACAGCACGGCTGATTTGTTTTATCAAAGCGAACAATTGAAAGATTCCGGAAAAAGTTTGCCGAGAGCATATATCGCCTGTGGCATGGATGACAAGCTCTGTTATCCGATGAATAGAAAATTAACGGCGCATTTAAGCGCTCTGGGGATTCCTGTAACTTATGAAGAAGGGCCTGGAGATCACAACTGGGATTTTTGGGATGTTTATATAAAGAAAGTTTTAGACTGGCTTGTGGCATAATAAATATGCTATAATACAGAGAAACTCATGAGGGAGTAGTTGGCGTACAGAGCAGGTGCGCGGCAAGTCAACATGCTGACCGAAACGGTCTGGCTTGTCTTAATTAATGAGACTCATGTATAGCATGCTATGCTTTTGTGCAATGAACGCTATGCATAAGTTGCCCTCTGCTGTGTCATAATGGGTGTAACTCAGGTATAGCTGTAGATGCTGTATCTGAGTTTTTATTTATTTTCATTAGCATGGGAGGAAGATGAATGGGTTTAGCCGAATTGTTAATATTATCAGTCGGATTGGCTATGGATGCCTTTGCCGTAGCAGTGGGCAAGGGCTTATGTATGAGAAAGGTAACTTTGAAGAACGCTGGGATAGTAGGGTTGTATTTTGGCTTTTTTCAGGCAGTGATGCCCTTGATTGGTTATGGGCTGGGAGCTCAATTTAAAAACAGGATTACATCGGTGGATCACTGGATTGCTTTTATCTTGCTGGTTTTCATCGGAATTCAAATGATCAGAGAAGCTTTTGCCAAAGATGAGGAGGAGTGTCGTACAGGAGAGGCTGATCTGAGCTTCAAGAGCATGATTGTTTTAGCGGTGGCCACCAGCATTGATGCGCTGGCAGTAGGAGTAACGCTGGCCTTCTTGCAAGTGCAAATCCTATCGGCTATTTCTTTTATCGGCAGCGTGACTTTTATATTATCGATGATCGGTGTAAAAATCGGAAATCTTTTTGGATTGAGGTATAAGGCTAAAGCGGAAATCGCCGGAGGTATTATACTGATTTTAATGGGTACTAAAATCTTATTGGAGCATTTAGGGATACTGTAGATTGAAGCAGATAAGACTTGATAAAATTTAAATATGCGGTACAATCAAGGTATGAAATTAAACGACAAAGCTGATCGGATATATATGTTTTGGAAATGATGAATTGGCGCTCTTATATGGGCGCTATTTTGGCATAATTAAAGAGCATAAGATTGTAGTGATTTTTTAGAAAGGTCAGGTGAGAGGATTGGGAGGAGAGACGAAAGGAGTAAGCTGCACGATTGAGCACCATGCCTTGCTTTTTGCCCTACTAGCCAAATATGCTATTGAAGGCTGCGGGGAAGAAGGGAAAACCGCTGTCCTGGAAGGGGTCAGGCGTTACGGAGAAGAGAGAGGAAGGCGAATGGCCCGGCGGGCTCTTGAGCATGGGGACGCTCTTGATCTGGTGAGCAATCAAGCTTATGGAGAGTGGCGACCTGAACCAGGACAAATGGAAAATAGGATAGTGCAAACTGAACCCACTTTAATAACGGTTGCGACTAAATGCGCATGGTGTGATACCTGGAAAAAATACGGGATGCTGGACTATGGGAAATATTATTGCCTTCCGATCGATGATGCAGTTTATCGGGGATTCCGCTCCGATTTTTCGGTCACCACTCTTTCCAACCTGAGTTGGGGAGCTGAGTGCTGTGAGTTTGACTGGGGGTTACCTTTGAACAAAGAGAATGAAGGGCGGCTGCAAAGAAAGCGTGTAGAACTTGGCGATTCGTGTGTGCGGGATTTTGATTTTCACACCGCTCATTTGTTCCATACACTAGGCAATGTTTTAAAAGATTCACTGGGCGAAAAAGGGAAAAGGGCGGTGGATGAGGCTGTGCAACAGTTTGCCGCTATATTCGGGAAGGAATACGCTGCGTTATTGGAGAAGGAGGAGCTGGTCAATGAGTATTAAAAAGCTTGGATTTATCGGCTGCGGAAATATGGGCGGGGCTATCTTGGACGGAATTATCGCCGGCGGAGTGATAGAGCCTTCAGATATAGCTGTATACGATATCAGGGATGAAATTATGGTCAATGTGAAGAACAAAGGAGTAACAGTTGCTTCAGGGATTCCTGATCTTTGTGCATGCTCAGAACTGGTCTTACTGGCAGTGAAACCTAATACGGTAGAAGAAGTGATGGTTGGTATGAAGGGAACGCTGGCAGGGAAAGCTCTCTTATCAATTGCTGCGGGAACAAGCTACGCCAAACTGCGGGCCTGGGCAGACTCAAGCTTTCGTATCCTGCGTATTATGCCTAATACGCCTGCTATGGTAGGGGCAGGTGCGACCGTCCTTTGCTCTGATACGGATCTTACGGAAAAGGAGAAAGGTGAAGCCGATAGAATCTTTCGCTCCGTTGGCTTGGTAGAATGGCTTCCGGAAAAACTGATTGACGTAGTGACCGGCTTAAGTGGCGGGGGACCCGCCTACGCAGCCATGTTCATCGAGGCTTTGGCAGATGGAGGCGTCAGGGAAGGATTGCCCCGCTCCACAGCCTATCGTTTGGCGGCCCAAACAGTGCTGGGAAGCACCAGGATGATATTGGAGAAAGACCTTCATCCCGGTGCTTTAAAGGATATGGTTTGTTCTCCAGGGGGTACGACCATTGAAGGAGTGAAAGCGCTGGAAGAAGGCGGGTTCCGGGCGGCTGTGATTAATTCGGTGATTGAAAGCAGTGAAAAGGCAGGGAAACTCTAGGTTAGAGAGGGGGGATTTCCATGGAGGCAAGCCAATTTGCCTTTTGGGCCGATCAAGAGAGTAAAGCTTTGCAGGCTATTCGCCGTGAACTGCACAAGATCCCTGAACTGGCCAGACAAGAATTTAAGACACAGCAATATATTTGTGACTATCTGGAGCGTTTAGGGGTGGAATATAGGAAAGTGGCGGACACGGGGGTTTATGCCATTATCCGTTCTGGGAAGCCGGGAAGGACGATTGCTCTTAGAGGCGATATGGATGGTCTGCCAATCAAAGAGGAGACCGATCTGCCCTTCCGTTCACTGCATGAGGGCCGGATGCATGCATGTGGCCACGATGCCCATATGACGATGCTTTTGGGGGCAGCAACCATCCTAAGCCGAATCAAAGACAATCTGTCGGGAAATGTGGTTTTCCTGTTTCAGCCTTCTGAAGAGCGCTTCGGAGGTGCAGAGCGTATGATTAAAGGTGGGGTAATGGATGATCCTCGCGTTGATGCAGTCATCGGCACCCATGTGTGGCCATTGCCGGTGGGGATGGTTGTAGCAAAGGCGGGCCCTCTGATGGCTTGCCCCGACAGTTTCAGGATTACGGTGACCGGCAAGGGCGGCCATGGGGCGGCTCCTCATTTGGCGGTTAATCCTATTATCCCCTTGTCTAAAATGGTATCGGCCATTAATGATATTTCTGCTCTTTATGTCAGCCCCTTGGAGCCGGTAGTAGCGTCGGTCTGCCATATTGAAGCAGGAAGTGTTTACAATGTGATACCAGACAGCGGTTACTTGGAAGGAACTTTTAGGACCTATGATGAAAAAGTTCGAAAGCGCTTAATCGACATGATTGAACAAGCTGTGGACGGTATTGTTTCAGCCTACGGCGTAACGGGGGAATTCTCCCTGGATCCGATCTGCCCGGCTACTGTTAATGACGGGCCCCTGGCTGAATGGGCCTTTAAATATTTACGGGAGATTAATCCTGAAGGACAGGTACTGGATCGAATAGAACCTTCCATGGTAGGAGAAGATTTCAGCTTTTATGGACAAAAAGTCCCTGCTCTATTCCTATGGGTTGGAGTGCATAATGAGGAAAAAGGTTGTATCTATGGGTTGCATCATTCCCGATTTAATCTGGATGAAGAGGCATTAGTGATCGGGGTGCGCAGCCTGTGTTATCTGGCGGAGCGCTTCACAAGGGGACAATAAAAAACAGCCTGAACTTTGACTCAGTTTGCGAATCAAAGTTCAGGCTGTTTAAATACTCATGTTTTAAATAATTATTTCTTCCACAGTCCGTGCAGGTTGCAGTATTCACGAACTTCTATGATTTCTTCTGCCTTTATGGCAAAAGCAGCTTCCGGCTTTTCTCCCGGTTTTAATTCGGCACGCAGCACTTGATCGGAAGTGAGCACCTCGATAAAGGCGATGTAATGTTTCTCTTCCATAGGATGGGGGACAGAGCCTACTTGAACGGTAACACCGTTTTCCGTTGAAGTAATCACAGGTACGTGTTTTTCCTGTGAGGCATCAACCGTATTTGCTTCTAATTTCTCCATTGGCTGGCCGCAACAGACCAAAGCAGTGGCACCATGGTGCACTACTTCAATCACATTGCCGCAAACTTTGCATTTGTATAGTTCCCGAATTTCAGTCATCGTAAAAACCCCTTTCAATCTGTTAATTAGATTTAATTTAAAATAGAAGTCATAAAATTAATTAGCAATTAATAATTGTTTTACTTAGCTTTCATTTTATCATCATTCATCTATAATTTCAAAAAATAATTGGAGTTTTTTTCTAGAAGTGAAAAGAGTATTCTCCCGAGTGAAATGAAGGCTGCAAACTTGGAAAAGCAGAAAATGGGTATAGGTACGAAGCTCTTTTATAGGTTAAAATAAGTTTAATAGAGTGATATGATATCTTTGCTGAATTAAATTGGGGCAAAGAAGTGAATCTGAGTCATTAAAAGGAGGAATATGGAGATGGTATGTACGTTTGAACTTTCAGATGAAGCAAAAGGACTGCGCAACGGGATCAGGGATCGGGCGATCTGGTTTCATCTTCTGCTGGAAGCAGCAGAACGCCAGGGTGCTGATGTAGAAAAGATGACAGATGAAGCGATCTTCCGCTTTGGTCAGGAAGTCTATGAAGAACGGGCTAAAACGATCAAAACCCCCGGAGATTTTGCCACTGCCATGACCTGGCCGGTTCCTAACCAGCAAGTGTTCCAAAGTGAAGTGGTTAGTGTAGAAGAGGATCGGGCCATCGCTCACTTTCATTCCTGTCCTCTGGTGGATGCATGGCGGGATTATGGACTATCATCGGAGCGGGTTTCCAGGCTGTGCCAGCTGGCCCGCAAGGGAGATTTTGGCCGGATCAGCGATATTCCCGGATTGAAACTAGAATTTCCCAAGTTGATTGCTGATGGGGATGATGTGTGCGAATTACTCATCACGAAAGAGGATTAATCTAAAGCAAGCAGGTAAGAGGGGAAAGTAAAGGGCAGAATCAGAAAAAGGCTAAGCCTGGACCTGGTTTTTCAATACAGCTTGTATCCGGTCAGGATAATTGGTGATAATCCCATTGACCCCAAAGTTAACCATCTTCTCTATATCCTGAGGATGATCAACGGTATAAGGGTTGACAATCAGATGGTGATTTTGCATCGCATGAACCAAAGCGGAGGATAAGCTGGGAAAGTATGGGTGAATAGCGCTGGCTCCCAGTTTCTCCGCATATTCCCAGGGATTGAACAGATGGCACTCATAAAGGATTGCCGTGGGGATGGCAGGTGCAAGCTCCTTACAGGTAAGAAGAGAGTAATGGTTGAAGCTGGAGATGATGACTCTGTGAGCAAGCTGGTAATCTGAGATCAAGTTAAGAATTTGCTTTTCAATCCCAGGGTAGGGAATGATGCTATTTTTAATTTCTAAATTAATGAGCACATTCTGGTTTTGGACTAACTCAAGAAACTCTCGCAGTGTTGGGACTTTTTCTGCTGCATATTTGCTGCTGAACCATGCTCCGGCACTTAACTCTCTGATTTCTTTCAAAGTATGATTGATAATCCAACCGTGGCCGGAAGTGGTGCGATCAAGAGTTTCATCATGGCAGATGATTAACTCACCATCTTTAGTGGCTTGTACATCGGTTTCGATACCATCCACTCCTAAGGCTAGAGCGGTGCGAAATGAAGCGAGGGTATTTTCTGGGGCCTTGGAGGGGACTCCCCGGTGGCCGATAATTTGAGGAAAATACATTAGATCACCTCGTTTTAATTTTTTTCTTTATTTTAGTTCAAGCTAAACGTGCAGGCAATCATTACACCAGAATTTGGAGGTTGCCTGAGGAAAATATTTCGATATAATGAATAATGAAAAAAGTTGAATTTGAGTATTCGACTTTAGCTGATGAATTTGTTATAATTGTTTTGCCGTGCTAGATGGGGAGGTAGCGGTTTCTTGTAACCCGCAATCCGCTAGAGCGGGGTTGAATTCCTGTGTAAGGGCTTGCTCTGTAGAGCCGCCTTTGTCTGTTCATGATGATATTCCGGGTCTTACGCAACAGGATCCTCCGAACCGTGTCAGGTCTTGACGGAAGCAGCACTAAGGAGATCCTCCTGTGTGCCGTGAGGTTGCCTGGATTGAGTGAGTAGGCAAGGTAACGTCTGGAGAACAATGCTCGAGCACAGGTGCACGGCTATTATTTTAGAAGGTGGTTATTGACCATCTTTTTTGTAATATGTGAAGTATAAGTTCCTCATAGCATAATTGCAGCCAGGGTTTGAGCCTTTGCCGGGAGTATAGTGCCAGCCCGGGCTTTTTACACATATGGGGAATTATGGATGTAAGGTGGAGCATATGACCTATTTAGCGCTTTACCGCGAGTGGCGTCCGCGGACGTTTGATACGGTGATTGGGCAGGAGCACGTGACCCGGACTCTGATCAATGCTTTGAGGCAGGGAAAAATTGTTCATGCCTATTTGTTCAGTGGACCGCGGGGAACGGGTAAGACAACGGCAGCGAAGATTTTGGCTAAGGCTTTAAATTGTGAACATCCCGTGGATTATGAGCCATGTAATGAATGTTCTTCCTGTAAGAGCATTGATCAGGGAACAGCCATGGAAGTTCTGGAGATTGACGCCGCCTCCAACCGGGGGATTGACGAGATTCGTGATTTAAGAGAAAAGGTAAGACTAAGTGTCCCTGAGGGAAAATATAAAGTTTATATCATTGATGAAGTGCATATGCTAACGACAGAGGCTTTCAATGCTCTCCTTAAAACGATTGAGGAGCCTCCGGCCAAAGTCGTGTTTATTTTGGCTACTACAGAGGCCCAGAAGATTCCCCTGACCATTCTCTCCCGCGTGCAGCGCTTTGAATTTTACCGTATCCCTACGGAATTGATTCAACAGCACTTAGCGAATATTTGCCGGACGCTGGAACGAGAGGTGGCAGAGGATGCACTCTTAGTAATTGCTCAAAAATCAGAGGGTGGACTAAGGGATGCGTTAAGTATCTTGGATCAGTGTCTGATCCAAGATGATCCCATCGGAGTGGAGCAGGTTTATCAGGTATTGGGTATGGTGGGAGAGACATTCAGTGCCGGATTGGTCGATGACATGCTGGCTGAGGATTATGGGAAGCTGCTTGGCAATTTGGGAGAAGGGATCCAGCAAGGAAAAGATCCCCGCCAGATTATCCGCGAACTGTTGGAATATTTGAGACAGGCCCTTTACTATATTTCAACAGGGCAGGTTCCAATGATTGCCCCCCAGCTGAAAGATGTGATTAAAAATCAGAGTGAAAAGGCAGGGATACCTAAACTACTGAGGTGGATCGATATTCTTTTGCAGGGTGAAGGGAATTTGAAATACGCCGCGAATGGTCGTCTGGCCTCAGAGATGTTGTTGGTGCAGGCCGTTTACAGCATAAAACAGCCTCTTCCTTCTTCAGAGGAGGATGAGGGCAGCGGAAAGCGCCAAATTAAAGAACGGCAGGATACTCCATATGTTGTTGTTTCAGGGCAGGAAAAGAAGAGCCCGTTGCCTGCCCCAGGATTAAATCCTCAGGCGAGCAAAGAAGCCGACAGTGATTCAATGATCAAAAAGCAGCCGACGGAAAAAGCTGGCCCTGTGAATCAAAAAGCGGGGAGTTCCTTAACTGGGCAGGAAATTGGGCAACGGTGGGCAGAAGTTCAGGAAGAGGTGCGCAAACGTAAAAAATCGACGCATGCCTTTATGCTGGAGGGACATCCAGGGACCTTGATCGATCATGTATTAGATTTGGTGTTCAGAGAAGGGTACTCTTTTCATAAAGATAAGATGAATCAAGATGAGAACAAAAAAACTTTGGAAGAGGCTTTAGAAGCTGTTTTTAAGACTAAACTATCAGTTCGGGGTGTTATGGAGGCCGATGCGGTACGCGTGACAAAAGACTCTTCCTCACATACTGAAGAGAAACCGGCAGTGGTTAAAAAAGCGGAAGATTTATTCGGCCCTGATTTGGTAG
>JAEWCM010000088.1 GCA_023390635.1 Bacillota bacterium
CATGACACCGATGGAATTCCACAATAATTACCAGCAAGCTGCATAAAGAAACTGCCCGCCGGAAACCAGCAGGCAGTCACATAAAATTTATAATTTTTCATTGTCCTCTTGACGGGGAGCACACCAAAATCCCGGTGCCTTATTTAGCTTGCGAAAAATATTCAATTAAAAATTGACTGAAATCGCGAACAGCTGTTGACCGGTAATGCTTTTTGGACCAGGATAACCAGATTGTGCGCTCACAAGTAGGGTTTTCAATATGCAATTGTGTTAAGGCGTCAGTATCAATTATTTGCCATAAATATGCAGGAATGAAGGCAATACCAAATCCAGCCTTAACCAAGCCGCAGATTACTTCAGGTGTAGTGCATTCAAAGGCTATATTGGGTACGAATTCAGCCTGATAGCAAAAGTTATCGATAATTTCTCGGAGACCGCATTCAGTTGTATAGTAAATAAGCGGTTCGTCGGCAATTTCTTTTAATTGGATGCTTTTTCGTTGAGCTAAACGATGATTTGAAGGTACGGCTAAATAAATTTTCTCTGCGATTAAAGGCCTGTATTGAATTTCCGGGTGTTTAACAGGCAGGGAAGAAATCGAAAGATCAATTTCTCCACTTGTCAGTAATTTTTGTATTTCAGCATGCTGTAATACCTAAAATAAGCGAAATTTGACATAAGGATGAAGACTCAAATATTCACTGAAGAGGTTCGGCAGCAACTCTGAGGTTGTGGACCCTATCGAGATGCTTCCTCGCTCAATAAAAATCACTGAGCAAAAAATCAGGATGTAAAAGTGCGATCAGGCAAGTTATAGTAAAATGAAAGATGAGATGACAGGAAAATGAATTATCGAAATGGGAGGGAAAGGATTGCTGAGTATCGAAAATGTGTCCCTAGATGATGTCCAGCCTTTAGCTGAACTTTATGAAGAGCTGACAGGCGGACCAAGCAATTTAGAGAAAATGGCGCAAAATCTGCGCAGAATAAAAGAAGATCCTGATTATATCGTGTTGGTTGCGAAAGAAGAGGATTTAATAGTAGGATCGGTGATGGGGATTATCTGCCTTGACCTGGTGGGCGATTGCCGTCCTTTCATGGTTATCGAAAATGTGATCGTAAAAGGCTTATGGCATGGAAAAGAAATTGGTACACAGCTTATGGAAGAGATAGAGAAGATAGGGAGCGCGCGGAATTGCTACTACACGATGCTGGTATCGGGAGGGCATCGGAAGGAAGCTCATCAGTTTTATGAAAAGGTTGGGTATGATTCAGATGTGCGGGGATTTAAAAAATATCTCTGAACATTTTATATCGCAAGAGGTATCAGCCCTTGAAAATGATGTGCTTTATTAAGAACCGGAGTCGAAGGAGGAAAAGACAGTGGGTATAGGGATCACACTGAATTCACTTTATCTTTGTGTTAAGGATATGGAGCGGGCCATTGGTTTTTATGAAAGATTTTTGGAGCGGCCGGTTACTGAAAAAGACGAGATATTCAGCATCTTCGATGTGGACGGATTTAGATTTTGTCTGTTTGACAATAATAAAGCAGGGGAGAGTGTGGCATGGGGAGACAACTGCCTGCCCAGTTTCCAGATCGATACGCTGGAGAGTTTATTAAAGAAGATAGAGGAATTGCAAGTGGAGATAGTCTTTCCCCTGACATCCATCAAGGATAATTGGGTATTGGAGTTTAAAGACAGTGAAGGAAATGACATTGAAGTATATTGCAGAAGGCAGTAGGTAGTAAGAAAACGGCAGGAGGAGGCGGGAAAAGTTGGACAGGACGATATTGCACTGTGATTGCAACGGCTTTTATGCTTCTGTTGAATGCATCCTCCGTCCTGAATTGAAAAAGATTCCGATGGCAGTGGCCGGTGATGCGGAGAATCGTCATGGTATCATTCTGGCTAAGAACGAACTGGCTAAGGGGTACAATGTTCAGACTGCGGAAACCATCTGGCAGGCGAAGCGTAAATGCCCTGATCTGGTGCTGGTTCCCCCTCGCCATGATGAGTATCACAAATATTCTCATATGGTTAATCAAATCTACGAAAGGTATACTGATTTGGTGGAACGGTTTGGCATTGATGAGTCATGGCTGGATGTGACTGGGAGTGAGCACTTGTTCGGAACCGGAAAAAAGATTGCCGATGAATTGAGGGAAACAGTCAAAAAGGAGATTGGCTTAACAATTTCCGTAGGTGTTTCTTTCAACAAAATCTTTGCCAAGTTGGGCAGTGACTATAAGAAGCCTGATGCCACCACAGTGATCACCAGGGAGAACTTTCCGGACATTGTGTATCCTCTTCCAGTGGGCGCTCTTCTCTATGTGGGTAGATCGGCAAAAGAGGAATTGAGCCGGTTGGGGATTTATACGATCGGAGATTTGGCCCGGGCCGACCGCAATCGAATCGCAAAGCTTTTAGGCAAAATGGGGGAAATGATTCACGATTATGCCAATGGTTTGGATATCAGTCCGGTACAATCAGCCTATTATGAAGAAGAGGTAAAATCCGTCGGCAATGGGATGACTTTTAAAAGGAATTTGCATGGATTACAGGATATTAAAGCAGGTGTGGTTGATCTTGCCGATACGGTTGCAGTGCGGATGCGCCGGAAAAACCTTAAATGTACCACGGTCCAGGTCACGATCAAAGATCCTGATTTTAACGTGATCAGCCGCCAGAGATCTTTGGAAAAACCTACTTATCTGGCTAAAGAAATCATTGGTGTGGCGATGGAGATTATTCAAACAAACTGGAACCTGAATAACCCGATCCGGGCCCTTACAATTACAGCATCAAATCTGGTGACTGCCGAGTCCGATGTTGAGCAGCTCAGTCTGTTTGGGGATGAACATGACACGACCCGCATCAAGCAAGAGAAACTGGAGACAACCATCGACAGAATCAGGGGAAAGTTCGGGAAACATGCCGTATCAATGGGAGTAGTACTGAGGAATGATATCGGGATAAATCAGCCGGGGAAAGATTAATGAGGGAGAGTTAAGTTAATCATGAGGGCAGGGAAAATATCCGGCAAAAGCTAAGCAATATTCGAAATTAATGTTAAAATGGATTGAAACCATCGGCGTGATGAGTGGGAATGTAATTGAAACCAGAAATGAAATGGGAGTGAAAAAATTTTGGAATGGCTTGAAGTTTTAAAGGCAATTATTTTTGGAATTGTGGAAGGGATAACCGAATGGCTGCCTATCAGCAGCACAGGACATATGATTCTTTTGGACGAATTTATTAAACTTAATCTTTCGGCGGCATTCAAAGAGATGTTTTTAGTAGTTATACAATTGGGGGCCATTATGGCGGTGGCTGTCCTTTACTGGAATAAGTTGAATCCATTTGATTTCAAACAAAGACCCATGATTAAAAGAGATACGATGAGCATGTGGATCAAGATTATTGTGGCATGTATTCCGGCCGGTGTTGTTGGATTATTGTGGGATGATAAGATTGACCAGCTTTTCTATAACTACAAGACAGTAGCTCTGGCCCTGATCGTCTTTGGTATTTTGTTTATTGTGATTGAGAACCGCAACCGGGGCAAAAGGCCGACGATCACATCCATTGCTCAAATTACTTTTCCGGTAGCTATCTGGATTGGAGTATTTCAATTGATTGCCGCTGTTTTTCCTGGAACTTCCCGTTCCGGAGCCACTATTCTGGGGGCGATATTGATCGGAACTTCCAGGACAGTAGCAGCAGAGTTTACATTCTTCCTGGCTGTACCTGTGATGTTTGGAGCCAGTCTCTATAAACTGGCAAAATTCGGCCTTGTTTTTTCTCAGCTAGAGGCGGCTGTGCTGCTGACCGGCTTGATCGTGGCTTTTGTAGTATCCGTATTGGCGATCAAATTCCTGATGTCTTACATTCAGAAGCATGATTTCAAAGCATTCGGCTGGTATCGGATAATATTGGGATGTATTGTGATTATCTACTTCTTAGGCCGGACGATTGCAGGCTGAGCATTGTAAGAGAGTGGAAGACACAGAAGGAGGATGTAAAATGATTCGTGAATTGATTAAAAAAAACCGAACCTATCGGCGTTTTGAGCAGAACTGTAAAATTACCCGTGAGCAAATGACGTCATGGGTTGATCTGGCCAGGTTGTCTTCCTCCGGTGCCAACCTTCAACCTTTAAAGTATTTTCTTTCCTGCGATGAGGAGAAGAATAAGCTGATTTTTCCTCACTTAAAGTGGGCCGGTTATTTTCAGGACTGGAACGGCCCTGAAGAAGGAGAACGTCCCGCTGCCTATATCGTGGTGCTGGGAGATAAAAGCATCAGCTCAAACTATTTCTGGGATCATGGAATTGTCTGTCAAAGCATACTGCTGGGGGCATGTGAGGATGGCTTCGGAGGCTGCATGTTCGCTTCGGCAGATAAAAAAGGATTGCAGAAAGATCTTGCGTTAGATGATCAGCTAGAGATTCTGGTGGTTATTGCTCTGGGGAAGCCCAAGGAAGAGGTTGTCCTGGAAGAATTGGGTGAGGGACAGAGTATCAGGTACTGGCGGGATGAAAAGGGTGTTCATCATGTGCCGAAAAGAAAGCTGGAAGACCTGATTATTGATTAGAATAAAAAGTGTAAATGAATTTCTGTTCGAAGCAATTTTAAAGAGCGTGCTGCTCAACATTGAATTTAAATGTTGGCGGCAACGCTCTTTCGTCTATTTAAAAGAAAAGCATTCTTGCCAATAGGAATGTGGTTTGATTTACAAACTAAATCGTTTTAATATAGATAGTAAATGGAAGATGCAGGAAAGGATAATGAAGGAGGCAGAAAAGATTGGGATTCTTGAAAAATTTTAAGACCGAAAAGCAGGCAAGCAGGAGAGTTGTTTTTGTTGCTTTGCTGGGACTCATTGTGGTTGTAGCAAGTCTTCTTTATCAGGTTCCCTATGGTAAGACCCAGGAAGAAGCCATTCATGTTTATTTGAAAAACGTGACCACCCATTATCAAATTCTGAACGAACAAAAGGCAACGGGGGACAGCGGTGCTACGGTTCGCTATGTGGTAAGCGCCGATTGCCGCTATAGCTGGAAAGGGGTTAATCAAGGGAGAAAGGACGGGAAAAATACTTACTTTTTTGATCTTAGGCAGACGGAGAAAGGATGGCAGGTGGTGGGAGCAAACAGCGGACCCTGAGTTCGGATAATTTTTGCAGACAGCAGCTTGGGACGGGGAACTTGAGACAGTATGTGAGGAGAGAGACAAATGGAACAAGAGTGTAGGCTGAGAAATGGGCAGGTTTTAGTGATCCGTCCGGCACGAAGAGAGGATGCAGCTAGGATCAGCGAATACATTAATCAAATTGGCGGAGAAAGCGACTTTCTCACGTTCGGAAAAGGCGGTTTCGCCGTGAGTGATGAGCGTGAAGGAGATTTTATTGAGGAACTGGCTGCTTCCGATCATGAACAGATGCTTTGTGCCTTGATTGGAGATGAACTGGCGGGCCATCTGGTGGTGACCGGAAGCGAAAAGCCTCGTATTCGTCATGTGGGGGAAATGGGAATTACAGTACGTAAAAAGTATTGGGGAATCGGGGTGGGAAGTGAGCTATTAAAATATCTGCTTATGTGGGCTGAAGATTCCCATGTCATCCGTAAGATCAATCTGCGGGTGAGAAGTGATAATGAGCGGGCGATCAGGCTCTACCAAAAAGCAGGATTTGCGGAGGAAGGGAGAATCAGCAGGGAAATGCTGATTGACGGAATCTTTTATAGCTGCATTCAGATGGGTATTCTCATTGACTGAATGTAAAGTGAAGAGGGAGAATTTTTGCGGGAAAGCTTTAGATCTGCGAAACCAAAGTATCGTTCCAAGGCACGGGTTTTTTTCGGGAAATGTTATTTTACGTTGCGGCGTTATATTACATGGGGAGTTCATCCCGCGGTTAAATACAGCAGGAGAATGCTGAATATCGATCTCCCCTTTCAGACGGCACATCATCAAACACCTCTCTATCGACAGCTAAAGGATGTTGAAATGTGGCTTCAGGAGAATAAAGTCACAAATTTAAAGTTGGCTGCAGCCAGAATGGACAGGGTGGTGGTCAAGCCGGGTGAGACCTTTTCTTTTTGGCGGTTGGTAGGGAAGCCGACGGAACGGAAGGGTTACAAGGCAGGAATGGTGCTGTCGAACGGCGAGTTTCATCCGGGAATCGGAGGAGGCCTTTGTCAACTCTCTAACCTGATCTATTGGATGACATTACATACGCCCCTCACCGTGAAGGAGCGGTGGAGACACACTCATGATATATTTCCCGATGCACACCGTACCCAGCCTTTTGGCAGTGGAGCAACGGTGGTCTACAATTATGTGGATCTTCAGATTCGCAACGATACACAAGATGATTATGAATTGAGAGTTTGGGTCGGGGAGTCTTCCCTCTTCGGTGAGTGGAGATGCGGACACGAAAACTTTTATTCTTATGAGATTTACGAGATCGATCATCATATTACCCATGAGTGGTGGGGAGGATATATGCGCCATAATCGTATCGACCGGAGGATTTATGATGCTCATCAGGATCAAGTGGGTCAGGATGAGATTGTGGTGGAAAACCATGCTGTAATGATGTATGAGCCATTGCTGTCGTCTGATAACGATGGTCAATAAAAAATTTGCCGTTAAATGAAAAGGTAAGTTCCACATTTTAGAGAAGGCTAGAAAATGCAAGGCTTACGTCAACACAATAT
>JAEWCM010000089.1 GCA_023390635.1 Bacillota bacterium
CACCAAGGGTCATTACCACGCCATTATTAGCGCGCACATTGACAAGTTTACCCTCTTTTTCAATCTGAACACCGACAATGGTCTTGGTGAAAGGATCCTGAATCAGATGCTTGGCAGGTGAGCTGTACCAAATCGCAACATCTTTTTTGGATAGGACATTATTCCGCACCAAATTCCAGAATGCCTTACCACCCAAGTCTTTACCATTAACATCGGCAGCCCCCATAGAACCGGACTGGGAACCGGTCGTGGCGTTATTTGTAGTCTTAACCACCGCACCGATGGACTTCATGAAATCCCAGTTCCCAGTAAATCCTTTGGCGACGGACTTAAGAACCACATCAGGGCAACTGGCCGTAAAGGCACCACGATAACCTTTCAGAACATTAGCATAGTACAGATCTGAATCCCAGGCAGCCACCATGTAGCCAACAGCATAATGGGTATTACCGCCTTCCAATCCTTCCTCAGCCTTTTCCGTCAGCAAAACCTTCGCACCATTATCTGCCGCAACTGCCGCGGCAACAGCACCCGCTCCTCCAAAACCGATTACGACGACATCGTATTGAGCATGCCACTCAATCGTGTCAGCATAATTCATAGTGACACTAACCGGAGCAGCTTCTGCTACCTTGTCATAACCAAGAACTCCGATAGCAGCCGTGCTGACGGCTCCTGCCGCACCCCACTTCAAAAAGTCGCGGCGAGAAACCCTTTCTTTCTTTCCTTCCATCTTTCTCCCTCTTTCCTTTTTTATCCGACATTTCCGATCTTTCCAGCTTCTATCAAAGGTGGAAAGTGTTTATGTGATAATTTTAACAAATAAAAATGACCAGCTAGCATAAAATACCCTAACTGGTCGTTGTTAAGCTCTGTTTGGATATTTAAAAAATCGGAATTTACGGAATAGGAAAAATAATTTTTAAAATAAACAAATCCTCTTGCGTTTCAATCGATACCTTTCCCCCATATTTATGCACGCTGTATTCGATATATTTCAGGCCAAAACCATGCTGCTCCGGCTGGGGCTTAGTGGTTAAAAATTGTGGCCCCTTCTTTTTCAGCGGCCGGGTAAAATAGTTATCAATACGCAAAACAAGCATATTGGCAATACGCCCTGACTTTAGGCTTATCACCCGCTTTTCCTGCAAAGGTTCAAGCTGCGCCGCTTCGATGGCATTATCCAGGGCATTGCCAAAGATAGAGCAGACATCCGTATTGGAGAGGAATGAAAAGTTTTCACTGGAATGAAAAATCTCCATGCCAATATCCTTTTGCTTTGCTTCCCGCGCCTTTTCGTTGAGTATGGCATTCAGCACCTGATTGTCGGTATGGGCAATCATTTCATAGCTCTCGATTTTTCTGTCAATATCGGAAACCATGCCCTGAAGTTCGTTATTATCCACAAGGCTACGGATGCCAATCAGTTGTTTCTTTATGTCATGATACATGGACATAACGGCCTGTTCCGCTTCAGTCTTTCTTATGTTCTCCTGGTATTGGGATTCCATCGCCACTTCCAGTGATTTAACATCTTCCATACTCCGGGTATAACTGAGGTGCCACCACATGGCCAGAATCGCAATATAAATGCAAATACTCAGGGCAAAAACAGCTACAGCGGTGATCTGGTCATCTCCGAAATATTTGCTTAAAAGGATTGATGCATACCGGCAAAATAACGGCAACACCAGCGTGATCATCTCTATTCTTCCAATCTGTCCCGGAGCAAGGGCCCTTATGTGCTGGCGGAGTGGCAAAATCAGTAAACCTTTCAATCCTGCGCAGAAAATGCGTAGCAGCCAGCCGGAAACTGAAAGGGTACTCGTCAAAATGCCAAAACAACTTGGAATGCTATAAATAGCAGACTTCGCGATACCCATGATCAACTCATACATGACGGTCAGCCAGATGATATCCGTCATCTTGAGACTCACGTTATACCAGAGATAGATTGCTTCCATGAGAACCGCCACAAAGATTCCCCAAACAATATCATTCTGGAAGTAACGGCGAACAAACATATAGCAGATAATAAACAAAAAATTCACGGCCAGACGTCCCCATCTGCCATGTGCTATTAAAGGGCGGTCACATCTGCGCGGCAATTGGTCCGTATATAAATACAGAAACCAGAGGGCTTCAAAAAAATTCGCAAAGAGATAGGCATATGTCATTAGAACAGCCCTCCGGCATAATGCATGAAAGCTTCCTTTAAAGCCTTCTTCCTATGCCTGCTGACAGGTATTCTTATCCCTCCCAGCAGCTCAATATCTCTATCGAGAATACTTTTAATATAATTGAAGTTCACAAGATATGAAGCATGGCAACGGAAAAAGCGAGGGTTGGCTATCTGCTTTTCCAAAGCAGCCATGGACTGATGAAGTATGATCGTCCTGTCAGAAAGAGTGAGCTGTATATATCTTGAGCCGCAGGTTTCGGCAAATTGCAGATCATTAAGGTTTACCACAAACAATCCGTCATCATTATGTACTGTGATGGTCTGTTTTTGCTCCTGGGATGCCCGCTGCAACAAAGGCCCAATTTCCTTTCTTATTTCCTGCATGGAAACCGGCTTCAACAAATATTGATAGGCTCTTACCGAATAACCATTCATGGCATATTGAGGGAAATTGGTCATGAATACCAAGGAGACTGTACCATCAATATCACGTATTTTCTTGGCCAGTTCTATGCCGTTTATCGTAGGCATTTGCACATCAAGGAAGATAATATCGTAATCGTTGGTATAATGTTCCAATAGATCGAATCCGGTCAGAAATTTGGTGACTGCAACCTGAATGCTGGTTTGCTTGCTTAATGTACGTAGACAGGTCTCTAACATTGAACTATCCTCCAGCGAATCATCACATAAAGCAATCTTAACCAACTTCCCGCACTCCTTTACTGTTGTACTTCAAGCATTGCAAGGATGATTGCCAGATCCGCACTGAGCAGATCTGGCCAAATAGAACGAAAGTTAATAAAACGCAACTAGCAAGGGAATTATTTCACATTTTTTGTTCTACTGTCAATAGGTTCATGCAAATTCTCTCATGGCTGAGAGGCCTTTCGCATTAAATATTAGAGGTGCCAAAGAGCTGTATTAAGTGATGATCCATATGCCTGAGGTAATCTTGAATCAGCTCGGCCAGAGACATGGATTTATTTTGACCTATATCACAAACATATAACAGCTTCTCCTCCGGAATCTTTGCAATCACCCTGATGAGTTGTTGATTTAAGGCAGTCCATAGCCCGACAACCTCGTCAAGGGGTATGTCCTGATAATCCTGAACGGATACCCAGTTATCTTGCTGATAAGGCACCACTTCAAAGGGCTGACTTTCAAACTGGGCTTTTACAAAGCGATGATGATTGTTGGTAGCTGAATCACATAAATGCCCCAGAATCTCCTTTTTCGACCATTTGCCTGCCGCCTGAGCAGAAAGCTCCTCTTCAGAAAATCGGCTGATTTCATTAGGCACTGCTTTAATGAGATAATCCAACCTTTCGATAATAGCTCTCATTTTGGTTCCCCCTTCTAAACTTAATGATTTGATTACTTACTTAAGGGATTATTGACCGCTCCCACAAACAGCGGCGTCCCTTTCCGCAACGTAAACATAAAGATAAACGCTCTCTCACCAGATAACCAATCAGGTATCCTACAGCCCCGGCCGCCCATGGCAAAAAGGCACTGGTGACGATCTGTAGTAAGTAATGATTGTTACTGTTCACACCAAGCGCATACCAATAGTTAAGGCCATAGGCGAGAACAAGCGTGAGTACTTCTATGGGAATTACTAACGCGGCCAATTTGCCGATAGGCGCCATCAAAACAGCGGTAATCCCTGTCAAACAGCCGATTCCCCAGTATACGGAGATAAATTTCACATAACCTTTCTTTCTCTTATAGCCTGTAATGATTCCATAGGCTGCCAGTCCGACCAGAAAGGCAATTGACACCATCAGACCTTTAACTTTATCCGGTGCAGTTCCCCATTCCCCTACAAACGATGCCAAATTGGAGTCATAGCCCAAAAGAATGGCCAGAATTGACAGGGAGAGGACAAATAAAAAGTACTTTTTCATCATGCTTATCCAACTCCTATGATTCTTTGGATTTCAACCTGATTATTTCACCCCATTTAAATAGATACGGTTGAATCAAAGGGTAGGTTAAATGTTCCGGCATACGCTCAAAAAGCTTTATCTCACCTATTTCAAAATCTGGCAATTCTTCAAGGCTCTCTACCTCTGCATAGAATAGCTGCCCAAAAGATTCGCTTTCTCCATCATCCACGGAATAAATCCCGATTGGCACAATGCTAAAAAGCTTCGCTCCGGTTTCCTCAATTAACTCTCTTGAAGCAGTATGATGAATATCTTCATTTTCCTCTCTATGCCCTCCTGGAATTTCCCATGTCGATCTCTTTTTATGCCTCACAAAGATCCACTTCTCTTTATACCTTGCCATGATAACTGCAAATTTGAGTTGAATATCCTCTATCGCACCTATTTTATAAAAGCTTACTTCTAGCATCGAATGGCTGCCGGGATCTTCAATCTTAACCACAGGCATAAATACTCTCTCCCTCTCACTTTTTAATTTCTTACTTAGTTTTCCTGGAATTCATCACCGTAAATCCTATACTTATTGATAGCAATACCAAAGTCACCAGTGAGATGGAAGTGGTCATTGCCGCATTAAAAGGTTTTGCGGTTGGAAATTCCTTATTCAAAGATTTCTTGTTTGAGGATTCTGTGTTGGCAGATTCCTTTGCAGATATATTTTTTTCCGGTGCCGCCACTGTTTGCAGATCAGCTATGTAATGTTCCAGCATCGATTGATTGTTGATTTGAGGATTTACGATTGTGAATTCCTTTAAAACGGTCTGTCCATTGACGGCTCCTCCTGATTCGGGTGAAGCGTAATGATTAGCCTGCAAGACCACAACTCCCTGAGGCGAAAGGGGTTCATAGATTCCTTCCCTTTCATGCAGAAAAAGCAAAACGGTCTTGCCCCATTGATCAAGAGAATAATCAATAGAAGTACCAGGCGATTTATTATCAGCTCCAGGTGTTGTCACTATAAACTCTTCTGCTTGCGGATCCCCCTTCAGGTAATAGTGGACCTTTACCTTCCAATGGGTAACCCAAAGATTCTGTATTCTTTCTTCCCCGACCGGATTAAGTATCTCTCCAATGAGTATTACATCAGATCTCTCGATGATTTCATCAGTACTATATCCTACCCAGCTTGCTTTAGCCTCTCTAGGCAGAGCAAAAGCACAGGATAATAAAAAAAGTGCGACGAATAACATTAAAATACCTTTTTTCAAGGATAACTCTCCCCTTTGCGCCTCTTCTTTCTTTCATTGCTAACATCTGAATCTCTCTATGCATTAGGATCTGAGCCCCAACCTTTTATGCCATTATCTACATGAAAAGCTAAATTACTGTCTCTTAGTAAAATCGTATTTTCATCAGGATAGGAGGCAATATCACCTTGCTCACGAGTTCCCATATCAAGTATCTGCAATATTTCCGAACCGTTATTTATAAACTGATGAGCGATATCCTTTCCCGCAGGTTTTGAAACAACATCACCCACTTTGACGGGTATTTGTTGCCCGTCCATTCTTAAAATACCCTCCCCGCTCATGATAAGAAAGAATTCTTCCTGCTTTGAATGTGAATGATACTTTACACTTTTTCCGCCAGGTTTCACATAATCAATATTTACATAAATCTTCTCGCAGCCAAGTGCATCTCCTATTAACACTGTTTTCATCTTTGACTGAAAATCCGGATCATCCATATACTCCCTGGGAATATTATTGATATTAGATATTCTTTTCATAGTATTTCTCCTCTTCTGAAGTCACATAGCTTTTTCTATTGCTATATAAACATGATTAAAAATCGGTAAGCCGTTAGCCCACCACTTTAAGAAGTATTCCTCCGCCATTGTCCGATTCCCAGGACTATCAGAGTTCTCATCTTCTGCCCTGCCGGAATCGAAGAAATAAAGTTCATGCTTTTCGTTATCGTATCCCAGCATCGTCATGTAGTGCTGCCAAAACAGTCCATTTCCGACCAGTACAATGATTGGGGTATTTCCTTCCACGAGCCTTGTCTTTAATGAATCCAAATTTCCTTTATAAATAGTTGGACTATAGCCATGGGATTTTATATATGAAAGTATCCCTTTGGGCAATACATAACCAGAAATCGGTATCTTATATCTAATTTTACCATAAACCTCTGAGCCTGTTTCATTTAGACCAAAGTTTCGGAGTACGAACGCTGTAGAAAATGCGGCACACTGATTTTTCCCCTGAAGTTCAAACCCTGTATTGACAGGCACTTCGAATCTATTGGGAAGATCGATTGATTTAGATTCACTTTTGGGAAACGGTGATAGAAGGTAGATAGCGCCAAGTAGCACAAGACAGCCTGTCACACCAATCAGAAGCAGTATCCACTTTCTTTTCGCGGTTCCTCTATTTGGCCCCATTTTCAACCTCCAAAACTGTGGTTTCAGGTAACTTTTTTCCCAAACAGGGTTGAGATCGCCTCCGCTCTTGAAAAGATTAATCTATATACTATTC
>JAEWCM010000144.1 GCA_023390635.1 Bacillota bacterium
GGTAAAGAAATTATGATCGAACCTTTTCGGAACAGCCAGCTAAACCCAAACAGTTATAATCTGCGTCTGCATAATGAATTGCTGGTTTATGATGAACAAGTACTGGACATGAAAAAAGAAAACAAGGCCTCCCGCCTTGTCATACCTTCTGAAGGACTGGTCTTGGAAACAGGAAAACTATATTTGGGACGAACTTTGGAATATACTAAAACAGAATCCTATGTACCCATGTTGGAGGGCCGCTCTTCGGTAGGCAGGCTGGGATTGTTCATCCATGTCACCGCCGGCTTTGGCGATGTCGGATTCAGCGGTTACTGGACCTTGGAAATTCACTGCATTCAACCTATTCGTATTTATCCTGAAGTTGAAATCTGCCAAATTTATTATCATTCCATAGAAGGACACTATGAAAAATATACCAGCGGAAAATATCAAAACAATCAAGGCATTCAGCCCAGTCTATTATACAAGGATTTTCTTCCCGAATAATTTCTGAAAAAAGGATGTAAAGATAAAAGGTCAGGGGGTTAAAAGCTTCAAGAAAATCTAGAAAGCTTTGAATCCCTGAATACTTTGATTGACAAGCGCATCGAGAAAGGGGCCAATCACATAACTTAAGAAAAACTGAAACCCTTGAGCCAACACCAGGGCTATGCCAAGCCGAAAAAGAAACTGTCCGGTCTTTGAACTGGAGCGGCGAACCAGCATATCAAAATTAAGTAATCCGGAAGCATACCATCCCAGTATAAAACACACAACAAAATATCCATACGTTAAACCCATCGTCAAATTCAAAAGCTCACCCCCCTCGACACATTTCTATGTAAGGGGGGTGAGCTTTAGTCCTGATCAAGCCTCATTATTCCTTATAAATTCGTGGTATACGTTTAGATATTTCACATATCACTTCATAGTTAATCGTATCCAGCCAGGAGGCCATCTCCGTGGCGTCTATCCGATCCCCGCCATCATTCCCCAGCAAGGTAACAATGTCCCCAATCTGCACCTCAGGTATTTTGGTCACTTCCAGCATGGTCTGATCCATACATACCCGGCCGATGATCGTCGCCCTTTTACCTTTGATTAAAACCTCTCCCCGATTGGACAGAGCACGCCGCAAGCCATCGGCATAGCCCAAAGGGATAGTAGCGACTCGAGTCGGATAGGCCGCTCGAAAGGTACAACCATAACTCACGGTTTCACCAGTATTGATGGTCTTGATATTCGTCACTCTTGCCTTCCAAGACATAACCGGCTCCAAGTCCAGGCCCTGAGCCATGCGGAATGCAGGAGGAAGTCCGTAAAGAATAATACCGGGCCTTACCCCTTCAAAATGGGCCTCGGGACAATTTATAATCGCCGCACTGTTGGCTGCATGACGGAAAGGAATCTCTAATCCCCTCTTTTTTAATTCCTCACAAAATTTAGAAAATCTTTGTGTCTGTTCCTTAGTAAAACCAAGATCTGCCGCATCTGAAGCTGCAAAGTGCGTGTAGATCCCTCCGATTTCCAAATAGGGCAGTTCAGCGATTTTCAATACTTCTTCCAGTTCTGATTCCCTAAAGCCGATTCTTCCCATCCCGGTATCCACTTTAATATGGAATCGGGCTGTTGTATGCTGTTTAGCCGCCTCTTCTGAAAGGATACGCGCCTGTTCATAGCGAAAAACCGTAGGTGTAATTTGTTCTTTAACCATAATATCTGAATGTTCAATCGGAGAAGCTCCAAGGATCATCACTTGTAACTTAGGGAACTCCTGCCGTAATTCCAGGGCCTCAGACAAAGTCGCCACGCCGACTCTGCGAGCCCCGCATTCCATTAATGCCCGCACTACCGGAATTGCTCCATGTCCGTAAGCATCTGCTTTGACAATAGGCATAATCTCTGATTTAGTCATTTTCTCAATTTTTTTATAATTTCTTTTCAAGGCAGCTAAATCAATTTCTGCCCACGCCTCTCTCAAACAGTCCATTTAGCTGTCCTCCCCAACTCTTTCTCTCAATATCAGTCATCAGCATCCTGCCTGCTCCAATTCATAGCGCACCTTCGCCAAAGCATCAGCTACCTCAGACGCAGTAAATCCTGACCATCCTACCTCCCTCGCCAGAAGGTCTCCGGCCTTACCGTGCAAATAAACACTGAGACAAGCGGCTTCCACCGGATCCATCCCCTGAGCCAGCCATCCTAAAAGGCAGCCGGTGAGAACATCACCTGTTCCCCCTGTCCCTAAACCGGGATTTCCAGTCGGATTCAAAAAAACCCGGCCATCAGGAGCGGCAATAATCGTAATGGCTCCCTTTAAAATGACCACAGCCTCCCATTCCACTGCCTTACCAACCGCCAACTCCAGACGGTTTTCCTGAACTTCCTCCGTGGTGCACTGACACAACCGGGCCATCTCTCCCGGATGAGGAGTAATGATTAACGGCCCTCTTCCTTGCCTCCACCCGAAAATCCCCAGCTCACGAGCCACCAGATTCAGTGCATCCGCATCTAAAACCACAGGAATTGACACCGTACGCAAAACTTCCTCTATAACTCCAATTAATTCATGGTTCTGACCTAAGCCCGGGCCCATAGCCAGGGCAGAAGCCCCTTGGCAGCGTTCTTGAATCAAAGCAAGGGAAGAGCTGTCTAAGCTTTCCCCTTTCCTATCCTCCAGAGCAGAAGGCGACCAGACCGTCCCTTCTACTACTCCCGCATCAACAATGGCTCTGATCCCTTCCGGGACAACCAGTTGGAGAAGACCTACTCCACTGCGCAGAGCTCCTTTTCCTGCTAAAACAGGTGCGCCGCTCATGCCCGCTGAACCACCCACCAATATTCCTTTACCATGCGTTCCTTTATGCTCGTCAAATCGACGTCTGGGAATCAGTTTTCTGATCTGTTCACCAGTCAATACAAAGGTGGATATGTCTTCTCTGGCTAAATATTTTTCTGGAATGGAAATGGCTTCAACCACTAATTTTCCAGTATATTCAGGCCCTGACCCCAGAAAATGACCAAGCTTCGGCAATCCAAACGTCACCGTAGTATTTGCCCGCACAGCCATCCGATAGGTTTTTCCCGTGTCGGCTTCCAGACCGCTGGGCAGATCAACTGCTACCACATAAACCTGCCCCCGGTTAATTTCTTCAACACAGGCTTCAGCCAATGGAGGAAGAGCTCCCCGCATTCCAGTGCCGAAAATGGCATCCACCACCACATCAGCTTGATTCAAAGCCAAACGGACTAGTTTTAATTGACCTTCTTCCTCAATCAAATAACATTTTACACCCAAACCTTGAACCAAGCGAAGGTTTAGAGCAGCATCTCCTGAAAATGCTTCTGGCCTGGCCAAGAGAAACACTGTGATATCCATCCCCAGATTGTGTAAATGCCTGGCGATAGCCAATCCATCGCCGCCGTTATTCCCCTTGCCCGCAAAAATCAAGCCCTTGACATTGGTTAATTCACTCAATCCTCTGGCCTCAAAATGCTGTCTGATTTCCTTTATCACAGCTATCGCCGCATTTTCCATTAAAAGCATACTGGGAATTCCATACTCATGGATAGCTGTTTGTTCCAGTTCTCTCATCTGTTTAGCTGTCACAACACGCACACCGATTCCCTCTTCCTCGCCCTCAAATCCCGAGTCTGTCAATGCTTTTCCTCATATACTTTACAGCTCCTAAACCAAAATCGCCATTGCCACAGCTCGGCTCCTGTCATGAGAGATACTAATTCTCACTTCTTCTCCACCCCGTGTACCGGCAATTATCTTGGCCTTCTCACTTAGAACTGCATAAGGTTCCCCATTTTCGGCTGAAAATATTTCAACATCATGCCATGCCAAAGGCCCGAAACCTGTTCCCAGAGCCTTCAATATAGCCTCTTTAGCGGCAAAACGCCCTGCCCAGCTTTGCTCTCCCTTTCCTTTTAAATCCTCCTGCTCAGCGGAAGTAAAAAGCCGTTCAATCAGTTTTGGGTGACGTTTTTTGGCCTGAATAAAACGCTCTATTTCAATAATATCGATTCCCGGATAAATCATTTTATTCTCCCATTTCAGTTGATCACCTTTTTTCCAAAAGATCTTTCAGCTTTTGCTGCCCTTCCTGCGGTCCAATCACCAGGAAAAGATCATTCTCTTCTACAATATATCCGGCAGCAGGAGCAAATTCCTCATTTCCCTTTTTAACCACAGCCACCACCGTGACTCCTGTATGTTCCCTAATTCTTAGCTCTTTTAAGGTTTTTCCCGCCGCTTTGGATCCTGTGGGAACCTCGATCTCCTCTACATCTAAAAAACGCGAACGGGCCCGTTCCATATGCACCATCACTCTTTGCAGATGGTTTTCAATTTGAGCATCGATCTCCCGCCGCTGATCCATCAATTTCTTAATTTCTTCCATAAACAGCTGCAGCTCCCCTTTTTGATCGAAAGAGCGCAAAAACTTTTCAGCCTGGAGCTTCGACTCGACAATGATTCCTATCCCCTGACTGACAAATACAACGCCTGAATTTTGCAGTATAGCAATAGCCCGCCGAATCGTCTCGGGGGATACATTGAATCGGGCAGCTAAAGTGGATCTACCATGAATCTTTTCTCCCTCCTGAAATTCACCCATATAAACAGCATGCGCAATATCAACTGCAATTTCCTGATATCTTGCCTGTTCCATTCGTCAATCCCTCTCTGTCTAAATTATTACCAGTTAATATATCTATTCAAGCACATTTATGTGTTTTCTGTAAACACCAAGGAAACGCCTTTACTTACCCTAGACTTTCCTTACTTTATATTACTATGGATAGTATAACATTTGTATAAAATCCTAAACTTTTTCTAATGCTCTTATTTCCACGCTTACCTTAATTTGTACAAGTTAAAAGTCATGTTATTGAATACAAAATACATTATTGCTTATTGACAACAGGCAACTCCCATAATATAATTAAGTTGTTAGTAAAAATAATATAGCTTCACTGAATTTCCCGCAGGGAAAACGGGGGAACCATACCAAGGGGTGTATCGCAACCGCGTAGAGTCGTTTCAACTCGAACCCGTCAGCTAACCTCGTAAGGATTGAAACTTTAGCTATGCAGAAAAGTTTGAGGGAAACTTTGGTTAAGGTTTCTCTTTAATTTTCACATTTTCCGTGATTGCAGCTTTGGTGAAGAAAGGAGTGTTTCCGATGGCATTAGAAATTGGAAGACTGACCGACGAAATGAATTATCCCGCTCTTAAAAGAGCTGCCGAATTAAAACAGAAGGCCGAGCCATATTTGAAATCTCAGGAATCGATTCCCGCCGGCTTGAAGTTAACCGCCCAATATGAAGCACAAAAAGGAAAATTTCTTAATTACTTCCATGCCGGAGCTAACGATTGGGATGATTGGCACTGGCAGCTAAGCCATCGCATTACAGACACGGAAACCCTGGCTGCCCTTTTAAATTTACCTCAAGAAGAACTACTGGAAATTGAGCAGGTGGGAAAAACCTATCGCTGGGCCGTTTCTCCTTATTATCTAAGCTTGATTGACCCCAGTGATCCTTTGGACCCCATCCGGCTCCAAGCTTTGCCCCAATACGCGGAGCTTGAAGACCACGACGGAGAAGAAGATCCGATGGGAGAACGCTTTACTTCGCCCGCCCCTTGTATCACCCGCCGTTATCCTGACCGCTTGATCATCAATGTAACTAATATGTGCGCCATGTACTGCCGCCATTGTCAGCGCCGCCGCAATATTGGCGAAGTGGACCATCATGAGACCCGCGGCCGGCTGAAAATGGCTCTGGATTACATTCGGGCCAACGAAGAAATCCGCGATGTTTTAATTACAGGCGGTGACGCCCTATTGCTAAGTGATGCTACCTTGGAATGGCTTTTAAGTGAATTGGATTCTATCCCACATGTGGAAATTAAGCGCCTCGGAACCCGTGTTCCTGTAACACTTCCAATGCGAATTACCGACGAGCTCTGCGCCATTTTGGCCAAGCATCCGCCGATCTATATCAATACCCAATTTAACCATCCCAAAGAGGTCTCCATGGAAAGCAAAAAAGCTGCCGACCGATTGGTAGCAGCAGGTGTTATTCTGGGAAATCAAGCCGTCTTGCTTAAAGGAATCAACCATGTTCCTGATGTAATGAAAAAGCTTAACCAGGAACTGCTCAAAATCCGCGTTCGCCCTTATTATATTTTCCACGCTAAGAATGTCATCGGAACGAAGCATTTTATTCCAACCATCCAGGATGGATTGACCGTCATGGAAAAATTAAGGGGCTACACTTCCGGATTAGCTGTTCCGACTTATATCGTTAACGCCCCTATGGGCGGCGGAAAAACCCCACTGCTTCCCCAGTATCTGCTTTCCTTAGACCAAGACGAAGCAGTGCTTAAAACCTGGGAAGGCAAGATTGTTCATTATCACTCTTAACGACTAAGCAAATATCTTCGGCAAGCGGAAGTAGTCCGCGCCTAAACCGATTTGTTCAGGCGGTTATTGCCGATATCATAGTTCCTCCCTTCCTTATTGGCGGCCATTAGGCCGCCATTTTTTTCCCTGCCAACTGTCTCGCTTTTCCAGCTCCCGATCAATCGCATTGAGAACCTCCCATTTCTTTCTGCTCCAAGCAGGGGCAATCAAGTCCTCAGGCGCCCCATCACCGGTTAGGCGATGAATGATCATTTCCGGAGGCAGCAATTCCAGTACATCTGCCACTAAAGCGACATATTCGTCAGCAGTAAGTAAGGGAAAAGGCTTAGATTCATAAAAATCGGCCAGCGGGGTATGCCGTAAAATATGCAGAAGGTGAATTTTAATCCCCTGCAAGGGCAAGCGGCTCACCTCTTTGGCTGTGGCCAGCATATCTGCCCGTGTTTCACCAGGCAGGCCCAGAATGATATGTCCACACACCCGGATGTTCCTTTTGCTCAGTTCTTCCAAGCCGGATAAAAATTGGTCATAGTTATGACCACGGCCAATCCATTGCAGCGATCGCTCATGAGTACTTTGTAATCCCAGTTCCACCCACAAATAAGTATGCCGGTTTAACTCTTCCAGATAGTCGAGTACATCCAGAGGTAAACAATCGGGACGGGTAGCAATGGAGAGTCCGACCACATTCTTCTCTGCCAGTGCTTCTTCATACATTACCTTTAATCTATCCAAAGGTGCATATGTATTGGTATAAGCCTGAAAATACGCCAGATACTTTGCTCTTGGCCATTTTTTCTCCATGCGCTTAATAACATCAGCGAATTGTTCATGAATAGAAGCCTCTGCCTCGCCGGCAAAATCACCTGAACCTCTGGCACTGCAGTAAATACACCCTGCAGTGCCCAAACGGCCATCCCGGTTGGGGCAGGTAAATCCACCATCCAGGGATACCTTAAATACCTTTTCGCCGAAGCGCTGCCTCAAATGTTCGTTAAAGGTTCGATAGCGTTTTTCACCTTTACTAAATAATTGTTCCTGCCTATCCATCAGAAGGACCCTTGAAAAAGTTCCAGCTTTTCTCCTGAAGGACCGCGAAAGAACAAGTTATAACGTCCTTCTCCCATGGAACAGGGTTCCGGTGACAGGAGATGGACACGGAAACGCTTTAGATGTTCAGTTGCGCTGAAAATGTCATCTGTCTTGAGCGCCAGATGATTGACAAGCCCATCCTGATTTGGCATAGACTTATTTAATTCCACCAATTCTACAACTGTATTCCCTAAGCGCATAAAAGCTAACTCCACTTCGCCCGGTTTGATCCGTTTGATCAGTTCAAAACCCAGTACCTGAGAGTAAAAGGCAATAGACTCATCCATGTCTTTGGCTTTGATTCCTATATGCTCCAAAGTAAAACGGCAATTCTCTTCCATCGTCCATCCACTCCCTACTCTGCCGGTTTTTCCTTTTCCAGTCCATCCTCTAAAGTATGCCATCCCAGCACTGCACACTTGACGCGGGCCGGCATATTGGAAATATTCTTCAGGGCCACAGCCTCTTCCAGCACTTCCAGTTCAGTTTCATCCGTAATCTCCTGCTTAATCATGCCCAGAAAAGTCTTAGCCAGAGCCTTTGCCTCTTCCACCGGCTTCTCCTTGATTAAATCAATCATCATGGAGGTGGACGCCTGAGAAATGGCGCAGCCAATGCCCGTAAAGGAAGCATCCTCCACCATACCGTCCTTGATCTTCAGCTCCAGTTCGATCTCATCGCCACAGCTGGGATTGACTCCCTTTAAAACCAGATTGGGACTGTCAATATGCTTTTTATTGCGTCCGGAAGTATTATGCTCCATGATCAGTTCGGAATAAATCTGATTAAGATCCATAACCCAGCCATCCTCTCACTTTCTTTAAACTGGCCACAAAAACATCCACATCTTCCAGAGAGTTGTAAAAATAGAAACTGGCCCGGCAGGTTGCGTTCACTCCCAAATAGCGCATCAAAGGCTGTGCGCAATGATGTCCCGCTCTGACGGCCACGCCGTCCGCATCAAGAATGGAAGCCACATCGTGAGGATGGGCATCCTGCACATTAAAAGAAATGACACCGCATTTATTGCCCCCTTCTTTATCACCGTAAATGGTTACATAGGGGATTTCCTTTAATTGCTTCAGGGCATAATGGACCAGCCCTTCCTCGGCCTCCTTAATTCGTTCATAGCCGATGGTCTCAATATACCTGGCAGCCTCGGCGATGCCCAGAGCCCCGCCCACATTTTGGGTACCTGCTTCAAATTTGGCAGGCAGGGGAGCGAAGGTAGCATCCTGCTCATATACATATTCAATCATATCCCCGCCAAAGAGGAAGGGAGGCATTTTATCCAGCAGCTCTTCCTTGCCGTATAAGACTCCCACGCCCATGGGACCCAGCATCTTATGTCCGGAAAAAGCAATAAAATCTACATCCAAGGACTTTACATCCACCTTAAAGTGAGGAATACTCTGGGCACAGTCCAGCACAGCCACCGCACCTACACTGTGCGCTTTTTCAAT
The DNA here is from genome assembly GCA_023390635.1 of Bacillota bacterium. Lineage (GTDB taxonomy): Bacteria > Bacillota > Desulfitobacteriia > Desulfitobacteriales > Desulfitobacteriaceae > JAEWCM01. The sequence continues at coordinate 8,975 of JAEWCM010000144.1, forward strand.
GATTTTCTGCACCGGATTAACCGTTCCCAGCACATTCGACACCTGGGTGACGGAGACCAATTTGGTTTTCGGCCCGATCTTACTTTCGATCTCTTCCTCAGAAATGATCCCTTCATCATTGACATACATATATTTAAGAATCGCACCCTTAGTCTTGGCTACTCTCTGCCATGGGATCAGGTTGCTGTGATGTTCGGCGATAGAAATCACGATTTCATCCCCAGCCTCAATAAAATTCATCCCGTAGCTGTAAGCCAGCAGGTTAAAGGATTCAGTGGTGTTCTTAGTAAAAATGATCTCCGATGTCTTGGCTGCCCCAATAAAATCTCTGATCGTTTCCCGGGAACTCTCGTAGATTTCCGTGGCATCTACGCTCAGAGCATAGTTGCCCCTGTGGGGATTTGCGTTGTGCCCTTCATAGTAGTCTCTCAGCTTCTGTAAAACCGGCAGGGGCTTCTGAGTCGTGGCCGCATTATCCAGATAAACAAGACGCTTGCCGTTGACGACGGTTTTCAGAATGGGGAAATCCTCTGCATATTTATTCAACCTTACTCAACTTCTTTCTTACCTGGTCAGAAATAGCTGTTTTTAATTCGAGTACGGGAATTTTCTCCGTAACCGGTTCAAACTCAGCCTCAATCACCATTTTTTTCGCATCCAACTCAGTTAGTCCCCTGGACATGAGATAAAACAGTTTATTTTCATCCATCTTGCCTGTGCTTGCCGCATGCTGGCCGTCCACATCATCTTCACTGCACAGAATAAGAGGGGCGGTACGGTTTCTCACCGCAGGACTGAGCAAAATGGCATATTCCTCTTCCCGACCTTTGGACCCGGAAGCTCCCCTTTTAAAATCAATGGTGCCGCGGAAAACTTTCTCGCTGTGATCCAACAAAGCCCCCTTGACATTAATATTGCTTAAAGAACTTTTCCCTTCGTGCCGGGCGATATAGTTGATGTCAATGTGCCGCTCTTCATCGCCCAAATAAATGCTGTCGATCGTCAGAGAACTTTCTTTGCCTTTCAGCCTGGCCTGACAGCCAACCGTAATATTTTGGGCTCCCATTTCAGCCTGGAGCAAATGAACCGAACCCAGCTCTTCCACCAAAGCTCCGACGTCCCCCATATGCCAGGTCTCATCTCCCAGGAGCTGGACCTGAATAAGGCGGATCACAGCGTTTTCCTTGGCATAAAGACGGGTAAGGCCGCCATGAAAAGCCTTTAGTCCATTGGGAGAGCGGTAAACCATCACCACTGTAACTTCGCTGTCCTTTTCCCCAACAACCAGGTTTTGATCGATCACTGTCCGGTTGTTTTCATCAAGATCATATTCAATAACGATCGGCGCGGGCAGCCGCCGGCCGGCCTCGATCTCTATCCGCACTCCGCTGTTTTGATTTTCTCCTGCCAGCTTTCCGAACTCGGCACCTATGCCGTTCAGGTCTTTACTCCCTTTGAAAAGCCTATCCTCATTCACATTCCATTCCTCGGGACAGGCGGGATCGAAAGCAGTTACTGCCACCCCGCCGCCGGCGGGACAGTCAATCTTCGGGCCAGCATAAGATACCGGATCAGGAATCTCTGTCTCAATTCTCTTCTGATTGACGCCCAGCCACCGCCACGTTTTTTCCGGAAGGCCATTGACCTGCTCCAGTGTTAAATTCATATTCTTCAACTCCTTTGCTCCTAAAAGCAAATAGCGTTATCTCAGCGCTATCCTATACTGCCTTCCATTTCCAGTTTAATCAGGTTGTTCATTTCCACCGCATATTCAAGAGGAAGTTCTTTGGCCACCGGTTCGGCGAATCCCCGCACGATCATGGCCTTTGCCTCTTCCTCACTGATCCCTCTGCTCATCAGGTAAAAGATAGCTTCATCGCTGATCCGGCCAATCCTGGCTTCATGACCGATATCCACTTCATCATTGAGAATATCCATTACCGGAATGGTATCGGAACGGGACTGATCATCCAGCATTAACGATTCACAGGAAACGGATGCCTTACTATGATGAGCTTCTGCCGCCACCTTAACGGCTCCCCGATATACACATGTTCCGCCGTCTTTGGAAATAGACTTTGTATTGATTGTCGAAGAAGTATAGGGCGCAGCGTGAATAACTGTCGTTCCCGTATCCAAAGTCTGCCCTTTTGAGGCAAATGTGATCCCTGTGAACTCCGACCTTGCGCCTTCTCCTTTTAGGATACTCATGGGGTAGAGCATTGAGATTTTAGACCCAAATGATCCAGAAATCCATTCGATCCGGCCGTTCTTTTCCACCACAGCCCGCTTCGTATTCAGGTTAAGCATGTTCTTGGACCAGTTTTCAATCGTGGAGTAACGAAGGCTGGCTCCTTCTTTGACATAGAGCTCAACACAACCGGCATGAAGATTGGTCACGTTGTATTTGGGAGCTGAGCATCCTTCAATAAAATGGAGGCTGGCTCCTTTATCCACGATAATCAGGGTATGCTCAAACTGACCTGCACCGGGAGCGTTAAGACGGAAATAAGATTGCAGAGGTATGGAAACATGGACTCCTTCCGGCACATAGACAAAGGAGCCCCCTGACCATACCGCACCGTGCAAAGCCACAAATTTATGGTCATTGGGAGTTACCAGCTTCATAAAATACTCCTGAATCATGTCGCCATGACTCTTTAAAGCGCTCTCCATATCGGTGTAAACGACCCCTTGTTTGGTGACCTCATCCTTCACATTGTGATAAACCACTTCCGAGTCGTATTGAGCCCCCACTCCAGCCAGGGATTCTCGCTCTGCCTGAGGAATACCCAACCGTTCGAACGTATCTTTGATATCGGTCGGAACTTCCGACCAACTGCCGCGCATTGCTGTATTTGGTTTTACATACGTAACGATATTATCCATATCCAGCTCGTCCAGGGAAGGCCCCCAGACCGGCAGTTCGGTTTGATTATAGATTTCCAGTGATTTCAGCCGGAATTCACGCATCCATTCCGGATCATGCTTCTCCTCAGATATCCGGCTGACAATTTCCGCCGTCAGTCCCTTGGATACTTTAAATTCAGCACGATCGGGATTTTTTATATCATAAACACTCCGGTCGATATCCGTAACCAGTGTTTTTTTCTCCACAGAGTCCACCCCGTTTTCTTCTGCCCTTATTTTGCCGTGGAACGAACAAGGTCTTCAAACCCTGATTCATTGATCTCGGCAATTAAACTACGATTTCCTGTTTTCACGATCTTACCGTCTACCAGTACATGAACATAATCAGGCGTAATATTCTCCAGCATTCTCGCGTTGTGGGTAATGATCAGCAAAGCATTGTTTTCATTCTTAAACTGATTGATGCCCTTTGAGACAATTTTCACCGCATCGACGTCGAGCCCAGAATCCGTCTCATCCAAAATCGCTAATTTAGGTGCGAGCATCAGCATTTGCAGAATTTCATTCTTCTTCTTTTCTCCCCCGGAAAAGCCCACATTCAAATAACGGGAAGCATAACTCTCGTCCATATGCAATTCCTGCATGGTTTTTTCCAATTCCTTTTTAAAGGCAAAAATCCGTACAGACTTGTCCGTTACCGCACCGCGCGCAGTGCGCAGGAAATTTTCCACCGTGACGCCGGGAATTTCCTCCGGACTTTGAAAAGAAAGGAAAATGCCTTTACGAGCCCTTTCGTCTGTTTTGGAACCGGTGATGTCTTCACCTTCAAACAGAATGGAACCTTGGGACACGGCATATTTGGGGTGTCCCATAATTGTACTGACCAGGGTGGATTTGCCCGCCCCGTTCGGACCCATGAGGACATGCACTTCTCCTTTATTAATGGTCAGATTAAGGCCTTTGAGAATTTCTTTGCCATCAACCTGAGTATGCAGATCCTGGGTTTCTAATAATTTTTCCGCCATTATTTTCACCTCTAAAAACACTTGTTTGCAGCATCGTTATATCTGATTTGTATAACTTATTGTATCCGAAAAATCACAAAAATACAAATCCCGACAGTTTTTATCGGGAATAAATTTTTCCGTCTTTATATTATTCACTATTACTCCTTTAAAATTGTTATTGGGCATTAAATAGTATATAATTAGTTATATTAATCATTATGTTATGAACGCGGTTGCGTCCGGGGAGGTTGGGTCACATGTGCGAAGCAAATGTATATTTAAAAGAAAGTAATAAAAATGCTCCCTGCTTATTGATGGAATCAGTTGATATCATTGAACCCCACGGCAATGGCTTACGTCTGGTTGATATCTTTGGTAATCAAAAATTTGTTGATGCAAAGATTCAGGATATGAAGCTTGTAGATCATCAAATTATTTTGGCACCTATTGCTAAGAAATAATAATTTATCACAAGAATGCAACCCCTTACTCAGATGGTAAGGGGTTTTTTAATCTTCTGATTAACTTCTTTTCCTCCTGCATCATATATTGAAATGACAAATATACCATTTTTATCCAGGGGGAATTATTTATGGTTACGAATATTTTCCATTCCTTTAATCACCATTCCACACCGCTTCACAAAAAAACCACTAAAATAGAGCAGGCCCTGCCTTTAACTCCTTTACAGGAAGGAACCATAAAATTGTTCCAACAACTTGGTGCCCCTTTATTGAGACAGGCCACTCCTTTCATTGCCAAACAGGTTGGCCCTGCCCTTGCCAATAAAGTAGGGCCAACGCTTGTTCAAAAGGTTGCTTTTCCTTTAGTAAAAAAAGTTGGATTCCCGATGATTAAACGTCTAGGTCTGACGTTGATTCAAAAGCTCCCTTAATACTATAAGCTTAATCTTCACAAAAATATGCGAAGGGGACGCTTCTCTGCCATATAAAGCCGAGAAGCATCCCCTCTTTCAACCGGATATCAAGTAGTATGATGTTAATCCTCTTGGATATTTTTATTTTTCTGTGTTATAAGCCTTAAAGAGTAAGTTAACTGCTTCCGCTCTTGTCAAAGCATGTTGTGGCTCGAAATTCGCTCCATCCACTTTCAGAATGCCTAAAGCCCAAGCCAATGCCACATATCCTTTGGCATCAGCACTAACTTTTGCCGAATCCTGATAAGGAATCTGATAGATATCTTTTAAAGAGGCTATCTTGTCATAGCCCAACATCCGAATCACAATCTTAGCTGCCAGTTCCCGATTAACTTCCGAGTCTTGGGCAAGATCTTCTTTCAGCCATCCATAATCCTTGATCCGGGTCATTAATTCATCATCACTCAGCTGTTCGCCATATCCATTATTAATCTGATACATGGCCCGGAAGAGAGAGATGAGACTAACCTTCTCTTCAGGACGGAAGGTCGTGCCATATTCGGTAAATATACCAGCTGAACCTAAAAATCTGATTTCCTGCTCATTAGCCAGACCAGCTACATCTGTAAATTCTACAGCTTGGGGGACCTGACTCATCACTTTGCCATCGTAATTCAGCATAGCACCGCTCTTAGCGTCTACAAGCTCCGAACCGCTCATTGTTAAAGCATCCAATTTGGGAATATAGACAAGATGCATTTCCATCTTTCCATCACGATTCATTACTTTGATATAGTTTAAGGTCATCGGGCGGGCTGCCAAAAACTTATCCACAGCCTGTTGATCTCCAATCAATCCAACCGGAGCAGGAAAGACCAAGTTATCATTCCAATTTAAGTTATAAGAACTGATCTTACCTGTATAAGCATCTACTGAAACTGAAATGGTGTTGTTGGCAAAAGGAACATTGCTCACCAACCGTTGATAGTTAAAAGTATAGCTCTGATAAGAAGTCGGCATACTATCAAGTTCAGAAGCTAACTGGCTTTTATCAAGCTCACTCTGGGAGAACCGATTAGGTTGAACTTTCTGGAGGAAATCAGAGCCGATTTTTTGCGCCGCTTCCGCACTGATCTTATCCTTGCCCTCATTATTGACTGGATTGGAAACGTAGAAATTCAGCAATTCACCAGTGGCCGCATTGACTGAAGCACTGACATAGTCATAATCAGAGCGGATCTTTTCTCCGTCGGTATATTTACTCCATTGCAAATGCCATGAACGGACGCCGGTTGCTGAATTGTAATACAGATTGCTGCCCGTCAATTCCAAACCGGTCGTACTATCGGTCAGTTGGGTTACTTTTTCCGCAGCCTGCTCTTTAGTCAGCAGCTTGTCGTTGGCATCTACCTCCAACTGTTCTTCCGGGGTGAGTGTAGGTCCGGTTCCAGCATCTGCTGCATCTTTCCCCCCTTGACTACTTTGTCCATAGAATACATAAGACCCATCATTGAGCTTTAAGTTTTCTCCCGTCAGCGCATCAATGGCACCATTAAGGCCATAATTAGAAGAAGTGAGTCCGTAGACAAGCTGAATATTAGGATTATTGTCTTCTGCTTTTAGAATGTAGTAGCGGGAGGCTTGGAAATATTTCAATTTCAATAATCCAGCTTTAGAAAAAGCTTGCTTTGCCCCTTCGGACGATATTGCTTTTCCAGAATCGGGAAAAGTCCCTTCATTCCAAACAAAATTATAAGACAATATGCTGCCCTGATCAGCATCTACCTGTACAGTTACCCCATCGCCCAGAACAGGAACGCCATTCACTTTTCTTTCCCATTTAAACTGGTAGCTTAAATTCCCGTAAGTGCTAGGTTGTACCGCCTTGTTTTGTCCTTCTACCAATGATAAGTCATTCCACTTCTCAGGTAACAGCTTCTTGATTAAAGCGGCTGCTTTTTCCTGAGCTTGAGCCTTGCTTAGCTTGGGAACCTGCAATCCTGTAGCGCTGCTTTCCTGCCATAGATTGAATTGCACCACTTCCCCTGTCATTGCATTGACTTGAGCATTGGCGCTTCCTTTTGTTTTACTACTCCAGTATAAATTCCACGTCTGCCCGTCAGAGCCGGAATTAAATCCGGAAGAAAAGTTAGTAAAATCAGCAGGAATTGTGAAGTTGTTCTTAATTGCATTAATAGCTTCCGCTAGGGCCACCTTGGCCTTTTGCTCAGAAGCCGGGACGACAGCAGGAGCTGAAATTGGCACTGCTACCCCGGAAGAGCTGCTACCCACTTCTCCTGCATAGGCGGAAAGAGGCAATACCAGCCCTTGAGCAACCATTAATGCTGCCAAAGAGACGCCCAATTTTTTCTTATTACTTGGTTTGAACATCATTTCCCCACCTTTCAGCATACTGGTTTAATACCACTTGCTTTAGCTTTCATATATTTAGACGGGATTTTCCCTTCCCACCTTACGCCCTCTCCTCATTTTTTCAATAAAATTTTCCAATCCTGCTTATATTTTTAATTTTTAATTTTTTACGTCCAGGTAGATTTAATTATTATAGTTCTTCATTCATCACATTCTGGAAGATAATTTTTCAAAAACTAAAATTTAGCAGGAAACCCACAAATTTCGTCGAAATTTCTAATGGCAATTACATAATTGTTTGAACTTTTAATTTCTTACTCTTTCCCTTAGCAGACAGAATATTCTTAGCGAAAGAAAGGACGTTGAATCGTGAGTAAAAACAATGATTCTAGTAATGTAAGTAAGAAAACTAAAGGAAAACAGCATACCATTCATTCTAAACTTATTCGCGGCTTTGCTATCGCCATGATTTTCAACTTCGTGGTGGGCGGACTGAGCTATATTGGGTTAAGACGACTGGGCAGCAGTGTCAGCGAACTCGGAAACGTTCACCTTCAAAGCGCCATTCATCTTTCCCAGGTGATGATGACAACAGAGGAAAACCGGCGTGCCCTTTTGAGCGGTGTCTTAAATCTTGACAATCCCCAGCTTTATCAAGATTGGAAGGCCCAGTATACCCAGACAAAGGAAGATTGGAAAACTGCCATCAATGAATACGGCAGTTACGTTAAGGATTCAGAAATTAAAAAAAGCATCCAGCAAATGGAAACGGATTTTGCCACCTACAGTACCGGCGCTGATCAAATCTGGCAGCTCTCTGACACCGGGAACAGCCAGGAGGCTCTGGCAAAAATAAACGGTGATAACAAAGAAATCTTCAATAAAATCGTAGCAGAAATGAATTCCCTCCTTGATCTGCAAGAATCATTAGGCGTGGGAGCCATTAAATCAACTTCAGGGGTAGAAGCTCAGGTCAATATCAGCAATGCAATTTTAGTCGTTCTCGGATTAGTCGGGGGTATGGTCGTCGCCTATTACCTTGCGGGACATATTTCCAGACCTCTAAAGAAAGTGACGGAGGTTACCGAAGCGATTGCCGAAGACGATCTGACCATCACAATGCCGGAAATCACCAACCGTGATGAAATCGGCACTTTGGCTCAGGCAGTGGATAAAATGCTGGTCAATCTGCGCAGCATTATCTCCGATACAACGCGGGCCGCAGGAGAAATTGCCTCTAATTCGGAAGAATTAGCTGCATCCAGCGAACAGGTTAACTCTTCCATTATTCAGACATCTCAGAACATGCAAACGATGGCAGAACAGGCTCAGTTAGGGAATCAGGCAACCTTGGAATCCACCAAAGTACTCTTAGAACTTTCTTCTTCCATTCAAATTGCTAAATCACAGAGTCAATCCGCCATGAATAATTCTAAAGTCACTGCTGATACAGCAGAAGAAGGCAAACGCACTGTCAAGGAAGCTATCGAGAGAATGGATCACATCCGAAACAAGACTCTTGAACTGGAAAGCTTGATGAACACTCTTAACCAGTATTCTCAACAGATCGGTAATATTACTCAAACTATTACCGGATTGGCCACCCAAACCAACCTACTTGCGTTAAATGCTGCCATCGAAGCAGCACGAGCAGGGGAAAGCGGCAGAGGCTTCGCTGTGGTTGCCGACGAAGTGCGGAAGCTGGCCGAACAATCTACTCAGGAGGCAGACGAGGTTGCCCAATTGGTCCAGAAGGTACTACAGGGAGTGGAAGCTTCTGTTGCAGCTACGAAACAAAGTCTGGCTGAAGTTGAACAGGGTGTGGCTGTTACCTATCAATCAGGACAAGCTTTGGAAAATATCAGCCAGGCTGTACAGAATACAGTGAAAGATGTAGAAGACATCGTTCGTATCACAGATGAGGAGGTAGCCACATCTGACCGCATTGTACAATTAATCAATGATGTTTCCAGCGTCATCGAAAGCACTGCTCATCACGCACAGGCTGTTTCAGAAACCATGCAGCAAGTTTCCTCCGCTATGCAAAACGTCTCAGCAACCACCGAATTAGCTACTTCTATGGCTAATGATCTTAATAACAAGGTAAAAGTTTTCAAATTATCTTGAGATTTTAGAAATAGATTTATTAGATCATCAAATAAAAGCGTAATTACCTAAGTAAAATGTATTAGGTAATTACGCTTTTTGTGATTAGATAAAAAGTATTTTTTGACTAAATATATCCTGCTATTTCATGATCATAACCGATGTGGACTTAATCACCGCAGAGACATTATCTCCTTCTTTCAGTCCCATACCGTCCACTGAATCTTTGGTAATGACAGCAGCCAAAGTATTGCCGCCTACATCCATTACCACCTCCGAAGTAATAATACCGTTTTTAATTTCCACTATCGTTCCGGAAAGATGATTACGGGCACTAATATTCATAATATTTTCCTCCCTATCTAGATCGTATTTTCTAAATTTAAATCAAGTACTTCCCCATTCTTAATCTATTTATGTAAAGAACAATTTTTCCACAAAAAAATAGTGCAAGTTTTCCTGCACTACTCTGTTCCCAGTTGATTCAATTCTTATCATTCATACGATGACTGTCTTTCCATTTGCCACTCTCTCGCCCGACACGAAATCCTCACGGAGCAAGCTCCTTTCTTTTAAACAAGAAAGTTTTCCCTGCTCGATACGAATAATTTGATCTCCTAGGAACTCTGCCTCGTTAAGATCGTGAGTTACCATGATAAAAGGTATCTTCCAACGAGCCTGAATATTCTTCAATTCTTGCTGCAAGCCTTTTCTTGTGTCCTGGTCCAAAGCGGACAATGGCTCATCCAAGAGCATGATCTCCGGTTCGGTCATCAAGGCCCTGGCTAGTGCTACTCTCTGTTTTTCTCCTCCGGAAATTTGCTGTGGATATCGATCCTGTAGATGTAATATACCCAACATTTCTAAAATATTTTTGGCACTTTGATCCTTTTTCTCTCTTTCCTGCCGTTTTACACCATACATAATATTCTTAAACACGCTCATATGTGGAAAGAGAGCATATTCTTGAAACACATAACCGATTTTTCGTTCCCGGCAGGGTATATTGATTTTGTCATCTGAAGAGTATACCGAATGATCATTAATGTGAATCCATCCCTCGCTGGGACTTTTTAATCCGGCGATACACTGCATCAAGGTCGTCTTTCCCGAACCTGAGGGGCCAACCAGAACCACAATCTCATTACCGGCGGATAACTCTGCCTCCAAAGTGAAATGATAAAGTTTTTTGTTAAATTCACATTTAAGCACCTTTATCAGCCCCCTTCATTGCCCATAAGTCCCCGCCGACTGCGTTTTTTAGACCAGCGGTTCAGTCCAAAGATTACCAAGAAACTAAATACGGTCATTATTACTACTAAGGTGATTGCCGTTTGATTATCCCCACCTTCATT
>JAEWCM010000160.1 GCA_023390635.1 Bacillota bacterium
TTGGCCTTAGGGCCGCTGACGATTTCCAATGAGGATTGGGCGGGAATCACAGTTCCGGCCGGAAAAGCAAAAGTTTCCTGGCCTTTTGTGCTCACAAGTTTCCATCCTGTCAGATCAACATCCGAGGTGCTGTGATTAACCAGAGTCACAGTTTCCCCCACTAAGTCGATGGAGAGAATGGACACTTCTCCGGCAGAGCTGTCAGATTGACCGGAAGTGAGGGCTTGAGCTGGTTGTTTAACAGAAATCTTTGTTCCATCGGAAGACAGAACTACCGTACCCGACTGATCGGTACGGAATACTTGCACGTGAGCTTCTGCCAACCTTTTCAGGACAGTCTGACTGGGATGACCGTAGCTGTTATCCTTGCCTACGGAAATTACTGCATACTGGGGAGTGACGGCTTGGAGAAAGGACTGGGTTGTGGATGAGTCGCTGCCGTGATGTCCCACTTTAAGCACGGTTGCCTGCAAATTTCCGCTTTTCAGCATTTCTTTTTCTGAAACGTTTTCCGCATCTCCTGTAAAAAGAAAAGACGTTGAGCCGTAGGTCAATTTCAATACGGCGCTGTAATTGTTGAGTTCGTCATATTGGCTGCTGTATGGAGCAAGGAAGATCCCGGAGAAACCATCCACCCCCAGGCTAACACCTGATTTGGCCTGGATCTTTTTGGCACCGGAATCATCAACAGCATTGATGAAGTCAGTAAAGGTACGGGTTGTGGTGGTGGCATTGGGCATATAGACTGCCTGGGGAGGAAAAGCCTTAATGACCGTGTCCAGACCGCCGATATGGTCTTCATGAGGATGGGTGGCAATCACAGCGTTAAGGTGGGTAATCCCCTGGGACTTTAAGTAAGCGACCACTTTTGTTCCATCATCATTGTTGCCTCCATCGATGAGAATGGCTGTGCCTTTGGGGGATTGAACCAGAATACTATCCGCCTGTCCCACGTCAATAAAATGAACGGTCAATTCACTGGAATCAGATACAGAATCAGCAGAAGGCCGGGAACTGTCTGCTTGCATGGTGACTGCTTTATCAAAAGCCTGCCCTAAGGTGTCTTTTAACGGATCAGTTAAGGGAGAGAAAAAAGCAAGTTCGGCGATAAAGATCAGAGCGGAAAGAAAGGCCATAAAAAAGCGGGCGACTCCTGTTATTCTTTTTCCCATAAATAGATAGATAATGCCCAGCGGCGGAAGAAGAATCAGCATCAGCCAGAGCAGCAGGATATTTTGCTTCGATGAATTCAATGATAAGCCTCCTAATTTAAAGTATCGTGCGAGTGTTTTTATTGATCAAAGAAATCCTTCATAATGAAGGTGGTTTCCCTGCGACGTTGGGCGCTGGCAGCCACATCAACATTAGCCTTGATGAGGATTACATCGCCTTCTTGGGCATCGGGCAGTAATTTTTTTGGCAAATTGAAATATTGTTTCTCATCTCCCTCGATGACGATCCAGTCTCCTTCAAAACGATCAACAATATACAAAAGAATCCCTCCTTTGTTCAGATTAAGGGGAAAGGGCTTTTTCCTATTTATGATTTAAAACTTTTTGATGCTGCTGTTGTCTGCACTTTATAATGCTAATATAAAACTAATATACCATACAACACAAAGAGAGCAGTAATAAATGAAGTGCCTTTTAATCTGGAAGGCTTCATTGGTTTATTGCGACCTGCATAGTGATATTTAGCATGTATCTTATTATGATAATAAACGATTGGGTTTACAAGATGGAGGATCAGGTGAAGTTCACCTATAGATCTCAGATTTTTTATTTTAGCAGTTTGCCTGAGCATTAAGGGTAGCGTGGTCTGGTGAAAGGTTAACTTGATATGGAAAGGAGTTGTAGTATAATAGTGATGTAAGGTTAACGTGACATACGGCGTGAGATTAACGCAATAGAGGTGGGAAGATGAAAAATCGTCTAAGGGAGCTCAGAGAGGCTTTAGGCATCACTCAGGAACAGTTAGGAGCTATGGTGGGAGTTTCGAGGCAAGCAATTAATGCGATTGAAACGGAAAAGTTTGAGCCTTCTATTTGGCTGGCTTATGATCTTTGTCAGGTGTTCCACTGTCCGATTGAAGAGGTTTTCTTATTTGCCCAAAGTGAGAGAAAGTCGCGGGCTCAGCAGAGCAAGGGAGTGATTTAGGTGGCTTTAAGACAGATTTTTCTATTTGACCATGAGATTCTTAGAAAAAAGAGTAAGTCTGTGGAAGAAGTAGATGACCGGATCAGAAAAATTCTGGATGATATGGCGGAGACCATGTATAATACGGAAAACGGCGGCGGCCTGGCCGCCCCCCAGGTAGGGCTGCTAAAACGCCTGGTGGTGATTGATATGGGTCAGGGATTGATCAAACTGGTCAATCCCCAGATCATTACCCAGGAGGGAGAGCAGGAAGTGATTGAGGGCTGCCTGAGCATTCCTGATGTGTGGGGTAAGGTCAGGCGGCCTCGCAATGTGACGGTAGAGGCATTAAATGAAAATGGCGAGAAGATTGTATTGACGGGGACGGGCGACATGGCAAAATGCTTTTGCCATGAAATTGACCATTTGGAAGGAATTTTGTTTACAGATCTGGTCACGGAATATATCAGGCCGAGAGGTGGACGAAGGTAAAGGCAAAGGAGCAAAAGATTTGGCATGGGCAACTTTTATATTGACGGCGAGGCCATTGAATATGAAGAAAAGAAATCAACCCGGGCCAAACGTCTTATTATTTCAATTCGAGCGGGCAAAATCAGAGTGACGGTTCCGCTGAAAGTCACATCGAGACAAGTAGCCCTCTTTGTGGAGGCTAAAAAGCATTGGGTCTATTCTCATTGGAAAGAGCAGCAAACGGTCCGAAAAGCTTTGGCAGAGCGGGATCTTTTCGTGGGGGTGGATTTTCTGTATCTTGGCCATCCGATTCATGTGCAGGCTACCCTAGTTCAAGCTCAACGGACAAAAGTACTATGTCAGGAAGGTGGACTGGAGCTTTTCATACCAAAATCCCTTGTGGAGAATATGGAATTTACCGAACGGCAAGCGAGGGTAAAGGAAGTATTGAACGTATGGTACAAGGAAAATGCCCGTAAATTTTTTAAGGAAAAGCTGGATTACTATGGAGCAAAGATGAAAGTAGAATATCATGATTTTCGGGTCAAAGAACAAAAAACCAAGTGGGGGAGCTGTTCGGGAAAGGGAAATATCAATCTTAACTGGCGGCTTATGATGGCACCTGAGCAGGTGATAAACTATGTAGTGATCCATGAACTGGCCCACCTGCGTCATCCCAACCATGGCCCCCGGTTCTGGCAGTTCGTGGCAATGGTGATGCCTGACTATATGGAGTGGCGGGGATGGTTGAGAAAAAATGGGGCAAGTTTATGGCTGTAAGGAAAAGTTAAGGTGAGGAGATGCAATGAAGATATTGGTTGATGCAGATGCCTGCCCGAAAAAAGTGTTGGAAATCTGTTGTTCTCTGGGGGAAAGATATGCAGTTCCCGTGTGGACAGTGGCCAGCTTTAATCATTCCATTCAATCGGCTCATCATATCGTAGTCGGCGGCGATTCCCAGGAAACGGATCTGAAAATCTTGAATTCAGTCTGTCCCGGAGATGTGGTGATCACTCAGGATTGGGGATTAGCAGCGGCTGTCTTGGGGCGTAAAGCTTATTGCATCGGCCCTGGAGGAAAGGAATATACCGATGCCAATATCGACTTTTTATTGGAGGAGAGAGCCTTGAAGGCTAAGTATCGGCGCGGAGGGGGAAGGACTAAAGGCCTGGGCAAACGCACAGCTAAAGATGATCAAGATTTTAAAATAGCCTTGGAGCACCGTCTTGCACACTTAAAGACAGAAAGCCCCTAAGGATAAATTGAGGATTTAAAGACATACTAGGAGCGAACAAACTTGTGAGATGACTAGTATGGATTTAACAATACTCACAAGAAAAAGGGAGGAGCGTAGTTGCATTCCTCCCTTTTGGTATAAGAAAGCCTGAATACCTTTTCAAACCGCGCATAAGATAAATAGGGAAAGAGCGGCTGTTGTGTAACAGAAAGTGAAGCATCAGCGCTGATTTAAGTTCCGTTCTGCAATTTCTATGGCTTTTTTTACCATGTTCCCGCAATCCCCTGATGATACACCTTTAAATCCCTGGGACTGTAATGTATCGGCAAATCCTAATTCCTGAGCTACACGCATTTTCAATTCATCGGACATCATACTTTTTCTTCTTCTGGACATTTCAAAACCTCCTTCAATTTCATCAGGCAGTGTTTTTGTACCTTTATCTAGTGTTTCTATATGACGCAAGAATATTAATGTTGTTTGCAAACTGTTTCTGACAAAACAGGGAAGAAATGAGCTGGAAAAGGTTGTCGCAAATTCTAATCAGAATAATACTTAACGCCATTTATTGTTTAGCCACCTGTAATAGTTCTGTTTTATGATAAAACCGTATTTAAAAATATTCTAATGAAGTTATTTCTTATCTAGGTAAAAATGATATAATGATGTAAAATATAACAGCTATTCCTTTTTCAGTACGCAAGGAGTGAAATATTTGTCCTTATTATTCGGAACGGCCGGGGTCCCTATTTCCGCTGCAAATCGTTCGACAGAAAGCGGGATTCGCCGTGTAAAAGAACTTGATTTGAAGGCTATGGAGGTTGAATTTGTTCAAGGGGTAAGGATGAAAGAAGAAAAGGCTGCTAAGGTGAGGGAGGTTGCCATTGCATCTCAGATTCGCCTCAGTTGTCACGGCCCGTATTGGATTAACTTCAATTCCAGGGAAGCGGAAAAAATCACAGCGAGCAGAGAGCGGTTGATTCACGCCGCAAGCATTGCCAAGATTCTAGGGGCAGGAAGTGTTGTATTTCATCCTGCTTTTTATCATGATGATGCGCCTGAACTGGTGTTGACAAGAGTAGTTCAGGAACTGATGCTTGTTCGCGAGCAGTTGGATCTGGCCGGAAATGATGTGATTTTAAGACCGGAAACGACAGGAAAGGGATCGCAGTTCGGCAGTCTGGAAGAAACTGTTCAAATGGCTAGAGCAGTTCCCGGGGTATTGCCTTGTATTGATTTTGGGCACCTGTATGCCAGGACTCAAGGGCAGATTAACGGTTATGATGCATTCAGCAGAGTGCTGGACTATACTGCAGAGTCATTGGGAGCCCGGTGGAATAAAAATGTGCACCTTCATATTTCCGGCGTGGAATATGGACTGAAAGGGGAAAAACGGCATCTTGCTTTGAAAGATTCGGACTTTAAGTATGAGGAATTGCTGAAAGCCTGTCTGAATTTCGAACTTGAAGGTTTGGCAATCTGTGAAAGCCCTGTTTTGGAACAAGATGCTTTGCTTTTGCAGAGAACTTATTTGGCTTTGACATAACTCTGGCAGTAAAAGATGATTTAGAGAGTGAGAGTGGAAGCAATGGGCTATGATGAAACAGTTTATCAGTCCGTTTTGAAGAAATTTCAGCGCCGGCCTTTTGAGGAAATTGCCTGTTTTCCCGATTATAAAGTGAATGGCGACCTTATCAGTTTCGATTATCTTGATCACCAAATTGGAGTTACCCATCCGGAGGG
>JAEWCM010000185.1 GCA_023390635.1 Bacillota bacterium
GCCCCTCATCATCCACGACACGGCCGGCCGGCCAGAATGAACCGCTGGGCAGACCCACTGTAAAGGAATAATTGAACCAGCTGTAGCCTTGAACCAGATTGACAAATTCCAGGTTAACCACTTCCGCGCCGGCACCTGCCGCCAGCAGTTTACCGGTACCCACATTGGAGGAGGGATCGTTGTTCCGTTCAAAGGTATTGCCGGTCGTATCCCTGGAGATCCTGGCACTTCCACCGGATGTGGCAATAATTGTAGTTTTGGCATTGACCACATAAATAATATTTTGGCGTGTTCCCACCGCAATAGCGCCGGTCACTGCCTCACCGTCCTTAAGCAATTCCCGCACATAAGCCCGGTTGATGATCTCTGTTCCCACTTCCAAAGCTTTTTGTGTCAGCACTGTTTTAATGTCCCGGCCTTCAAAGTTAAAGCTGGTAGGAACATTATGCCACTGAGGAACGAGCCGGAATTTGCCGGGCAAAGCACTGTCTTCAAAACGAAATTTCAGCCCATACTCTTCCAACAGCAGCATGCGCTCATAAGTATTGCGGATAAAGAAATCAATCAGATCCGACCGACGCAGCCCTCCGATAGAAAGACCGAAATTCAGTTGATCATCTACCATATCCTCCACCATGTACCCGACTTTTTCATGTACCTCCGGCACATAGCTTTGAATATGGTCAATCCCTGATCCCGCATTGCCGCTGCGCAATGTATTGGATTTCTCCAGCACAAGGACCTCGACTCCGCTTTCTCTGGCCTTAATGGCTGCCATCAGGCCGGCAATCCCACCACCGATGATCAATACATCGGTGGTATACTTTTTCGTTGTAAATTCCGCCATTTTAATTCCTCCTTTTTCATGAGCATAGACAAAGAAAGCCCCAATGTGAGCCATACATGGGCTTTGAATACAATAAATAAAAAAGCTAAGATCATCAAAAGATGATCTTAGCTTTCAGTATCTCTGATCAGCAAGCAGGTACTATTCTCTATTTTGTTGTTTGCTTTTCCGGGCCGCGATCTTATTGTAATACTGATTCAACTGGGTCAAGGCATCTTCAATAAAATCACCGATAGGAAAGACGTCAATACCCCGCGCACGCAGATACTGTTCCGCACTGGGACCGATTTGGCTGACCAGCACAGCCCGGCAATCTTTCAGCAGTTCGGCGTTTCTTTCCATAATATTGTCGCTGTGTTCACCTGAATGGCAGAGAGCCTCACAGTCGCGCAATTCCAGAACGTCTGCCTTCCCGCTCTCCTCTTCCACATTGAAAATCAGAAATTTTCTGCATCGGCCATAATGTTCATTAATCACTTTACCATCGTTGCTGGCTACTGCAACCTTATAAGACATGGTTCACCTCCAGTCAGGGCTCAACCGTGGGAAAACGTCGGTGCTGCTGATACAGGCTGCCCTTCATACAGCAAACTTGATAAATCCCTGCCTGTTCCGGGAATGCCGCAGGCATCCGCCCGGCATTGTTGGCAGTGCCTGAATACCGTAAGATACGATTCGGCTGCTGCCCGAGCCTCGTTGAGCTCTTCACAGGTGGGAACCTTTCTATCCTGCATCCGGGCCTGGGGGATCAGGGGAATAATATTGATCAGGGATGCTCCGGCTTCTGCTGTCACTCTGGCGATTTCATCAATATTTTGGTCATTGAGGCCAGGGATCAGCACCGTATTGATTTTCACCACAACACCCAACTGACTGACTTTTCTGATCCCGGCGATTTGAGCCGATAAAAGCTGTTCCGCCGCTTCCTTCCCCGTTATATTTTCACCATTATACACCACGTTGGAGCAAATGTGTTGCAAAATATCTGCATCCACCGCATTGACTGTCACCGTAACCGTCTTGACACCCGATCCAACAATTTCTTCCGCTTTTCTCTCCAGCATTAATCCATTGGTACTTAAGCAATTTATCAGATGAGGATAAGCCTCATGAATAAGCTTAAAGGTGCTTAAGGCATGAGGAGTGGCCAAAGTATCTCCCGGACCGGCAATACCTACCACAGTGATCTCCGGGCATAGTTCCAGCGCTTTTGCCACAGTCTCCAGTGCCTTTTCCGGAGATAATACGGAGTGGGCCACTCCCGGCCTCTTCTCCCATTTATTAAACGTTCTTTGACAGAAATTGCATTGAATATTGCATGCCGGGCTGACAGGCAAATGAATTCTGCCATATTTGACATTAGCCTCTCCACTGAAGCAGGGATGCTGCTTTATCAGATGGCTAAACTTATTTTCCTTGGCTGCTGACTCTCCACCCATATCAATCCACTCCATACTCTATTATTAACCGCGCTCCATCCCACTTCATCTTTCATGAATCAAAAAAGGCAGAATCCTTCACTTCAGGATTCTGCCCTCTAGAGATCTAGTCGGACTTCATTTAAGCCGCAGCTTTTCATTTCGTTCAATTTGAACCACCTTACCATCTTGAATTATGAGAGTGATTGATCCGTATTTGATACTGCCAAGCAAAGCAAAAAGTTTTTTCAGATCATCATCGGAAATTGACTGCTTCCCTTTAACATTCTCCTCAGTCATTTCTCTACCCTCCAATCCTTGACAACCATTGGAGTTCGCTACCTGTCAGAACCTCATGAGTATCAATCTGGATTATCAGGCTATCGTGTTTGATGATACTGATAGTGCCATCTTGAATTTTCCCTACCAGTTTTTTTAATAAATCATTGATATTACTTTCAGCCTCACTTCTTGCCTTTTCTTTGTCCCCGGACTGTCGTTCTCCTCTCATCATCCTCTTCCTCCTCTGCAGCGCATTAACCTTTCTCCCATGGTTCAGAAAAGGCTGTCCTAAGGCAAAGACATCAGGACAGCCCCCAAGGTGAAAAAATTAATAAGTGCTCACACCGATTAGCATAGCTTTTAAAGGTCAGTGTGACAAACTGCGCAGTTCATCTTGCCCTGCTCATTGTCCAGCATACTGGTTTTCCCCGTATGGCAGGATAAGCAATGAGCAAATGAATCAGGAGCAGTATAGGTTGCTTTAAAAGTCCCTTCCAAAGCCTGATTCAGCAATTCTGCCGTCTTAGCCGCCACATCCCCGGTTAACTTGGCACACCGGTCTTTTTTCCCTGCATCATTAATCCTTCCGTCTTTACCTGCCGCCTCGGACCATCTACTGACAGAGACATGACAGAGCGGGGATTCTGCAACGGTTGTCACCTGGTTGTGAATTAAGCAATAATCCTCATGTTTATTGGAAGGAAAGGCAAAGCCGGTATACCAGCCGATCAGTTCATTGCCTAAATCAGAATACTTGCTGGAAGCCAAATTCAGCACAGCCAAAGAGGAATTCAAAGCTCCGCACAGAGTGCCCCAGCTCAATGCTCCTCCCCCGCCATAGCTGAACATCTGCGGTGGGATGGTATCCCAGCCTGCATCAGGAGCTGCTTCATTAAGGGTCGTGAGCAAAGCATAAGCCGCACCGTAGCAGCAAGCACCTTTATAATAGCCTTCATACCCCCGCTTGCGTACCACCTCGATATCCAATTTGTTATATTTCAAGGGCAATACTAGATTGGCGGCATTACTGCCTGCACTTTGGCCTGAATCTGCCGCACCAGAACCTGATGATGGGGCCGGCGTCGTAGAAGCGCCGGCATCTCCTGTTGAAGGCGTAGTGTCAGCATTAGCAATACTGTTGATCCCTACAAATCCGGTAGCAAGAAAACCTGCCGTTAGTACTCCTGCTTTCGTAAGAAAATTTCTGCGTGATAAAGAATCGTGGTTTTCTTCCTTTCCAGACATCAATGCATCTCCTCGAAACCTTTATTTTTGGTTATTTTCTTTTAAATTAATTGAATCCGCTTTCCGCTCCAAGGACCACTCTGAATTAGTCCTCTTGGAAGAGAACGGTGGATAAATATCTTTCACCGGTATCAGGAAGTAAAGCCACAATGGTTTTACCCTTGTTTTCCGGGCGTTTAGCAATCTGAGTCGCAGCAAAAGCAGCTGCACCGGAAGAAATACCGACTAAAAGTCCTTCGTGTTTTGCCAGGCTACGTGATGTAGCAAAAGCCTCTTCATTTTTTACTTTGTAGATTTCGTCAATTACATCACGATTGAAGACATCTGGTACAAAACCGGCTCCAATCCCTTGGATCTTATGGGGACCCGATTTACCCTCAGACAATACAGGTGAATCAAAAGGCTCTACAGCTACAATTTGTACGCCTGGTTTCTTCTTCTTCAACACTTCGCCTACACCGGTCACTGTTCCGCCTGTACCTACACCAGCAATGAAGATATCTACCTGACCGTCTGTATCTCGCCAAATTTCTTCCGCTGTTGTTTGCCGGTGAATCTGTGGGTTGGCAGGATTCTTAAATTGTTGAGGGATATAAGAATTAGGATTTTCCGCAGCCAATTCCTCAGCCTTCTTAATAGCACCCTTCATTCCTTCGCTGCCAGGAGTCAGAACCAATTCGGCTCCTAAGGCCTTTAAAAGGTTTCTTCTCTCAATGCTCATTGTATCGGGCATCGTCAAAATCAACTTATAGCCTCTGGATGCTGAAACGAAAGCCAACGCAATACCTGTATTACCGCTGGTAGGTTCAATAATGACCGTATCCTTTTTTAGTAAGCCTTTTTCTTCAGCATCTTTAATCATGGCATAACCGATTCTGTCCTTTACACTGGAAGCAGGATTGAAGTATTCCAGCTTTACAACCACCCGGGCATCCAAAGCATTATCCCGGTTATAATTGGTCAGTTCCAGCAAAGGGGTGTTCCCAATTAGATCTGTTAAACTCGTAGCAATTTTTGACATCTTTATTTCCTCCATTTCTTAACCAGTGAATTCGTAAGAAAAAGTATTCAGAGTGGTTTAGTTGGTTTTTATTTTAATCATCCTGTGAACAAATGTCAATAGGATGATTAAAAAAACTTTGTTAACATAGTGATTTTGTTGTACTTTTTTAAAGCCAGTGATCGGAAAATGTTAAATGAAAAACATCAAATTTTCATCGCTATTGGCTTTTTTATATTCATCGACCAAATCTTCCAGAGAAATTCCATCCACAAATTCGTTAATAATAACGTTCATCTTATCCCACACGTTTTGTTTAAGACAATATTGAATGCTGTTTGGCGGGCCGCTCTCTCCTTCCTCATCTACCACGGAAAGATTGCCTTCCAATGCTCTCAGGATGTTCCCCACTTTTATATTTTCCGGCCTGTCGGTTAAAATATACCCGCCTTGGGCCCCTTTTATGCTTTTAACTAAGCCGGCCTTGCGCAAAATAGAAAATACATGCTCCAAATAATTCACAGAAATACTTTGCCTTTCCGCAATACTGTTCAGAGCTACATGATCACCGGACGAATTCATGGCCAGATCAACCATTGCCCGCAGCCCATATCTTCCTTTAGTTGATAATTTCACACAAACACCCCATTATTCCGTTTTATCCAATATGTTTAAAATACTATAATACTTGACGTGAGTCAATAAATGACTCCCATAGCAAATTCAGCCACGAACGCGGAGATGAATTCCCTCTGCTCCCCAAATAGGTCCAGAGGCCTACCAGGCAATTCCCATGAATAAAACATTATAAATACCTATTAGCAGCCCGTTTCCACTCTCTGCATTAAAAATCGTATTTTTCGTAGGCCACCAACTCCTTGAGCGGTTTGCGCATTTTATCATGACGGTCAGGGGAAGCCCCCTCTCCTGCCGGATAACCCACTACCAGAATATTCACCGGCTCCACCGATTCTGGAATATCAAACTCCTCTTTCAAAACATCCGCTTTAAAATAGCACACCCACACAGAACCCAGTCCTAAACTGGTTGCTTCCAGCATCATGTGGTCGGTAACAATGCTGGCATCGATATGCGTGGTATTGAGCTGATCCAAAGGTCTTTTCCATGCCTGATCATGATCGGCGCAGACGATGAGCACCAAGGGAGCGCCAAAGGTGTTGGCCGCTTTCTTGACTTTCTCCATCCCCGTTTCTTCCTGAATCACGATGATGCGCTGGGGCTGCAGGTTAGCAGCAGTAGGAGCTACCCTCCCAGCCTCCAAAATTTTGTCCAATTTTTCCTTTTCCACCGGCTTATCCAAATATTTTCTTTCCGAGTAACGGGTCTTGGCCAATTGCAAAAAGTCCATAAAATCACCTTCCCTTAATTATTTATAGTGTCTCTTTAAAGGTTTTCTTCATCAAGAACTTTTATCTCAACTGCATTTTTTAAAGATTTTGTTCGCTGTACTTCAATTTTCTTACCTATTAAACCGGCTAATTCTTTTTTAGGGATACCCATAATCCTGAATTTAATCGGCATACCTTCTTCCGGATACAAAACCGCTTTGTTCGCGTTAAGAAATTTGCCAAAATCCTTCAGAACCCCTACATCTACAATTCTTCGATCCTTTTGATAATCCAAGGCCTCCACGATATTAACAATCACAATCGCTACAAATGCCACGCCAAAAATCAAGGTGTAAATGAGATCTTTGCGCATGATGCCCTGTACCAGATTCAACAAAGCTAATAAAGCAAGGACTGTCTCGGATATAATATAACTTCTTAAAACAGATTTCAGATCGTAATGCTTCATTTAAGTCCCGCTCCTACCTTGCTTCATTCAGCTTTTTTGTCTTCGTTCTCTTTTCTGCCCTCTTCGTAGACATCGTAGATCATCCTCCGATCGATCGGGGCCGGTGGCTTTTTGCGCAGAAAGCGATTATAAACATAATATAAACCGCCCAGAATGGCACCTGCTAAAAGCACTACCAAAACGATCCAGAAAGTAAAGAATATTGCAGCAATTACCATCAGAGCTAAAACAATACCCCACAAAATTCTGAGAAAGCGATCCATCTCATTCCTCCAAATAACTAATTTTCGTATGATTTACTCATGCTGATCCTATAATAATATGATACCTGCTAGCGCTATAATAAGCAAATATTGGTCATGATCGGAGGACAAGCTTTACGCAATTATGCAGATAGGATAGAATGGAATTTGGAGGGATTTGTATGTCTAAAAATATAGCGAAAAATCTAACTGAACTGATTGGTAATACGCCCTTATTGGAGCTGGCCAATTATAGCAATAATCTTCATCTGGAAGCCACAATCCTGGCAAAACTGGAGTATTTCAATCCTGCGGGAAGCGTCAAAGACAGAATCGGCTACGCCATGATTAAAGATGCTGAAGAACGGGGAATTTTAAAGAAAGATTCGGTAATCATCGAGCCTACCAGCGGAAACGCCGGAATCGCTCTCGCTTTTGTGGCAGCCGCTAAAGGATACCGGATGATCATAACCTTGCCGGAAAGTTTCAGCATGGAGCGGCGGATACTGCTCAAAGCCCTTGGCGCCGAACTCGTCCTTACCCCCGCCGCCGAAGGAATGACTGGAGCCATCCGCAAAGCTGAGGAATTGGCGACCCAGATTCCAACGCTTTTATTCCTCAGCAATTTAACAATCCGGCCAACCCGGAAATTCACCGCCGCACTACCGCGGAGGAACTCTGGCGGGACACAGAAGGGGACATTGACTTTCTTGTCGCCGGGGTAGGTACAGGGGGCACGATCACCGGAATAGGCGAAGTGCTTAAAAAGCGGAAGCCTGCCATCAAGGTGATTGCCGTTGAACCCTTTGATTCTCCGGTTTTATCAGCCGGGAGAAGAGGCCCGCACAAGCTTCAGGGATTGGGCGCCGGCTTTGTACCTGCTGTATTCAACCGCGAGATCGTCGACGAAATTTTCACGGTTAAAACCGATGAAGCCTTCGATACTTCCCGCAGTCTGGCTAAACAAGAAGGGCTGCTCGTCGGTATCTCTTCCGGAGCCGCCGTCTTTGCCGCCGCTCAAATAGCCAAAAGACCGGAAAATAAAGGCAAGAATATTGTGGTTATTCTCCCCGATCTTGGGGAAAGGTATTTAACTGCCGGCTTATATGAAGAAGAGTCCTGAAGCAGTTTCGATTCAGACTTCCATCTCCCGGTTGCGCAGCACCATGTGAATATGGTCTTCCCAACGGCCGTTAATCTTTAGATATTTCAACGCCAGGCCTTCCTGATAGAAACCCAACTTCTCCGCCGTTTTCATTGATGCCTGATTGCGGGGAATAATGTTCGCCTCAATCCGGTGCAGCTGCAAGTTTTTAAAAGCATAGCCGATCATTAAATTGAGGGCTTCTGTCATATAGCCTTGGCGTGCTTTTTTCTCATCTAATTTATACCCTAAGTGACATGACTGAAAAGCGCCACGCACAATATTGCTTAAGGCAATGGAACCGATGATCTGATCAGGGCGGTCTTTTTCAAAAATCCAAGTCCGCACCAAACGGCCTTCATCCATTTCTTTCAAGTCGTAAGCCAACTGCTCTTGCTGAGCTGCAAGTGTGTAAAACTCTTCAGTTCTCATCGGTTCCCACAGGGACAAAAACTTCTTGTTTCTGGCATAATAATCTAAAACCGGAACTGCTTCTGCTTCAGATATTGTTCGCAGCAACAGTCTCTCTCCTGTCAAACAGATCATGGTGATAAAACCTTCTTTCTAAAAATTACTCAAATTATGAGGGTAAGGGTAATCATTTTACTATAAATAAAATAATTTTACTATGAGTGGAGCATTCTGTGATGGATATCCTAAGCATTTTTTTAAAATCCATTTATGTTTTGAACTTTATATGCATTCTGGCCTTGCTGTTTATTAAAAGGAAGAATCCCAACGAAACCATAACATGGCTGTTAATTCTTTCTTTTCTGCCTGTCATCGGGCTGTTTCTCTATATGGTTTTCGGCAAAGGCATTAACCTCTATAGCCGCAGAAAATACTCCATCAAAGAACAGCGGGACAGGGCCTATTCTGCCCTGATTCAGGAACAAAGCCATATGGATGAAACTCATATCAATCTTTTCAAAAACCATACTCCCCCTTTTAATGACCAAGCCGCCGAGCATCATAGGCAAATGATCGAACTTTTTTATCATACCGGCCACAGCATTTATACCCAAGACAATGATGTCAGCATTTTTACTGATGCAGGAAAACTCTATGAAACTTTGATTCATGACATCAGGGAAGCTAAAGAAAGCATTAATATGCTCTATTTCATCATTAAAAACGATGAAATAGGCAATAAGATCGTCGATCTGCTTACTCAAAAAGCCGATGCAGGCGTAGAAGTGAGACTGATTTACGATAGTTTGGGCAGCTTTTTTACTCCGGGAAGAATGTTCAAACGACTTAAAGAAGCAGGTGGAAAGGTTTGCCGCTTTTTTCCCGTTTCTCTGGGTTTCTACCTTAAAATCAACCACCGTAATCATCGGAAAATTGTCACCATTGACGGTGAAATCGCTTACATGGGCGGCATGAATATTGGTATGGAGTACATGGGGCTCAGCAAAATCACCCCTTGGCGCGATACCCACTTGCGGATTACAGGCAGTGCCGTTTTGATGCTCCAGGAGCAATTTTTGCTTGACTGGAACTTTGTTTCTAAAACAACGGACAATTTAGATGATGTTCATTTTGTGCGCAAGTACTTCCCTCCCATTAAATCTCCGGGTAAGCTGGGAATCCAGATTGTTTCCAGTGATCCAGGTATTGCAGCGGAACAGATTAAATCAGGATTAATTAAGATGGTCTATTCTGCCCAGGAAAGCTTATGGATCCAAACTCCATATTTTGTTCCGGATGAGCCTTTTCTCGAAGCCTTGAAAACCGCCTCGGCTTCCGGCGTCGATGTCCGGATTATGATTCCCGGTCTTCCCGATAAGAAATACGTGTGGAACGTCACCATGTCCTATGTCCGCGATCTACTTAATGCCGGAATCAAAGTGTATATGTATTCAGGCTTTATGCACGCCAAAATGGTAGTCATGGATGACCAAATCGCTACCATCGGCTCAACCAATATTGATATCCGCAGCTTCGCTCTCCACTTCGAAGTCAATGCTTTCATCTATGATACTGAATTTGCTTTGAAATGCAAAAAGATCTTTATTGATGATGAAATGGACTCTACTCAGATCACTTCTGAATGGTATGAGTCGCGAGGGATCTTAACCCTTTTGAAGGAAAACTTCTCCAGAATTTTCTCTCCGTTAATGTAACCCTTAAGCATAAAAAAAGCACTTGACAAAATGGTCTATTTGTTCTATTTTTTACATAAAGTATACTGCCTTGGTAAACATTTAGAGAGGATGTGATAAGATGCAGCTGACGCAGGCCACGGACTATTCTTTTCGGGTGATACTGCATCTTACCCGTGCCACTCCCGGTGAGGTGGTTGCTGCCAAAACCTTAGCCGAACGGGAAGAAATCCCGATGCGTTACTTGCTGAAAATTATCCGTTCTTTAGTCAAAGCAGGAATTCTCAATTCACATCGGGGTATGGAAGGAGGGTATTCCTTAGCCAAGGAACCAGGCGACATTACCCTGTTGGAAGTGGTTGAAGCCATTGAAGGACCAATTCAAATCAACCGCTGTTTGGAAGATCAAGCCTACTGCTCTAAACATTGGTGCCATAGCTGCCCTTTACATCACGCCTTGAAAAATATTCAGGAAACATTGATCCAGGAACTGAAACGCTGTAATTTCGCTGTGCTAAATCATAAGAACCTCAATCCAACGTAATCTCAATAAGGGGAGGTGAACCATTTCCACTTTTTTATAGGAATGTCCAATTATTGATAAGGAGGATCAGGTTATGAGCAATGCTGCCCTTGCACAATGGCAATTTGGTTTTACCGCTGCCTATCATTTTCTTTTTGTACCCTTGACTCTGGGTCTGTCCGTGCTGGTAGCGATTATGGAATCTTTATACGTAAAAACCAACAACGAGACTTATAAGAAAATGACAAAATTTTGGGGCAAACTTTTCGTGATTAATTTCGCTATGGGTGTGGTCACCGGTATTGTAATGGTTTTTCAATTTGGTATGAATTGGTCCGAGTATTCCCGCTTCGTGGGAGATATTTTCGGAATTCCTTTAGCCATTGAAGCTTTATTGGCATTCTTCCTTGAGTCCACCTTTTTAGGATTGTGGATTTTCGGCTGGGATAAGCTTTCCAAGAAGGTCCACTTGCTTAGCATCTGGCTGGTGGCCATTGCCAGCTGTCTTTCCTCGCTGTGGATTCTCATTGCTAATTCGTTCATGCAGCATCCGGTAGGTTACAGCCTGCAAAACGGTCGGGCTGAACTGGATCAGTTTTCAGCGCTGCTCACCAATCCCTATGTTTGGCATCAGTTTCCCCACACCGTTTTAGCCGGCTTTACGACCGGAGCTTTCTTTGTTCTGGGCATCAGTGCCTATCATCTATTAAAAAAGACCAATCCCGATCTTTTCCAAAAATCGTTCAAACTAAGTGTTATTTTCGGATTAATTTCTGTCTTTCTGGCTTCCGGCATTGGTCACCTTCAGGGCCAATATCTGGTCGAAACCCAACCCATGAAAATGGCTGCTGCGGAAGCAATCTGGGATACGGTTGACCCAGCGCCCCTTTCTCTGTTCGCAGTCATTGATCAGGATAAAAAGGAAAACAGTTTCGAAATTCAAATCCCTGCGATGGCGAGCTTCCTGTCCTACAATAAGTTCAGCGGCGAAATCAAGGGAATCAACGAACTTCAAGCTGAAGCCGAAGCCAAATATGGTGCAGGCAACTACATTCCGTCCGTAGCCACCACATTTTGGAGCTTCCGCGTCATGATTGCCACCGCTTCCTGGATGATTTTAATCAGCCTGGTAAGTCTGCTCCTCTATCGGAAAGGAACCCTGGAAAAACATCCTTGGCTGCTCAAGGCCCTTATTCCCACTATGTTCTTCCCGTTCATTACCAATACCGCCGGCTGGATTCTGACAGAAATGGGCCGTCAGCCCTGGATTGTCTACGGACTGCAAAAAGTGGATACGGCTGCTTCTCCCAGCGTGTCCTCCGGTATGGTACTTACTTCTTTGATCGGCTTCGCTTTAGTTTACGCCGTTCTTATCATCGCCGATGTTTATTTGCTGCAAAAATATGCCCGGCGCAACCCGGATCAAGAACTTGCATCGTCAGCTAAAGCTCAGGAGGAGGTGTCATTATGGACCTGAACACTTTATGGTTTATCCTTGTCGGTGTTTTATTTGCCGGGTTCTTCTTTCTGGAAGGATTCGATTACGGCGTAGGTACCCTTCTTCCTTTCTTAGGTAAAAAGGATGTGGAAAGAAGGCTGCTCATTCACTCTATCGGACCATTCTGGGATGGCAACGAGGTCTGGATGATCACAGCCGGAGGCGCTATCTTTGCCGCTTTCCCGATCTGGTATTCGACTTTGTTCAGCGGATTTTATCTGGCCCTCTTTCTCCTGCTGCTGGCTTTGATCTTTCGCGGTGTGGGCTTTGAATTCCGCAGCAAAGACGACAATCCCCTTTGGCGTAAATCCTGGGATATGGGAATCTGGTTCGGAAGCTTCCTCCCTGCTATTCTTTGGGGCGTCGCCGTCGCTAATCTGTTAAAAGGGGTGCCCATTGATCAGAACCTGCAATTTGTAGGAGATTTTGGTTCTCTCTTTTCTCCCTATACGGTAGTGTCCGGGATTGCCTTTTTAGCCCTCTTTGCCTTCCATGGTGCCCTTTTCCTTACACTCCGTTTAGAAGGCGAGCTGTTGGAGAAAGCTAAGCGCATCACAAAACCTTTGGGCTTTGCCGCCTTGGTTGCCGTAGTGGCCATGGCTGTTCTGATCGCTGTAGAAACTGATTTGTTCACCAAAGGTATTTCTGTCGCTATCTTAGCAGTATCCGCCTTAGCCTTAATCGGCGCAGTCTTCTTCACTCTGAAGAAGAATTTCAAATTTGCCTTTATCTCAACTGCTGCTACCATCATCACTTGCACAGCAGCGGTTTTCACCGCCCTTTATCCCCGTGTCATGGTTTCCAGCCTCAATCCCGACTGGAGCCTCACTATCTACAATGCATCAGCCACCACCAATTCCTTGCAGGTCATGACTATTGTGGCAGTATGCCTTGTTCCTGTCATCTTAATTTACCAGGCCTGGAGCTATCACATTTTCCGCAAACGGATCAATGAGAAGAATTTGGAATATTAAGGGTTAAGGAGGGCCGGGCCAATATGCTGGACAAACGCTTAGTGAAGAGAGCTGCCCAAGAAAAAAAGTATTTTTATACCGTTTTAGGCTCAGGCTTTTTCACCGGCATATTGGCCATTTTGCAAGCAGCCTGTTTAGCCAAAATATTAAATGAAGTATTTACCCATGGCCAGGGACTGGATTCCATCCGTCCCTGGCTCTTTGCTCTTTTTTTTACGATTGTTTTTAGGGCCCTGTCATCCTGGCTGGGAGAGACCGCTGCCCGCCGTGCCGGTGCCCGAATTAAGCACAACCTTCGTCAGGAGCTTCTTTCCCGCCTCTTTGAGTTAGGACCGGTATCCGGCGGAAATACGGGAACAGGAGAAAAGCTTGCCCTTCTGGTGGAAGGAGTGGAAAACCTGGAAGCTTATTTTACCAAATACCTTCCCCAGCTGGTTCTGGCCCTTTTTGTGCCCTTGGCTCTTTTGCTCGCAGCCTTTCCTGTGGATTGGATCAGCGCCTTGATCCTCCTCTTTACCGCTCCCCTGATTCCCATCTTCATGATTCTGATCGGCGGATGGTCAGAGAAAATGGCAGAAAAACAGTGGGCTACTTTAAAAAAAATCAGCAATCATCTTTTTGATGTGCTGCAAGGGCTAACTACTTTAAAGCTTTTGGGCAGAAGCAAAAAGCAGATAGCCATTATTGCCCGGCTTAGCAAGGAGTGGACGGACAGCACTCTGAGCGTCCTGCGGATTGCTTTTCTTTCTGCCTTAACCTTGGAGCTGATTGTGACCTTCAGCACCGCTATGATGGCGGTCGGCCTGGGACTGCGCCTGCTCAGCGGAAACGGGATTGATTTTGAAAGGGCGATGTTCCTCCTCCTGCTGGCTCCTGAATTTTACGGTCCCTTACGGGCTTTGGGAACTCAGTTTCACGCCGGTCAGCAAGGATCTTCGGCCGCCGATGATATTTTTTCCCTCCTTGATGAGCCCTTAGGAAAAGCATCCGGCGCAGCCGAGGAACAGTGCTCCACTATCTTCCCCGCCCCTGACTCCAGAAATCAAGCCCCAGCCCTCGCCTTTTCCCATGTGTCCTATGCCTATGACTCCCAGGTTCCAGTTCTTAACGATGTTTCCTTCTCCATCGCCCATGGAGAAAAAGTCGCCTTGCTGGGAAAAAGCGGTACAGGGAAAAGCACCATCCTTCACCTGATCATGGGTTTTATTTCCCCAGATCAGGGCTATCTGGAAATCAACGGATTATGCTCACACCAATCCTCTCCTGAAGCGTGGCGCAAGCATTTAGCCTTGATACCTCAGCGTCCCCACCTCTTCTCCGGCACGGTGCAGGAAAACCTGCTCCTGGGAAACCCCCACGCTCAAAGTAGGGACGTCGAAGAGGCAGCCCGGCTCGCTCACGCCCATGATTTCATTAAAGCTTTGCCGGAGGGTTATCATACCCAAATCGGTCAAGGAGGTTGGGGGTTAAGCGCCGGCCAGATCCAACGCCTTGCCATTGCCAGGGTTTTCCTCAGCCATGCCCCTATCCTGATCCTGGATGAAGCAACGGCCGGGCTGGATTATGAAAGTGAGCATTTAATCCGTCTCTCTTTGGAAGAACTTCTAAAAACGCGCACCGCCCTAATTGTCGCCCACCGGCCTGCCACTCTCAAGCTGGTTGACCGCGCCTTCTTTCTCGACGATGGGCATCTCCAAGAAAGGCAGGTGAACTAGATGAAAGTGATTCGGCAATTGCTCTCCTTTGCTACTCCTTACCGGGGAATGATTGGCCTGGGTGCCCTTCTCTCCACCCTGACTGTTTACAGCAATGTGGGATTAATGACTTTCTCAGCCTTCCTGCTTTCCTGGTCAGCTCTTGCTCCCACCGTACTCGCTTTGATGACAACCATTGGTGCCGTGCGCTTCTTTGGACTCTCCCGGGCCGTTTTCCGTTATCTGGAACGTTATATCAATCACCGTACGACCTTAAATATTTTGGCTGGTATCAGAGTGTGGCTCTATCAAAAAATTGAAAAGAAAAATCCCGGAACATTAACCTCCACAGGAGAAGACCGTTTATTCAGTGAGTTGACCGCTGACGTAGAGCTTTTAAAGGATTTTTATCTCCGCGTCCTTCTTCCTCCCCTCACTGCTTTTCTGGCCATGCTGGGTATTTCAGCCGTTCTGTTTTGGCTTAAACCACATCTGGCCTTCGTCTTTATCGCTTTCTATCTGCTCATTGGCATAGGGATTCCCTTGCTCAATCGATATTGGTATAGCCGGGGCAGTATCGCGGAGAGCAATGCAGCGCTGGAAACGGAGCTGTCGGACAGCTTGCATGGTTTAACGGAGATTTTGGCTTACCAGCGGACAGAAGCCCAATTATCCCGGGTGGCCAAAGCCAGCGCCAAATTGACTTCTATCAAAGAACACATGGCCGGAAAAGATGCGCTTTCCAGCATACTCACCACCTTCCTCTCCCATTTAGCTGCCTTGACTATGATTATTCTTGCCCTGCCCCTTGTAACGGAAGGACGGCTTGAGCCGGTATGGTTCGCAGCCCTTATTCTGGGAGTGTTAAGCAGCTTTGAGGCTGCCGGCCCCCTCGCTCAGGTCTTCCCCTATTGGCAGGAAAGCCTGGCCGCAGGCAGCCACTTACTGGAGTATACTTCAACAGAGGAAGAAACCACTTCTCATCCTTCTTTTTCTATCGTTGACCCCATCCTGACCGAATACCGGGGAATAAACGTTGAGGAGCTTTCCTTCACCTATCCCGGCATGTCCCGGCCTGCCTTATCAAATATTTCTTTTAAGCTTCAACCAGGAAAAAGAGTGGGCATCATCGGCCCCAGCGGATCAGGCAAGAGCACTCTTATTCATTTACTCCTGCATTACTGGGATGATTATCAGGGGACCATCTGCTTTAACGGCCAGGAAATCCGCGATCTGTCCAGAGATGATCTTTGGGCACAAATTGGGGTTGTTTCCCGTCAAACTCATTTGTTTCATGCCACCCTCAGAGAAAATCTGCTGTTGGCCAAGCCGGAGGCTAGTGATGAAGAACTTCTGGCTGTTCTGGAAAAGGTCCGTCTTTTACCTCTCATCCAGAGCCTGCCGGAAGGCCTGAATTCTTCTATCGGTGAAGAAGGTTCCAAACTATCGGGAGGTCAGAGACAGCTTCTGGCCATTGCCAGAGCTTTTTTAAAGAATTCACCTCTCCTCCTCCTCGATGAAGCTACGGAAGGATTGGTTGGAGAAACCGCCGAAGCTGTACTCGGCGCTATTGAGCAACTGATGGCCGGTCGGACCACTTTGATGGTGACGCACCGCTTATCTGATATTCGCCTGGCTGATGAACTAATCGTACTACAGGAAGGGGTCTGCATTGAGCAAGGTTCCCCTGAAGATTTGCTGAAAAATGAAGGACTCTATCATTATCTTCTGGAGCTGGAAAAAGAGGGAGCGGTCTGGTTGAGCTAGAAATCTCAGCCGACCCTCCCTCCTTTATTCCATTTTACAGAACTCTTTGTGCAGCCTTCTGATAATCCGCTTTTCCAATCTGGAGATATAAGACTGAGAAATTCCCAGATGGTCTGCCACCTCTTTCTGTGTTTTCTCCTCCCCATTATCCAAGCCGAAGCGCAGCTCCATAATCAGCTTTTCCCGGTCAGTCAGCCGCTCCATCGCTTGGCGCAATAACTGACGGTCTACTTCCTCCTCCAGCGGGCGTGATATAATGTCATTTTCCGTTCCCATCACATCGGAAAGCAAGAGTTCATTCCCATCCCAGTCAATATTTAACGGCTCATCAAAGGAAACCTCTGAGCGGGTTTTATTGTTGCGGCGCAGATACATCAGAATCTCGTTTTCAATACACCGGGAGGCATAAGTAGCCAGTTTGATTTTCTTGGCCGGATCAAAAGTATTGACCGCTTTGATCAGTCCGATCGTGCCGATGGATACCAGATCCTCAATGCCAATGCCGGTGTTTTCAAATTTCCGGGCAATATAGACGACAAGCCGAAGATTCCTTTCAATCAGTGTCCCTCTTACAGAGCTGTCACCGTACTCCAGTCTTTCCAGCAACGTCTCTTCCTCATCGGTGCTGAGGGGCGGCGGCAAAGCTTCACTGCTGCCTACATAGTAGATCTCTTCAATTCCTTTAAGCCGGAGTCTGATCTTAAAGAGTATGATCTGCAGTCTGGTCCGAACCCGACCTTTCATTGTCTGCCACCACTTCAATTTTAATCCCTCCCTAATCGGCATGTTGCAGTTCCGGATGCATCAGTGCCTGATACTCACCCTGTTTATTTAAAATCTGAGGCACTAATCCGATCGTTGCCTTTAAGCGCTTCCGCGCTCTTCCTTCCCTGCACTTTTCACTTTCTTTTTCCTCACGACCTTCTCTGCTCTCCTCATGATCTCTGCCTGCTCCACTTTCCCACAAGCAGATTTCCATTGGCCTGATACCCACAATCCAACTTTTCCGCTCAATGGTCTGAAACGGGATCATCACGACCTGGCTGAGCAGCTCAGGCTTCTGCCCAACCAACCAGTTCCACGGGTCAGAGCTTTGCCGCCATGGCCCTTCCAGTACCGCTCGAAGCAAAGGGGGCAAAGCCTCCCTTGCCACTTCCTCTTCCAAAAGAATCACCGGCTTCTGCGTCATCGGATCATAAAGCTGGTTTCCTGTATCCAGCAATGCCTTTACCTCCAGCCTTTTACCCGTCTCACCAAAGTCAATCTCCAAATTAAACAAGATAGTCTCTGTCGCAAGGCGCTTCATCTGCCAACGCTGCCAGAGGGTCTGCCCTCCCCACCATAAAACAGCGGCCAACGGAAGAAGCCAGAGATTCCCCAGCACAAGGCGAAGACTTTGTCCTGCATAAGAACCGTCCCATTCCGACCACCCCCACAGGGCATAAATCAGTCCGCCTAAGCCGGCAGAAAGGAGGCTGAATCCTACCAGGGCTTTTCCGTATTTTCTCCAGCCCTGCCAGGGGAAACTGGCCCATACCATAGCCAGGGGAGTGACCACCTTGCTCAGTTCGCACCAGACCGAATGAGGCCAAAGAGCCAGCACTACAGGCACCGCTCCCAGCAATACTCCCCCTCCAATCCGTCTTTTTCGGACTGGATAATGGAGCAGCCGCCCGGTCAATACCAACAGAAATGCATCCATCGCTCCGTTAAGCAAAAGATTAAGATCCAGATAACCTTCGATGAGGCTCATCTCCCCAAAGGGTTTGTTTATATTACTCTCCAGATTATACCGAAAACGGTGAATAAAACCTGTCGGATTTCCTGAATATTACTTGTAAATATTAGGGAATTGTGACAAGTTTTTTACATGACCCAAAGAATGGCCGGGTACGTTTTACATATTTCCCGTCAGCTTCTGCACCAGTAAAGACACTGCTGCTACTGTAAACCAACAGCTGAGTCCTAAGGCCAAGGGCTTTAAGCCGCTCGTAAACAGCTTCTTTAAGTTAGTATTCAGTCCGATGGCCGTCATAGCCATGACAATCATAAATTTACCGATAAAGACAAGCCCGGCAGTCAATCCTTCCGGCAGAGGCAGGAAGGTATGAATCAGGGTAGCCGCCACAAAGCCAAGTACGAACCAGGGAAAAACTTTGACGAAGGAAAAGTCCCGACTCTGGGCCTTGGCTTTTTTTGCCGTATAAATGGCCAGCACCAGGGTAATGGGTACGATCATCAGGGTCCTCGTCAGTTTTACAATGGTGGCAAAATGGAGTGCTGCATCGTTTCCCGTTCTCTGGCTCCAGGCCGCCCCTGTCGCCACCACCGAGGAAGTATCATTGACCGCCGTCCCTGCCCACATGCCGAAGCCGGTATCGCTCAGACCCAAAAGCTGGCCCAGAAAGGGGAAAAGAAACACGGCCACAATGTTGAATAAAAAGATAGTTGAAATGGCTTGCGCCACCTCATCATCCCTGGCCTTGATCACAGGAGCCACGGCTGCAATGGCCGAACCGCCGCAGATGGAGGTGCCCACTCCAATCAGCACGGACATATTGGAGGGTGTGTGCAGTGCCTTGCCAAGGATATAGGCTATGAGAAAAGCGGCCGTCAGCGTGAAAAGCATGACAAAGAGGGACTGGCCCCCCACTTTCAGGACATTGCCCAAATTAAGCTCGAACCCGAGCAAAATAATGGCATACTGAAGAATTTTCTTTGATGTAAACTTAATGCCTGCTTCGAAATTTTGGGGCCGCTTCCACAGCGCCCCAATCATCCCGATGATGATGCCAAAAACTGCTCCCCCCACAAAGGGAACTGCCTTGCCCAGAAACCATGCCACGACCGCCAGAATGAAGCACATAAGTATTCCCGAAATTATGTTGAACCGTTTCATCACCCATTACCTCGCTTTTACTGCTTTTCTTTTACTTCTATCGCTCTCTTTCTCTATCATGGTCTTGATTATAGCACCGGCAAACGATAAAATTAAATTATAAATCTTTATTAAACAATAAAATAAAATTATAGGTGATAAAATGCTGGATTTCCGACTTGAAACCTTCCTTACCCTTTGCAGTGAAATGAATTATACCAGAACAGCCCAAAAGCTATGCATTACTCAGCCTGCGGTGAGCCAACACATTCGCTACCTTGAAGAAAAATACGGCACAAAGCTTTTTAACTACCAGAACAAAACTCTTTCCCTCACACCGCAAGGGGAAATGCTGCGCAAATTCGCTCTGTCATCCAAAGCTGACTGGAACCGGATGGAAGAAACTCTAAAGAACTTTCGAGGGAAAAACCATTTCGCCTTTGGTGCCACTTTGACCATCGGGGAATATGTGATGGCGCCCATTCTAGAGAAGCTGCTGGACGATCTGCCTCAAACCAACCTCACGATGGTGATGGGAAATACAGAAACCCTGCTGCAAAAATTGCAGCAGGGTGAGATTGATTTTGCTTTTGTGGAGGGGCCTTTCAATAAAGGAGAGTATACCACCGCCCTTTTTACCCCGGCCCGCTTCATCCCCGTATGCTCACCTCAGCATCCCTTTGCGGAAAGATCGGTATCCTTTGAAGAACTCTTCACCCAGCGTCTGATTATCCGGGAGGAAGGGAGCGGGACCCGCCATGTACTGGAGCAGGTGCTTCTCGAACACAGCTGGACAATTCAAAATTTCTCCGACAGAATTGAAATCGCTAATCTGAACGTCATTAAAAGCCTGGTCAGCCATGGCAAGGGGATAACTTTCTTATATGAAAAAGCAGCAGAGTCCGAACTGCACCATGGGCTTCTGAAAAGGATTAATCTCCTTTCCTTTGATGCGGTAAGGGAGTTTAATTTCGTGTGCCTGGCCGGAAGCCAGTTTGCGGCAGAATACTTGGATTTTCTGGACTTGTGCACGAGGTAGGATAACCCTCATTTTCCCACCAGATTCTTCGCAATCGTTTTGAACTGTTTTGAGTTAAAATCGTATTCAAGTAACATGCTT
Source organism: Bacillota bacterium (assembly GCA_023390635.1). GTDB lineage: Bacteria > Bacillota > Desulfitobacteriia > Desulfitobacteriales > Desulfitobacteriaceae > JAEWCM01. The sequence goes on from JAEWCM010000185.1 coordinate 20,556, forward strand.
TGTTGATCCAGATACATATAACTTATTCGTATTTTTATCTTATTACTTTCAATTAGGGACTTTAAATCGTCATAAGATATTTTTACAATCTGGAACTTTTCCTCGCCACGAATATGTGCAGCCACTATATTTTTCCTAATTACTATTTCTTTTTTCTCTTTGTCCAAAGAATAGCTCTTAAAATCATTCCCTGCACCATTTAAAACATAAAGATACCTACCGTCGTCAATTACAGGATACACAGTCTCTGAGTTCAGTGTTATGTATGTCATTCCATTAATAAACTCATGCTGAAATTGTTGATTTTGGAACACTGAAGGAATAGTGTTAATCATTTTAATGCCGTTTGGTTTGAAAAAGTAAATTACGATTAAGAGGAGGCATGAAAATCCACATAGAATTATTTTATTCTTCCTTCTCATCTCATCTCTCCAAATTCTTCATTAAAGTGGTATTTTCTCTAACGTCCCGCATACTGTAATCCCCTTTTACTGCCGTGGTTCTGGTCAGCTGGTCTGGATAGCTAAAGCCGGAATAGCCGCTAACGAAACAAACTAAGTTAACAACATTTACTCTGTTAAAATTCACTTCGCTGTCTCCTCCCATTTCCCCTTCTCCCACGATAGGTATTTCAATACTGGTTCCCTGGCCTGCCACGTCCGGGGCTAAGGCCTCCGTGACACATATCGCATAAAATGCAGGTAATACGCGGGTTATAAGGGCTCAGATTTGATTATATCTTTTACATATCTTTATCAGGATTTGACGAACTCCAGAATAATATTGAAAATCAAATAATAAAATACTATAGTAGTATAGTAAGTGGTTACTATACTTTATAATTAAGAGGTATATGCAATGGAAAATCAAAACAATAGTATTAAAAGTGAAAATGCAGGGAGTGATAAAAAAAACTCATCCAAAGAAGAAGCCATATTGAATTCCGCAATTAAGCTCTTCTCTCAATATGGATATACCGGCACAACGACCTATGCTATTGCTCAAGATGCGAATACTACCGAAAAAACCTTATTCAAATATTTTGGCACAAAGCAGGAACTATACAACAGGGCCCTTTATCCCGCCATCTTATCGATCATCAAAAACAAAATCGAAAAAAATCAGGAAAAAGAACTCGGAATTTATGGAATGCTCAAAAATCTCTTTCAGGAAAAGCTCCAGCTGGTCAATGAGAACCCTGATTTACTTAAATTAACAGTCCACGAGTTTTTGATGAATTCGGAGATGCGTTCGACATTTGCCAAGATATTCAATACAGCTTATTGGCCTGAAATGTTGGAGCAGGTCCAGCTGTCAGATGAAAACCAGAAAAAGTACGGAACTATCTTGAAAGGAGGTTTAACCCGGGCTATGGTTGCCCTGTTACTCGCTTATACGATTGATAAAACCTATGTGCGACCGGATGAAGCTTTTGAAGATGATAAAGAAATTGAATTTATGCTCGCTCTTCTTTTCAATGGGATTAATGGTCTAAAGAAGCAGGAGGAATAATTCATGACTACTTCCGAAAATAGTATTAAGAAACTCAATTTCGGTATGATCATGGCCGTGTATCTCTTTGGCATCTTTATGGGAGCTATCGATACCGGCATTGTGAATCCCGCGAGAACAATCATCCAGAATGACTTTATGGTTGGGGATAAGACCGGGATTTGGATGATCACCATTTATTCGCTGGCCTATGCTGCCAGTATTCCTGTAATGGGGAAACTGGCAGACCGATATGGAAGAAAGTACATTTATATCACCAGTATCATACTTTTTGTGATTGGCTCCCTGTTTTGCGGACTTTCTGAGAATTTTGGCAGTTTTGCATTACTGCTTATTGCCCGCAGTGTGCAGGCCATCGGCGGAGGTGGAATTCTGCCGGTTGCAACTGCAGAGTTCGGAATGATTTTCCCTGAGGAAAAAAGAGGACTGGCCCTTGGTCTTGTCGGCGGAGTTTATGGAATAGCCAATATTCTTGGATCTTCTATCGGAAGTGCCATACTGAACATCTTTGGAACCAGCAACTGGCAATTCATCTTTTATGTGAATGTACCCATCGGACTGTTTGTGATCATCGCCGGATTTATGTTTTTACCCAATACAAAAATTGAGAACGTAAAAAAAATCGACGGACCCGGCATTCTTTTAATTGTACTTATGGTACTCCCCCTGTTATATGGTCTCAGAAATATCGATTTCTTTGATTTTCAAAATACCATTGCTGCACTGAATGTCTATCCTTTCCTTATCGCCTTTGTGCTCTTGCTGCCCCTTTTTATTCTGATAGAGAAAAAAGCCCAGGATCCTGTCCTTAATCTGAATTATTTTATTAACTATCGAATTGTTATTACGCTGCTGTTATCGGTAGTTTCTGGAGTTATTCTGATGGGTTTGATCTTTGTCCCTCAATTCTCCGAAAATGCCCTGCATATCGCGGCAGGCAAAGGCGGATATTTTCTCATCATACTCAGCCTCTTTACAGGAGTCAGCGCCCCGTTTTCAGGAAGGCTGACTGACAAAATCGGCGCAAAGCTCGTTTTGCTCGGAGGCTTCTTGCTATCGATTATTGGCTCTCTATTTTTAATGTTTGTCACGATTCCTCACCCTAATTTTGTTACGGTTTTTATTTCATTGATGCTTACAGGCCTTGGCCTTGGTTTCACTATGGGGGCTCCGCTTAACTATATGATGCTTGCTCATACGAAGCCGGAAGAGTCAAATTCCGCCCTGGCCAGCCTTTCTCTGATCCGGTCAATCGGAACGGTGATTGCTCCTGCGATCATGGTAGGATTCATAGCTCATGCCGGAGGCAATATTCAAGGCAAGGTTATGAATATACTGCCCCAAGAGATCAGTATTCCCCCTCTCCCCTATGCTCAGGAGCTTAATTTAAAGATATCTGCAATGAAGAACGATCCGGCAATGAAAGATAGACTGGCAAATGTTGGGCTGCCTGATCTAACT
>JAEWCM010000060.1 GCA_023390635.1 Bacillota bacterium
TCCTGAGAATCCACACTGGTGACCGCTTTATCCTTCCCGACTAGAAAATCCAGACGTTCTTGCAAATAGCGCAGAGTAAAGGGCGGTTTCGTCGAATAACGGTTGATAATCCGCTTGCGCCGGAAATCCAGTGTTTCAGTGGTGGAATCGGCCTGAATCCCCAGCATCTTTTCCCTGCGCTTCACGGCCTCATAGCCGGCGGTGAGCACAAACTGATCATCGAAAAGCAGACCGACTGCTTCCTCTAAATCATCCAGTTCAATGTCTTCCGTCCCGCTCAACTCTAAAAATTCCAGGATAGTGCCATAATACTCGGGCCAATATTCCTTAACCGTCTTATTCATGGACCGTCACCGTCCCTAACATTGGAATCTCCTCCTGGCCAAGAGCAATGTTCTCTTCCGCTCCGTTCAGCTTAGTTCCCGTGACATCATCGACTCCGGAAACTGTGAGCATCCTGGCATCGATCTGGGCAATCCGGACCGTGATCTGGGCCTGATTGACCCAATTTTTCCGCTGCTCCTGCAAATAGGCTTCTATGGCCGTTTCTATATCGGGCTGCACCTGCCCCGGAGTAACTCCGGATGCAAGGGTCAGCGTGGTTTCCACCGCCAGGGTGACAGGTTGGACTCCGGCAATAGTCACCACATGACCGATGGGCGCCACACCCAGACCTTCTCCTTGATTCTGCTCTGGATCAACCAGGGTCTGCACCTCATCCACCAATTCCCCTGAGGGAGCATTCCATCCCGCCGTGATAATCGTGCATTTGACCGTACCTCCCCCTGCCCAAGCAGGAAACACTTTTGTTCCGCCCACACCGTCAAGGGCATTGATCTTCGCCTTGTAATCTGCGATATTCCCGCCAAAGGCAGGCTCGTTTACTGCTTCATAATACCTGGCCCGCAAATCCTCATCCGTCTCTTCATCTTCGCCAGGCACCAATACGTCGGCGAGCTCTGCCTTTGCCAAATTCGGGATATAGTCAATAGGCAGGAGAGTTCCAAATTGTTGGTTACCCATAACTCCCGCCGTTTCGCACTCCAAGCCATAGGTTCCGGCGATGATTTTCTCCATAGCCACATAGTTCAGATTGCCGATACTGTAACGGCTGTTCAACGGAACGTCAAGCGCTAGGCCATTTTTACCAGTAAACATCCCTTTGCGCCTGGCCTTGGTCGCCCCTTTGCGGTTGATGCCGAATTCGGCGGTCCGTCGGGTCAGATATTCTTCGCTGGCCGTATCCGCAAAAGACAGATTATAATTCACTTCCATCTCCGCATAAGCCTGCGCCAACTCGGCAGCCGCCGGAGCCAAGGCATCATAGATAATGCTCCCTTCCCGCTTATCTACCGTATCGGAGACCCTTGCCAGCATTCTCTCCAGAATCGTCTCATAGGTTTGATTCTCATACACTAAACACTCACCTCCCTTTGCATCGCAAAGCTGCCTTCATTGCTCACCACAGTAAATTCCACCAGGACACTATCGGAGTTTACCGTCGTCTGCACATTATCAATCCCGTTGATCCGGTCATCCTGTGTCAAAGCTTCCTCAAGCATCCTGGTCACTTCGCTTTTCAGAAAAGGCGGCTGGATACCAATTAAAGTCTCCAGATCGGAGCCGTAGTTCGTACTGTAGATGAGATGCTGATAGCGTGATGTCTGCAAAATCTTAAAGGCAGTCTGTTTGACTGCCTCTAATCCATCCAATCTGCCTGTGATGCGCTTCTTCTCCAGATCCAACTTCCATGTGAGAGATGGCTGCTCAATTTCTGTAACCGTTACGCTGCTGATGCTTCCTCCCGTCGGAATCATAACGATGTCACCACCTTATCCAACACAACATACTGCTGTCCGCCCTGAACCCGGATCAGGAGGACTTTATCTCCTGTTTTCAGCCCGGCACGGATCACCAGCTTTTCCGTGAGGGCTTCCCCTGTCTGCCCGTCGCTGGCGGAATGGCTGTGTTTTAAATCCACTTCATATTTGCTCAGGCTTTCCGGCAAAATTAAAAACTCCGCCGGCAGAGTGAAACGCTGGTCAATGTTCACACTGAGGGGAGCTGTGGTCATTACTTCTCCGAATATAATATTGACCGGGTTGGAAGCACCTACCGCATCCATCCCCGCCGTCTTGATAATATCCAATAAGCTGGGCATTTTATCACCTACCATTCGCCCTAAATAATTTTAAGTTCCAAAGACATGGTGTGATCTTCCCCTTCAAAGCTATGGGTGCATTCATCCACCAGAAAGGGCTGATTGATCCCGTACTCCTCTATCTGTACCCTCAGATAACAGCCGGCTCTCACTCTCATATCGCCCAGCGACTCCAGCTTGAGCGTTTTTTTCTCCCGGTTTTTTAATTGGCTCAGCATGGAAAGCATTTCATTGATTTGCGCTTCATTCTTGTTCTCATCAATGGACTGATAAAGCTGGAGCACACCCCATTTAGCGATATTTCTACTATCCTGAGCCACATAAAGTTCTCTTTTTCCCGTATCATTGTTGTCTCTGTAAAGCTTGATCTTGTTATAAGTATCATCATCGATCGATACTTTATAGCTGTAATCAGTAAGTAAACTCCCACCGCCAACGATAACATCCAGGAGCAGGCTGCTGACATTACGAAGGGATAAAGCCCCGAAATCATCGTAAAAAACATACATCTGGCCCGTATTGATCAGGGTCAGATCCATGGCCTTACATATGATATCCAGCAGCTTCTGGTCTTTTTCGGACATGGTGGAAATCTTATAGCTGGTATCCTCAATCTGCCCCAATTTCAGATTGAAATCGGCGGCAATTTTTTGCACGACCTGGGTAGCCGTCATATTGGTAAGAAGATAGCTGTCGTTGGCCGACAGATAGCGAATCTGATCATAGCAGGCGATTTTTACACTTTCGTCCCGCCCTCCGTCAATCGAGAAGATATACCCGTAAAACACCTTGAAGCTCTCTAACTGCACGCTGACAATATCTCCGTTTTGGCATTTAAAATTCTTATCCTGCCCCGGCGCATTTTTGATCAATGTGAACTCTAAACTTCCTGCCTTTCCGATCCGGCTGGTTTTCCAGCTCACATCGGAAACGATCTGAGAAATATTCCACACTTTACCATCCTTGTTGTCTAGCAGTATTTTTAATCCCACACTTTTCACCTACCTTGCGATTTACGGCAGCTTTAACACTCTACCAATCTGCAGCCTTTTGATTTCCGCATCGGTGATGCCGTTTAATTTTTGAATCTCCGGCCAGCGGGCCCCATTGCCCAGAAATTTCTGGGCCACACTCCACAGGGTATCTCCTGCCGCCAGAGTATAAGTCGAAGGCGCAGCCTGCTCATTGGGCCGTGTCTGACTTGCAGTTGCGGCGGCTGTTCCGCTTCCGCTTTTCTGATTTGTGATCGATACACTCTGGGCACCGTAAGGAACAAATTGTTTCAGCTTAATGCTGTATTCAATATCTCCCCCGCTCCCTGCCACCTCTTTCCAGTCCAGACTCTCAATACTGACAAGGGTATTGATGTCAAACTGCTCAGAGGTGAAGATAAAGCGCACCGACTTCTTTGGAGACATCCAGTTTTTTAGGACTTTTATATAATCAATCGGCGGCATGATCGGCCCCGATATGGCAAACGGATAGATTCCGGCCGGAAAGAAACTGCTGAAGGAATACTCTGAGAGCTTGGCGGACTTTATCACATTCACTTCTCCCAGTCCCACCACATCATAGGTTTTGCTTTCGATTCCGTCACTGGCCTCCACCGACTCGGGCATGACAGGCAATTGGAAATGAATATCCCGGTTGTTGATACTGAACTCAATCCCATAAGCCAACTAAGTTCACCCCCTCTCTATGAATAAACACCGGCTGCCGAAGAAGCCAGTTCCGTCACCAGCATAGTTTTGATCTTATCCACTAGAGTATTGGCATCTTCCCCATGGCGGATATCCCCGGTTTGAACGGCCACCGTGGGTGTAAGAGTGACGAAATTCTGAATGTTCTTCATCTCAGCCAGCTCCCGCAGGGTTTTCAGATCTTCGGAAGAGATATCCACCGTATCATTGATCTTACCGATTTCTCCTACCGAACCTACAGAGCCTACAGAATTTACTGAATCTCCCCCAACAGAGGAATTGTCAAACATAGCAGCTGAATTATCTGAAGCCTTCCATGAATTCTGCCAATCATCAGTACTGTTGCTGCTCATATTTAGATTGCGCTGCGCCTCATCCCTTTTGGCCTGACGGTCAGCCAGCATTTTCTGAACATTGGCCTCCCGCTCAGCAGCTTTTGCAGCAGCTTGTTGTTCCATCATATTGATCTGGTTAGCCCTGTCCTGACGGTCGGCAACCGCCTGGGCTGCAGCAGTAGTCGTTAGATCCACTTGATCAATGATTTTGATACTGGTCCCCAAATACTTATTGGACAACCCTGTCAGCCAATTGATGCCATCAATAACCCCGTTAATCATATCTTCAATGATTTTTAAGACGGACACCTTCATATCTTCACAGGAGTTGACAATGGAAAACCATACTGTTAAGAGAAAAATCGGCACTTGATCAAAGAAGTTCAGAACATTATTCCACGCTCTCATCAAGCCTGCAGCAAACTCGTCATTGGTCTGCCATAGTTGATAGAGCCAGATAATCAATCCCACGACCAGGGAAACAATTAAAATGAATATATTTCCTTTCATGACATTATTAAGTCCCTGCCAGGCCAACTTTAACCCATCAACAATCGCTTTCCCAATACTAAGGGCCTTCATGGCTAGATTCCAAAACAACACCGCTCCTGCGATTCCCCATATAATCGGCCCTATGGTCGACCAATTGCTGGATATATAATCAGCAATCTGAAGAATACCATCGGCTAATTGGGCTGCTACATAAGCAATCCACTGAATCCCTGTCCCGAGCATATCAAAGAAAGGCTGAAACTGTCCGCTTTGCAACGCAGCAAATAAATTATTTAAAACCGGACTGATCGCCTGCAGGGCTCCTGCTCCTGCATTGGCAAACTGGGTCTTTAAATTGCTGAGTATACTCTGCCACTTTACCGCCGGATCATCAAGCATCTGGTCAAACTGATCCTGTCCCATATTGGCACTCTCCATCAATTGGTCAAACCGGCTGATAAACTCATCGATGTTGCCGGTATTAATCTCTCCCATATCGCCAATGCCTGATTGAGCAATTAAGGTCTCCGGAATACTGAAGTTTTGTGCCAGCGTAGATGTGTCCCCATCTGTCATCAGAGACTTCAGGGCTTCGGCTGCCCCTTCAGGATTGCTCCCTCCCGCTCCGATCACATTCAGCCGTTCGGAAAAATTATTTAGCTTGCTCAAACGACCTGGATTCTTGGTCACAGAAAGAAATGAGAGGGAATTCTGTAAAGCTTGGTTCACATCTTGACCGCTCTTTAAAGCATCATTTTTAATGGTATCAAAAACCCCAGTTCCTCCGGCTCGAGCGGTAAGCATATCTTTCAGCTTTTTTTCATCCATAGCCCCGCCTATCGTCAATTGGGCCAACTTTTGTGCATTTTCCAAATTAAAGACTTTTGATCCAATGCCTTTGAAAGCACTTAAAAATCCATTGGGTTCTTGATCTTCCAGAATATCATCTTCAGCACCACCACCAGGGTTGTTTGATGGAGGATTTGGTCTGGAGCCAAGATTTTCAAACACCCTTCCCAGCGACAGCCTCGCTCCGTTCGCTATTAGTTTTAACTTAGGGCCGAGGTTAATCAATGAATTTTTTAATTTACTTCCAATGTTTCCCACTATGCTCCCTAATCTTACTCCAAGGGTCCCTAATCTCAGTGCTAGATTGAGTAAAGCGTTTTTTAAAATCGGGCCAGCTATTTTCCCCATATTTTTTAGTATTGGTGCCATTCTGCTGCCCGCACTTTTTAACATAATACCAAATCGCGATACAACTCCGGGCAACATAGCTAAGCGAGCTTTCCCTCTTTCCACAGCCGCCTGAAAGCCTTTTGCGCATCTCTCCATTGTCGTGCTGAAATTCTTAGCACATTTCTCTATCGTTATACTAAACTTGGAAGTCACTTTTTCAATATTGGAAGCACTTAATTTTACTATCTTTTCAAAAGCCTTTAGACTTTCTTCCATACTTGCCATCATCTCACCACACTTTCAAGGGCTGTCGCACATGAATCTAACGATATCTAATAATACTAAGAAATGAATGACCGGAGATGAGCATTCAACGCCAGTTTGCGACAGCGGAGTGTCATTCATTCCTTAGTTGCCTACAAAATCCGTTCCCCGACAGACCCTTCATTGAAAAGAAGAAATAGACCCTCACGGGATCTATTTCTTCTTTAATCGTTTCTCCGACTTTACCCTTATATTGATCATACTAAAGATAGCCGCCTTCTCCCGCTGACTCATCTTTACCAAATCATGGGGAAGAATATGGAGCTCGTGGAGGGCATAGTAGGCATAATTGGCCTCACCGTCGCCCCCCTCGATTAGTTTTTTACCTCATCCATCAATTCTTCCATGTTCTTGTCAAAGCCGTTCAGTTCCTGCACCTTCTGCAGCAAGGTGGAATATTCCCCTGGAAAAAGCATCTTGCGCAGCAGGGCTTCCGCTCCCATGACGCCATAGGATTTTTGTAAGTCCGAATCCTTTAGGTTAGGAAAAACCACACTGGTCACGACCAATTTAGCCGCATATTCATTAGGGTTAACCTCCTGGGTTTGGGTTCCGTTCGGTCCCTTTACCCTTCTGGTGGCTGACTTACGGATTGCTTCATTCTCCTCCTCCGTCATGCTCCGAATCTTCCAGGGAACCGGTTTCCCCTCGCTGTCCTTGAACCGCTCTGATACGATCACTTCCTCCGTAACGTCAGAGTTCACATTTTGAGCAAAAAAAGCGCTTAAATCACTCATCGACTATTCCTCCATAGCTTTGGCCTAGTGGCCTTTATTCTGATTTTTCCACACTCAACAATTAGAAGCTATATTTAATTAGCTCAGGACCGGCTGATTGAACTGATCCAAAACATCCACATCTTCAAAGGTGAAGTCCAAATCTTCTTCCAAAGTATCTGCTTCCGTATCCAGGGTAGCCATGATCACTTTGTCCAGGTTAACCCCTTTAAGGACAATCGTTTGTTTGCCAATCGTCGATGCCGGATCTTCGTTGACAATCTGCACATCAAAGTAGGTATCCACCCCAGTTTTGATATAGTCCAGCATCATCTGACGGAATAGAGAGGTGACATAATAAATGGTCATGCTGCCTGAACCGCTCCAGCCGTTAGCTTTATGCTGAGTGCCGCGCCGTCCCAGCGTCTTGACCTCTGCCTTACTTTTTTCCACAGAGGCTTCGATCTTTTTAATATAGAACATTTCCTCAACCTGGCCGTTAATGGTGGCATAAGCCCTGCCTTCCTGTCCGGAAATCGTATCGCCTGCTTTAAGAAATCCCATATTACTGCACCTGCACTTTCATGTAAATTTTCTCTACCGCATCCACGGGCTGGACATTGACTTCAATATATACGCCGTCCGATGCGCTGCCGGCAGATACGGTCACATCCTTTTGCCCGTCGAAATTCTGAATGGCATTGCTGTTTTGCAGTTGCTCCATGTACTTGATGCACTCTTTGCGGAACAAGTTGCGGCCGTCAGCATTGTTACTGACCTTGCCGATATAATAAGTTTCAAACACGTTCTTCAGATCATTGGCAACCCCATCCAATACCCGGATGACCCGGTTCTTGGAAAATTGTTTGCCTTTCTCAGGTGTAAACCCTGTCAAGGTGTTAATATCCTGCTCCACAATCGCCCGGCCCTTGCTTTGGGTAAAGAGGATCTCCCCGTTCTTCAAAGCCACCTCAATTTGTGTATTTGTATAACGGGGGGAGACATCCACTGCCCCATCATAAGCCTGATAGGTCAGCGACTCATTAGCTTCTGCCGCAGCTGTTGCACCGGCCAGCCATGCCACCGTTTGCATGGCGCTGAGCACTGTTCCATCCTCCAGCACCACTCCATTTTTCACAGAGAGGATGCCTTCTGAATCAGCGGTCGGATAATTTTCCAGCACACCTTGCACCTTTCGGCCTTCATCCTCTCTCTGCCTTTTGACAAAAGCAGTATACAGAGCCTTCAAATCGGCAGCATTGGAAAACAGGGCAATGGTATTGAAGTCATGCAGTTCAACTGCCTGCAGATAATCACTGTGGTCCTGGTTGGTCACGGTTCCGTCGGAGCCGCCACTCAAAGGAATTCCCGCAGTAGCACTCAAATCCCCACTTCCGATGAAAGTGACCCAGGAATTTGCTTTCAATTCTGAGATGGCTGCCACCGTTTGTACATCCACAACTGTTCCGCTTAACAAGGTCTGCACATCAAATTTGCCCACATCATCCACATTTTGCTGAACTTTAATGGACAGATCATTGCCGCGGACCCCACCAAACTGGGCGGTAGCCACCAGATTTTCATGGGTGGCCGTGGCTTTGACTCCTTCATTCAAGCGGTAAAGGAGCAGAGTCTTTGCTCTCTTTAAACCTTCCCTGACCAGTAAAAGCTGAGGTGCTGTTAAGTCGTATCCCAGCACCTCACGAAAATTAGTCGCTCCATCGACAGAAAGGATTGTTTTACTTTCTCCCCAGGGCAGAGAGAGTGACATAGTCATAATTCCTCTCACACTCACTTGATTGGCGGCCCCAGCCTCATTGACAAAATTGATATAGGCCCCCGGGCGAATTTTATTCTGTTCGGTAAATGTTCCTCCAGCCATTAGATTGCCTCCCTTTTTAAAAATTCTTCCACTGTTTTTTTCACTTGTTCCACACTGTACTCACCCTCCGCCAGCAAAGCATTTAATAAGTCCTTTTGCTGGACAAATTGCTTGGAGTGCAATAGCTGCTCCTTGCTGTACACTGGTGACTGGTTCACTGTTTTCTTAGCCATTTTTGATATTTCCCTCCTGTTCCAGAGTCTGCATTGGATTGCCTGTTTCTCCTTCCCTGACAACAGACAATTCAAGGGTCAGGAAAAAGTGGAAAATACCTTCGGCATCTTCACAATGCAGGTCTTTGGCTTTCACCCGGTTACCATTGATGATCAGATATTCCATCATCTCAAACAGTACTTCCCCAATGCCATAGCTGGTCTCATTAAAATCAGCCTGGGCAGCGGCGAAATATTGAATATCAAAGGATAAGTTCCTTTTGTAGCGCTGCCCCGCTTCCCTTTCCTGAACAACGGAAATCGTCCTGACATAAAAATAAGGCTTCGCTGAGCCTTCATCCGGTGTTTCACTGTGGGCGGGAATAGCGGGGAAATACTGTTCAAGCTGGCCGATCACCCCGTTTCTGAGGTCATTGACTGATAACATGCCATCACCCTTTTGCCCATAAAAATAGACCATCGCACAAAACGACAGTCTAATCATGGGTTCATATTGTCCGGAAAGGAAACGGTACCGGAGTCCTTTCCCGTATTTCGGGTCTCAGCTGATTCCCTCAGTTTAAACTATAACACAGGTTTTTCGCTTTTGCAGTAGGTTTATGGTCTGATTTTTGTCCGAAAATTGTCCGAAATATTTCCTTCATCCCTCCATATCTTTGCTTATTAAAGGAACTTCCACAAAATAAAAAAGACTTACGCTTATCACGCAGTCTTATAAAACAGGAAACCAGTGACTCCCTTATTTTCTAAACCTTCATGGGCCTCACTGGTTTCCTCAGTTTAAACTATAACACAGGTTTTCTGCTTTTGCAGTAGGTTTATGGTCTGATTTTTGTCCGAAAATTGTCCGAAAGCTCTTCTAAAAAAAACGTGACTCATGCCGGTATCAGCAAATAGCCATACCCACATGAGTCACGATTATATTAAGGGCTTGGGGGCTATGACTTACATCATGCCGCCCATGCCGCCCATGCCACCCATACCAGGTGCAGCAGGAGCTTCTTTTTCAGGAATATCAGCTACTAAGCATTCTGTGGTCAGAACCATAGCTGCAATCGAAGCTGCATTCTGCAGAGCAGAGCGGGTAACTTTGGCAGGATCAACAATACCAGCAGCGATCATATCTTCATATTTTTCGCTCAGAGCATTGAAGCCTACGCCTCTGGCGCTTTCCCGAACTTTTTCCACAATTACCGAACCTTCCAATCCGGCATTGTTGGCGATCTGACGCAAAGGTTCTTCCAAAGCACGGCGGATGATGTCCACACCGGTCTTTTCGTCTCCGTCTAAATTCAGTTTATCCAGAATGGCAGCTGCATCCACCAAAGTTGTACCACCGCCGGCTACGATACCTTCTTCAACGGCAGCACGGGTAGCAGCCAAAGCATCTTCAATGCGTAATTTTTTCTCTTTCATTTCTGTTTCGGTAGCAGCACCTACTTGGATAACCGCAACACCGCCGGCCAGCTTAGCCAGACGTTCCTGAAGCTTCTCTTTATCAAATTCTGAAGTAGTTTCTTCGATTTGACGTTTGATCGCTTCCACACGGTTTTTGATGTCGGCAATTTCGCCTGCACCTTCCACAATGGTCGTTTCTTCTTTGGTCACTCTTACCTGACGGGCACGGCCCAGCATTTCCAGGGTTGTGCTGTCCAGCTTGAGGCCAAGATCTTCGGTAATGACCGTACCGCCGGTCAAAATAGCGATATCTTCCAACATAGCTTTGCGGCGGTCGCCGAATCCGGGAGCTTTTACACCAACACAGGTGAAGGTGCCGCGCAATTTATTAACGATCAGAGTGGTGAGAGCTTCACCTTCGACATCTTCAGCGATAATCAGCAATTGCTTGCCAGCCTGTACCACTTTCTCCAGAACAGGGAGAACATCGGCAATCGCACCGATTTTCTTGTCGGTGATCAGGATATAAGGATCGTTAAGTACAGATTCCATCTTGTCGGTATCTGTAATCATATAGGAAGAGATATAACCGCGGTCGAATTGCATGCCTTCAACCACCTGCAAATCAGTGGTCATGCCCTTTGCTTCTTCTACGGTGATAACGCCGTCTTTGCCCACTTTCTCCATCGCTTCAGCGATCAGTTCACCAATGGTGTTGTCGGCAGCGGAAATGGAGGCCACCTGAGCAATTGCTTCCTTGCTTTCAATCGGTTTGGCTGTAGATTTAATGTCTTCCACCAAAACCTTAACCGCTTCTTCAATCCCTCGTTTAATGACCATCGGATTGGCACCAGCAGCCACATTCTTCAAGCCTTCACGGATAATGGCCTGAGCCAGTACAGTAGCTGTGGTAGTGCCATCACCTGCTACGTCATTGGTCTTAGTAGCGACTTCTTTAACGAGTTGGGCACCCATATTTTCAAATGGATCTTCCAATTCAATGTCTCTGGCAATGGTCACACCGTCATTGGTAATCAACGGGGAACCAAATTTTTTATCTAAAACAACGTTGCGACCTTTCGGTCCTAGGGTTACACGCACAGCTTCGGCCAAGGAATTTACACCTTTTTCCAGCGCGCGGCGAGCTTCTTCATTAAACACGATCTGCTTTGCCACAATCTATTCCTCCTTAATAATCTTAACATCATCATTCGTTAAAAATGAGCTGCCCTGACTATGGACTGCTCTTACCAATAGCAAGTCAAAAAACCTGATACTACATAATTGCTTAGCCAAGGATAGCTAAAATATCAGATTCCTTAAGAAGGAGATATTCTTCTCCGTCATATTTAACTTCAGTTCCGGCGTACTTAGAAAAAATCACCTTATCCCCGACTTTTACATCAAGGGCAATGCGGCTGCCATTTTCATATTTACCCGGTCCGACAGCAACAACTTCCGCTTCTTGTGGTTTTTCTTTAGCGGTGTCTGGCATAATGATTCCGCTCTTAGTCTTTTCTTCTGCTGGAATTGCTTTCACAATTACACGATCAGCAAGAGGCTTAATGTTCATAAAGAAAATTCCCTCCTTAAATTCCTATCTCGTTATGTTGTTAGCACTCAATACAATTGAGTGCTAATATCTAGCTATATAATATGCAAGGGCGACATAGAAAGCAAACCTAATAAATAGCCAAATTCAAAGTTTAGGAGAATTTATAGCCAATTATCTTATTGTTTCTATGAATAGCTAGTTATTAGATGTGAAGAGGTTTGTACCCCTATTCCAAGCCACTTCTATCAGATAGAATGACCAGACGCTATCAATTTTATTCACTCAAAATGGAAAGGATGGTTAAAATTTCTATAAACGTTTATTACTAATTAGCTAAGGAGACCATCTTGTTTATTCTTCACTTCCGTAATAATATCCTTTAACTCTTCCTGTACGACGGGATGCTCTAAATTTAATACATAAATTTTGGTGCGCCCTATTTTCAGACTGGGATCCGCATGTTCCTTTTCAATGAGCATTCCGGTTTGTAGGGCAAGACGAATAAGTTCCTTGACCTCGATGATGGTGCATCCTAATTGATCCATCAACATGGCCCTGGCTTTTGTCGAGGCGATATATGCCATTCTTAATTGCATATGCCCCAGGAGGGCCAAAGCCTTTTTGATATCGTCTTCCGGTGCATAGCTGTTTTTAGGTCTTTCCTTCATCAGCTCATCAAACATATCCCATTCTTCGCAATAGGGAAGTAATGTATGATGAATGCTGTCCTTGATTCCGATCACCCGCACATCCTTACCCCAGGTTCTGATCTTGCGCACTAAAGGTAAGAAATCTCCATCCCCCGTAATCAAGATAAAGGTGTCAAACGTTGAAGACCTGGTCAGCAGTAATTCCTGAGCCTCCAACATGAGTTCCAGATCAGCGGCATTGTTCCTAAGATCGGTATTGGCAAAACTGTTTTTACTGAAAACATGGCGCGTCATCACATTAGTTTTCTGAAATAATGTCTGAGTGCGCCAAAATTCTTCCCTGTCAAAGTTTGCATAGACATAGACCGCTAAAAGGTCCAACTGTTTTTTCTCACTGTATCGGTTTAATATCTGAAGCATTTCTTCAGGCATTAACATATATCCACGGTTGGCCAGGCCCTTCCATATATTCTCATAGTCAATAAACACGATCGCTTTCACCGAACACACTCCTTACACTCCTTATCATTCATATAATAGCTTACGCAAGATAAGGACAAGAGTGACAAATCCCCAGTTTTTATTATGGCCAAACTAAAAATAAGGGGCTGCCACAAAATAGAACTTTAAAAACTTAAAATTACTATTTTGTGGCAGTCCCTTCATCTTTGAAATTTCTGATTAGGTTATTCTGTGACACGAGCACATTCAGTGGCGTCGCCGCGCATGATCTCCAGACCGTGGGGAATGGCCGGAGCGATAACGGCCCAGCATTCCTTCACCGCTTTCGGACTTCCCGGCATATTGATAATCAAGGTTCGCTTACGCAATACGGAAGTGGCTCTGCTCAGCATCGCCTTAGGTGTAACTTTGAGACTCTCTTGCCGCATGACTTCTCCGAAGCCGGGCACCAGACGATCCGCCACCGCCAGAGTGGCTTCCGGCGTTACATCTCTCGGAGAGAAACCTGTTCCACCTGTAGTTAAGACCAAATCAAGCTTTAATTCATCGGCAAAACAGCACATTTTAGCCTTTAACTGCTCTAAATCGTCAGGCAAGACCACATACTCAACGATCTCCCCACCAATTTCCCTGGCCAGATCACACAGCACGGGACCGGATTGATCCTCCCGTTCTCCTCGTGACCCTTTATCGCTTGCCGTAATCACTCCCACTTTAAACATTTTCGCTTATCACCTCGATGGAATCTCCTACTTTTACCGGGCCGCCCTGCAATACTTTGATGAAAATACCTTCTCTGGGCATGACACAGTCTCCGGCCTGATAATAGATAGCGCAGTGAGCATGACATTCTTTGCCAATCTGAGACACTTCTCCCAGCACATTTTCTCCGATCTTTAAATGGGTTCCAATCGGAAGGGTATATAACTCGATGCCTTCAGTGGTCAAATTTTCGGCAAAGTCACCAGGTCCAACATCCAAACCCTTATCCTGCATTTTCTTGATACTTTCCATCGCCAGCAAACTTACCTGGCGATGCCATTTTCCCGCATGAGCATCTCCCTCAATACCGAATTCAGGAATAAATTTACCTTCCCCTACATTTTTCTTTCGCTCTCCCTTGCGCTCACTGGTACAGACCGCCAAAACTTTTGCCATGATCATCGTCACCTTTCCCCACTAAAATTAAAATTTGCAGCCGTGATAAGATATTCTATCTATTTCCATGCTATTTACCTGATAAATAGTCGTCGCGCTTAAAATGCCCGCTCTTGCCGCCGGTTTTTTCCTCTAAAAGAATCTCACCGATCACCATGGTCTTATCAATGGCCTTGCACATGTCATAGATCGTCAGTCCCGCTACGCTGACCGCAGTCAGGGCCTCCATTTCCACGCCGGTTTTGCCGCTCACCTTGACTGTCCCCTCGATGAAAATCGTGCTGGGAGCTTTGAGTTCAAAGCGGATATCCGCTCCTGTAATCGGCAGGGGATGACACATGGGAATGAGAGCCGAGGTCTGTTTAGCTGCCATAATTCCCGCAACCTGAGCCACCGCCAGCACATCTCCTTTGGCAATCTGGCCTTTGCATATTCTGTCAAAGGTTTCGGGCTGCATATCAATGCGTCCACGAGCCGTTGCCACTCTGGAGGTGATGTTCTTTTCACTTACATCCACCATTTTGGCCCGGCCTTCTTCGTTGAAATGTGTTAGTTCCATACTTAGCCTCCGATCTGGGACATGAAGCGTTTATCATGCCATGATTCTTCATTCATATGGTGCTGAGAGGGTTTTTGTTGAATGGCCTGGGAGAGAACCTGAATCAAATCCTCTTCCGTACCCCCACTGCGCAGAGCCTGACGTAAATCCAGCTCCTGACTGCTGTGCAGACACGGTCTCAATTTGCCATCCGCCGTGAGCCTGACCCGGTTACAGGTCTGACAAAAGTGTCTGCTCAGAGCACTGATAAATCCTATACTTCCTTTGTATCCTTCCGGCCGGTAATATTCTGCCGGTCCCCCTCCCCGGATATCCTGAACCGGGTGCAGATCTTCAATGCCGATGATTTTTTTCATCTCGGCAATGGGAACAAAATCTGAACGCCGCTCCGAGCTCGTGCCGATCGGCATCAATTCGATAAAACGCACATGGAGTGGATAGTTTCGGGCTAAATCAAGAAATTTGGGCAATTCATGATCATTGAAATCACGCACTACCACAGCATTGATCTTGACCGGATTAAGGCCTACTTCCAAGGCCTTGAAGATCCCGGCAATCACCTTATTAACATCACCGCCCCGCGTCACCTCACGAAAACGCTCCCCGTCAAAGGTATCCAGGCTGACATTAATCCGGTCTACCCCCGCTGCTTTGAGATCTGGAGCCATCTCTTCCAAGAGTATTCCATTCGTGGTGAGCATCAGATCTTCCACACCCTTAATCTTGGCCGCCCGTTGCAAAAAGTCGAGCACCCCTTTGCGCACCAGAGGTTCGCCTCCAGTAATGCGGAAGCGGGAAAAGCCCAGCTTAGTAGAGGCTTCCATCACCTGCAGAATTTCCTCAAAGGTAAGAATCATCGAGTGGGGAATCCACTCCACCCCTTTTTCAGGCATACAATATGCACAGCGCAAGTTACAGCGATCCGTAATTGAGATGCGCATATATTCTATCTGTCGTTGATATTGATCCAGCATATTATCCCTCTTCTCTGTGCAACTTGCCGGGATGAGCGGCAGATCAGGATATATAAAAAATAAAACTCTACAGTCTGTCGGCAGACCGCAGAGTAATCAACTCATACGCAGCTTTCAGACTCCTTTCCAACAGGAGATACTACAGTTTCCCGTAATACCCGAGTGCTTCCGCACCTGTCCAGTTCCCATTGCTATAAAACTTTAGGGTTCCGGCTTTGGAATCTCAGAATATGTTATTATCTTTCTTTCCAACCTTTACATAATTTCCACTGTCCTTAAGTTCCATACAAATAATCTACCGAACTTAATATTCGCCACCATTCATCAAATGCCTGCCATTAAGATACCTCTTCTTAAATTCTTCCCCACCTTACATTCATGATGAACTTATTTAGCAGTAAAATCTTTATGAAAATTTTCGCAATGGGTATTCATTAACCTTAAATATTGATAACATTAGGTTAGATCGATTAGTGAATTTTTAAAAAATTAAAACATTTATCAACATATCACAATTTGTCTCATTTCTTATCTAAGATGAGTATATCAGAAAAACTTAAAATGTGGAGGATAAAATGTTGGAAGAAGTAACGAAACAACAGATTATTAAAGTCAAGGGCACAGAAGCTCAGCTCGTCCAGGACAGCATCGTGCGCGAAACTCCACTCACCCTTTATTTTAATGAAGAAGAAATCGTCACCATGCTTTGTTCACCCGCCCAAATTGAAGAACTGGCTGTCGGCTTTCTCCTCTCAGAAGGCTTTATCACCCAACCGGAAGATCTCACCGATTTAAGCTATGACCCACGCCAATCAATGATCTGGATTACTGGCAGAAAAAGGCCTCTCCAATCCAAGCTGATGAGCAAACGGTTCCTTTCCGCCTGCTGCGGTAAAAGTCGTACCTCCTTCTACTTTGCCAACGATGCTCAGCTTGCCAAACCATGTGCTTCCAATCTCACCATTTCTCTGTCCCAAGCCTATCGATACATTGAATATCTGGAGAAGCCCCTCCCTTTGTTTCAGGATACGGGAGGCATCCACAGCGGGGGCATCGGCAGTGATGGAGAAATAGTTTGTTCAGCGTATGACATCGGGCGCCATAATGTTTTTGACAAGCTCTACGGTCATGCTTTTCGAAACAGAAAGTCTTTAGAAAAATGCGTATTGTTTTTCAGTGGCCGGGTTTCATCGGAAATTCTACTTAAAGTGGCAAAAATGGGCTGCCCCATTCTGATCGCCCGCTCTGCCCCCACCGATCTGGCCCTGCAATTGGCTCAGGATCTGAATATTACCGTCATCGGGTTTGCCAGAGGAGAGAAGCTAAACATCTACACCTCTCCGGAACGGATCATTCTTCCCTATGATTTAAAGCTGCCCATTCCTCAGGAGTGTTCACGTTAGTAAAGAGTCGCTGTGATAAGCCTCGCCCGGCTAACTCCTCTTCCGTCACATAGCGCACTTGGCAATGTGGATAAATATCCAAAATCCGCCTTCGCCCTGACTGAAGGTTGGCTTTAATCACATTCAAGCAACGGCGATGATAAAAAGCATGAAGGGGATGAACCCCCCGTTCGCTATCAGGGGCCACTATATCATGTCCAGAAACAAAATCATACAGGAAGCGAATCCCTCTGCCATCTAAAAAAGGCATATCGCAGGCAGCAAAAAAGCACCAGTCAAAACGGGCCTTTTCCAGACCGGCTTCCAGTCCGGCCAAAGGCCCTTGCTCCCTGTGCTGATCCGGCACAACCGCAAAGCCACAGTTTCCATAGAGAGCCTGATCACCGCTGATCAGCACTTCTGCAAAGGTTTGATCCAGTACTCCCAAACTATGCTCAATCAAGGTTTGGCCACCCAACTCGAGAAATGCCTTATTTTTTCCCATGCGTGAGCTCTTCCCTCCAGCCAATAGAATTCCTGTAGCGGATAGTTTCTGCTGCGAACTCACTTCCGGCCAATTGCTATTCTTATCATTTGCTTGGAGGGAACACATTGCCGCTCACCTTTCCTTCTTACATATTTTTATAGTCAACACTATTTTAACCTGCTTACATTAACGGCGCACACCTTATATTCATAAGTCTGGGTCACCTTATCTGAGGCCGGATTTGTCAGCACATTGGTAGGCGTTTCCCAGTAATGAAGGGTCATGAACAAAGTCCCTTCCGGAACACGTTCGGACAGCTTCACCTTAGTCTCCAATTCACCCCGCCGGGAGATCACTTTGATGCGCTCCCCGCTCTTTACACCCAGCCTCTTCCCATCGGACGGATTAAGCTCTGCCTCCTCTTCCGGTGCATGAGCTTCCAGCGCGGCAGAATGTCTGGTAGTAATGTTGTAGTGCTCCAATTTCCGTCCTGTACTGAGAATAAAGGGAAATTCCTCATCAGGCATTTCATTGGGAGGCTCATATTCCACCGGCATAAATAAGCCTCTTCCCCTCGTAAAGCGGCCGACATGAAGAATTGGGGTACCAGGGTGGCCCATGTGAGGCACAGGCCATTGCAGACCTTTTCGGCCCAAATTCTCATAGCTGATTCCCCCATACTGAGGAGTAAGGGCAGCGATTTCCTCCATAATATCTGCCGGTGACTCGTATGGGAAGTGATATCCCATTTTTCCTGCCAGATCACAGAAGATCTCCCAGTCAGGACGGCAATTACCCACAGGATCAATACCTTGGTTTACTTTCTGCACCCGCCGTTCACAGTTGGTAAATGTCCCTTCTTTCTCTGCAAAACTGGCCCCCGGCAGGATGACATCGGCGTACTCGGCCGTCGCCGTCATATAGAGATTTTGCACCACCAGGAAGTCTAAAGCCCCCATCGCTTTGCGCACATGATTGGCATCAGCATCGCTGAGCACCGGATCTTCACCCATGACGTACATCGCCCGAATATTCTTCTCCAGAGCCTGATCCAGCATCTCCGGAATCATCAGGCCCTTGCGGGGATTCAATGAGACCTGCCAGGCTGCCTCAAATTTCCTTCTCGATTCCTCATCTTCCACCTTCTGATAGCCCGGATAATCTCCCGGCAAAGCGCCCATATCACATGAACCTTGAACATTGTTCTGCCCCCGCAAGGGATTCACCCCGCAAAAGGGCCGGCCCAAATGTCCGGTCAGCATCGCCAGATTGGACAGGCTCATCACATTATCCGTTCCGCAGGTATGTTCGGTAATTCCTAAAGTATAGTAAATACCTGCCTTCTCTGTCTCGGCATACATCTGTGCCGCCTTGTATAAATCCCCCACAGGCACTCCTGTAATTTGGGAAACTTTTTCCGGTGGATATTTTGCCACAACAGTCTGAAATGCCTCGAACTGCTCGGTGCGCTCAGCAATAAAAGCTTTATCCTCCCAGCCGTTAGCCAGAATAATGTGCATTAACCCATTAATCAAGGCGACATCGGTACCGTGTCGAATAGGGAGATAAAGATCAGCTATCTCTGCCAATTCAATCCGCCGCGGATCAGCTACGATCATCTTCGCTCCTTTGCGCACGGCCTGCTTCATCTTTGTCCCGATCACAGGATGGGCTTCCGTGGCATTGCACCCAATCACAAAGAGCAAATCCATCTCAGGAATCTCTTCAATCGAATTGGTCATAGCCCCTGATCCCAGCGTAGCGGCCAGCCCTGCCACTGTCGGAGCATGGCAGGTTCGGGCACAATGATCAATGTTATTGCTACCGATCACAGCCCGCATCAGCTTTTGCATCAAGTAATTTTCTTCATTGGTACAGCGCGCCGAGCTCAAGGCTCCAATTGCGTCCGGACCATATTCCTTTTTGATCTCTCCCAGTCTTTCCGCTACCAGATCCAGGGCTTCATCCCAGCCGGCCTTTACCCACTGTCCTTCTCTTTTGATCAAAGGAGTGGTAATACGGGCCGGACTGTGAACCATGTCCATCCCAAAGCGCCCTTTCAAACAAAGGGCATTCTGATTGACGGGAGCATCGGGAGCAGAGGTCACCCCGATCACCTGGTCGTCCTTGATATTCAAATCGAAATTACATCCAGTACCGCAAAAGGGGCAGGTTGTCCGCACCTTTTTTACTTCCCAGGGACGGCCTTTACCCACCATTCCCTTTTCCGTCAGGGCCCCTGTCGGACAGACTGCCACACAATTCCCGCAAAAGACACACTCCGATTCTTTATAAGAAAGGCCAAATGCCGGGCCTACCATCGTACTGAAACCCCGATGAGCAAAATCCAGCACATGGCTGCCCTGAATCTCGTCACATGCTGAAATACACTTTCCACATAAAATGCATTTTTCCATATCCCGGACAATAAAAGGATTATTATCCTCCAAGGATACTTGCCGCTTTTCTCCCTCATAGAACCTGCCTCTGGCACCATATTCATACGCATAATCGGCTAATTTGCAGTTGCCCGTTTTCTGGCAGGTCATACAGTCTTGGGGATGATTGGCCAGCATCAGCTCCAGAATGACTTTTCTGGCCTCCATGACCCTTGCATTTCGGGTCTGCACCACCATTCCCTGCACAGCCTGCGTGACACAGGCCGGCAGCAAATTCTTCATTCCCTCCACTGCCACCACGCAAAGCCGGCACATTCCTAAGTTACTCAGGGACGGATCTTCACACAGGGTAGGAATATTTATATCATAAAGACGGCATATCTCCAAAATGGTTGTACCCTTTGCTGCGCTCACTTCCCGACCGTCAATGGTCAGCTCAATTCTTTCCCCTACCGTCATCATCGCCACTCCTCCCGCTCAACTGCTCCTAAAATGTTGGCCCCGATCATGAACGCACCACAGCCTCAAACTTGCACTTTTCCAGACATGTGCCACACTTGATGCATTCTTCTTCATCAATCACATAGGGAACATCCTTGCTGCCGGAAATACAATTGACAGGGCAGCTTTTGGCACATAGGCTGCAGCGCTTACATTTTACCGGGTCAATCCGGTAGCTCAATAAGGCAGCACAGGCATGGGCTGGACATCGTTTTTCCCCGATATGGGCCTCATACTCAGAACGAAAATAGCGCAGGGTAGCCAGGACAGGGTTAGGCGCTGTCTGCCCCAATCCGCATAGAGAAGTGTCTTTGATCACCCGGGCCAATTGTTCGAGCTTCTCCAGATCCGCCATCTCCCCTTTACCGGCAGTAATCCGCTCCAGAATTTCCAGCATCCGCTTCGTTCCTTCCCGGCAGGGTGCACATTTCCCGCAGGATTCTTTCTGGGTAAAGTCCAGAAAATAGCGGGCAATATCAACCATGCAGGTCGTTTCGTCCATCACCACTAGGCCGCCCGAACCTACCATAGCACCCGCTTGAATTAACGAATCATACTCGACCAAAAGATCCAGCAACTCCTCAGGCAGACATCCTCCTGACGGTCCGCCGATCTGTACCGCCTTAAACTGCTTTCCGTCCCGGATTCCGCCTCCAATATCAAAGATGATGTCCCTCAGCGGTACTCCCATCGGAACCTCTACCAGTCCCGTATTATTAACTTTTCCGGTCAGAGCAAACACCTTGGTCCCTTTGCTCTTTTCCGTACCCAAAACGGCGTATTTTTCCGCTCCATGGCGGATGATATAGGGAATGTTGGCCCATGTTTCCACATTGTTAATATTGGTAGGCTTGCCCCACAACCCTCTGATAGCAGGAAAAGGTGGTCTGACCCTGGGCATGCCCCGCTTACCTTCAATCGAGGCCATCAGTGCCGTTTCTTCTCCGCAAACAAAGGCTCCTGCCCCCACCTTGATTTTCAGGTGAAAAGAAAACCCGCTGCCCAGAATATTATCGCCAAGCCACCCTTTCTCTTCCGCCTGCTTTATGGCTATTTCCAGCCGCTGCAAAGCCAGAGGATATTCGGCCCGACAGTATACATATCCCTCATCAGCTCCGATCGCCAAAGCACCGATCAGCATCCCTTCGATCACTGCATGAGGATCACCTTCCAAAACACTCCTGTCCATAAAGGCTCCCGGATCTCCCTCATCAGCATTGCAAATCAGATATTTCTTTGACCCCGCTGCCTGGTGACAAAATTCCCATTTCAGCCCGGTAGGAAACCCCGCTCCTCCCCTGCCTCGTAAACCGGAAGCTTTGATTTCCCTGATAATATCCTCCTGACTCATTTCTTTAAGGGCTTTGGTAAAACCCTGATATCCTGCACAAGCCAGGTAATCTTCAATCTGTTCCGGATCAATATGCCCGCAGTTTGCCAGCACAATCCGATGCTGTTTAGCATAGAAGGGAGTTTCACCATAAGTCAATGTTTTTGTCTGATTAAGAGGATCAGTGTAAAGGAGACGCTCCACGACCCGCCCTCCGATCAGATCCTCCCTGATGATTTCTTCCAAATCCTCGGCTTGAACTCGGGTGTAGAATCGTCCTTCCGGCTCGATCACCATAATCGGTCCTTGCTCACAGAAGCCATGACATCCGGTGGCTTTCACTTTAATTGTCTTGTCTAGCCCGTGCTTATGCAGATATTCCCTCATCAGGGTTGTCATTGGACCTGCCCCGGAAGAGACACATCCTGTACCTGTGCAAAAAAGCACCTCTTTCTCCATCTCCCCACTCCTGTTCATCTATTTATAGTCTGCCAATATTGATCTCACATTCTCCGGTGTCAGACGGCCGTAGATCTTATCATTCACCGACATCACAGGAGCCAGCCCACAGGCTCCGATACACGCTACCAGTTCCAGCGTATAGCGCAAATCGGCTGTCGTCTCCCCATCTGCGATACCCAGAGTCTTTTCAATCGCTTCATATACCTTATCTCCGCCCCGCACATGGCAAGCTGTCCCCATACAGACCTTCACCACATTTCTGCCTACCGGAGCAAGCCTAAACTGGGCGTAAAAAGTAGCCACGCCATAGACTTTTGCCGGCGGAACAGCCAAGGCTTTCCCGATCTGTTCCATCACTTCTCTGGGCAAATAACCATAAATCTCCTGAGCCTTTTGTAGAACGGGAATCAACGCCCCTTCCATCCCGGCATATCGATGCAAAAGCTCTTTCAATCTCATCTGTTTCGGCTCTTCCACATTGGCACAGCCTGCAGTACATTCATTGCTCATTAGAATTCCCCTTTAACGCAAATCTTTTTCCTGCTGTTTAGTTCACCCTCGCCCTTTATGAAGGCAAGGAAAAATGCCTTCTTCACTGATCAGCATTGTCATGGTCTGATCATGAGGTTCCGCCGGTATTCTCTCAAAAATCTGACAAAAAAAAGTCCAGCCGATTCGAGGCACATCCTCTTTCAATAAAGGAAGAAAGCGATCATAAAAGCCCGCTCCATAGCCCAGCCTGTTGCCATCACAGTCAAAAGCTACTCCCGGAATGAGGATCAAATCAATTTCTTGAGGATTAACTGGAGGACAGGTTGCTTTAGGTTCACTGATTCCCCACCGGCCGGACTCCATATCCCGTGCCAAATCCTGAACCAACAAAGGCTCGACCAAGCCATGTGGTAAACATCTGGGTAGAATCAGGCGCTTTTCCCTTTTCAGTATGTCGGAGACTAACTCACCTGTCTCAGCCTCTGTGCGGAAGTTCATGTAGAGCATCAGCGTCCCGGCCTGTTCCCATTCAGGCAGGGCAAAGATATACCGGGCCATTTGTCCGCTTTTCAACTTTCGCTCTTCCGCCGTTAATCCATCTCTCCGCGCCAAAGCTTGGGCTCGGATTTCTCTTTTGCTGAAAACACTTTTTCCAGAATCCACTTCCCATTCTCCTCTATCAGGCAAATATTTCTTTCTTCCGATTATTTTTATTGTACTATTTCATACGGCAAATTTAAACAATTCAGAAATTTATCTCTCCTGTTGCTCCAAACAGTTTGCGGACGTTGTTCTGTCAACCGAACCTATTTTTAAAAAAAGATCACAGTTTTATCCCCATGCAGATGAGTCATATGGAGCGGAAAAAGCCTACTTATCCACATTATCCACAGCAGCTTGTGATTAACTTATCAACGGGAGCGAAAAATCACCTGAGACTCCAAACCCGCTTGCCATAGTTATGCACAAACTTATCCACATTATCCACAGAAATAGCTATCCACAAAACATATTTTCGCCTCACGGAAACTTTTTTCCAACAAAGGCCAAAAAAACAAGGGGAACGTGTCCCCTTTATTCCCGGTTACACGCTCCCCTTGCGCCTATTCGCTAAAAACTATCTTTTTTAATCAAAAATCTTTTTAAATTCCATCACTTGATTCTTAATGCCTACTTCCGTTGGCAGTCTTTCAATGCTGGATGCTCCATAGAAGCCGACGATACCTTTTGTCTTGCTCAAAACATATTTGGCATCCCCCGGTTCAGAAATCGGTCCGCCATGGCAGATCACCATGACATCCGGGTTCACAGACGTACCAGCGTCATGAATTGCCTGAATTTTTTCCACACAATCATCAAGTGTTAAGGCTGTCTCCGCCCCAATGCTTCCTTTCGTCGTCAGACCCATGTGGGCTACCAGAAGATCGGCCCCTGCCCCAGCCATTTCTTTAGCCTGTTCTTCGTCAAACACATAGGGTGTGGTGAACATGTCCAGTTCCCTGGCCATCCTGACCATTTCCACTTCCAAACCATAACCCATGCCAGTCTCTTCCAGATTCTTTCTGAACACACCGTCAATCAGTCCTACGGTAGGGAAGTTTTGCACGCCTGAGAACCCGATCTCTTTCAAATGTTTCAGAAATAAGTCCATCTGACGGAAGGGATCGGTTCCGCACACCCCGGCCAACACCGGTGTATCCTTTACTACTGTGAGTACCTCTCCGGCCATTTCTTCCACAATCTTATTTGCATCACCGTACGGCATCAGTCCGGCCAGCGATCCTCTGCCCGCCATCCGATAACGGCCCGAATTGTAGATCACTAAAAGGTCAACTTGGCCTGCCTCTGCACTCTTGGCTGAAATACCCGTTCCGGCACCACCGCCGATAATCGGTTTTCCTGCTTCAATCTGCCTTTTCAGCCTGTCAATCACTTGTTGTCTGGTAAATGCCATCAATCTCAACCTCCAAACTTTTACTTTTTCAATAGGTTAATTAATTTCTCCGCCATAGCGACGGCAAACTTCTCGTCATTAATGTCCGTATCCATCTCGATAATCTCCACTTTTTGCCGATTAATATGTTCTTTAATCGCAGTAAATAGTGCCTTGTTTTCTTCCGGGCCATAGAAAGGTTGACCCTCCACATCAATGGCCGAAACCCCTTTTAATGGCAGGTAAAGCACAGTGGGACCTTCGGCTTCGTTCAGTTTTTCAGCAATGATCTCACCCAATTGGGCATTTTCATCTTGATTGGTACGCATCAGAGTCACCGTAGCATTGTGCCTGAACAGGTTGCGGTTTTTGAACGGAGTGGGTACAGTGTCATATTCCCCGAAATTAACCATATCCATAGCTCCTACTGAGACCACCTGAGGAATACCTTTCTTTCCTGCCGCTTCCAAACGATGTTTGCCTGCGGTCAGTACTCCTCCCACCAGTTCATCACATAATTCTGTCGTGGTAATATCCAATACTCCCTTAATAAACCCTGCTTCTACCAGGCTTTCCATCGCCTTTCCTCCAGAGCCGGTGGCATGAAACACCAATACTTCATACCCTTTTTCCTCCAGATACTCTCTGGCTTTGGTGACACAAGGAGTAGTAACACCAAACATGGTAGCGGCAATTAATGGTTTTTCGTCCACTTCATAAAGCGGTTTGCCTTTGATCATTCCAGCCAAAGCATAGGCAGCATTCGCCAGGATTTTGGCAGAAATGGGATTAATCCCGGAAATATCCACCACTGAATACATCATGGTAATGTCCTTTTCTCCTACATAAGGACGAGTGTCTCCGGATGCCATCGTCGAGACCATTACCTTAGGCACTCCCACAGGCAACACCTGCATCGCCTTTGTTCCGATCGTCGTTCCAGACGAACCGCCTAAACTAATCATTCCAGTAATTTTATAATCAGCAGACAGTTTTTTTACCACATTCACCGTTCCGCACATCATCACATCTAAGGCTTTTCCCCGATGATTACCGTCAACCAGTTCTTTAAGGCTTGAACCTCCGGCCTTGGCCACTTCTTCATTGGAAATATCCGGTTGAAAAAAGGGCTCCCCTAACACACCAGCGTTAATTACCAGCGTTTTTAAGCCCTCGTTCTCTAAGATATCTTTAATAAACTTGAATTCTTCACCTTTAGTATCCAGTGTTCCGACAATCACAGCTGCTTCTTCCACTAAACCATACACCTCCATAATTTCACGTTAATTATTTTGGAGTAGCTTCTAAGGAACAAATTTCTCTGTCTTGTCTATCACCTTCTTTATCTACTATTTTATTTAGTCCCTCGGACAGTGATAAATAATAATAGATGAGAAAGAACCTGTCTCCATCATAACCCTCTTTAACTGTGGAATCAATGATCTGGAAACTTTTCACATCTATGTATGTCACCGAATATGGGTTGATAGGTTTGACATTCCGTAAAGCAGAGACTAGGATAATAAATGGGAATTGTAAAATAATAAAGATTAGTATGGTTTTTTTGATCGGACATCATGCGACTTAAATCACTGATCGCTTTTTCCGATCCAAAATAAAAAACAGCTTATGCTTGTAAAAAGAGAAGTCTGAGTAAAGAAGGTGTTTTTATGTCCAACTGTGAAGGCTGCCCCAGCGAATCCAGCTGCACCACGCAGGAATCCTGCCAGGTGGAGAATAATCCCCTTAA
The DNA here is from genome assembly GCA_023390635.1 of Bacillota bacterium. Classification (GTDB taxonomy): domain Bacteria; phylum Bacillota; class Desulfitobacteriia; order Desulfitobacteriales; family Desulfitobacteriaceae; genus JAEWCM01. Next base: position 26,455 of record JAEWCM010000060.1, read on the forward strand.
CCACGTTAAAAATATTATTGCTATCATGAGCGGTAAGGGTGGAGTAGGGAAATCCAGCCTTTCCACCCTCATTGCCAAAACTTTGAGAAGTAAGGGTTATGAGGTAGGCTTGATGGATGCGGATGCTACCGGCCCCTCGATTCCCAGATTGATGGGAATCACTAAAGGAGAAAGGGTTTACGGTGAAGAGGGAAAGGGGTTTATTCCTATTCTCTCAGCAGAAGGCATTAAAGTGATTTCCTTAAATCTGCTCATGGCTGACGAAGAACAACCTGTCATATGGCGCGGACCCATGGTAGGCAATGCTGTGAAACAATTCTGGACTGACGTATATTGGGGGGACTTGGATTACCTGATCATTGATATGCCGCCGGGAACCAGCGATGTTCCATTGACGGTCATGCAATCCATTCCCATAACTGCCGCCATTGCTGTCTCCACTCCTCAGGATATGGTATCCATGATCGTTGCCAAATCCATTAATATGGCAAAAGCTATGAAGATCCCGGTCATCGGAATCGTAGAAAACATGAGCTACATTGTTTGCCCTGATTGCGGCAAGAAGATTAAAATGTTTGAACAGACCGATCTTCTCCAATACAGCGAGCATATGGGCGTTAAGATTCTCGGTGAATTTCCCATGAACAGCGATGTGGCCAATTTGGCGACACGGCAAGGGCTTCCTCAGGATGAAGAGGTTAAAGATACCCTTGATCATATCGTAGAAGAGATTATCCATTATAAGAAGGAAGTATAAAATTAGGGGTGAGGGCAGCTTGACGCACAACGCTTCGGAGTGCGCCAGGGCTGCCTCACTTACTTTCATGGCGCTGCACCGGAAACCCCGCTGCTTTCAGTAAGTGAACCTCCGGTTTCGCGTGCCATGAAGGCACGTTCGGTTTTCCGCCCCTCTCCCAATTCCTCCGCTTTTGTACGTTAAGCTACCCTTTTAAGGGTTGTTTGTTTGCGCCTTATTTGGAGGTTGTCGGGGCTTTTACATAGTATAAGGGATAATATTTTGCAGCAGGTCGTATTCAGAACCTTGGTCAGGATAAGGAAAAGCCATGGTGCTAAGGACTTATTCCAGCATGAGTCCTATGTTCTCTTTCGTAACCATGATATACTCCGGCATTGCAAAGTAGCCGTAATCGATCATGACGTATTTTGTCTGGAGATTGTTACTCAGCAAAGCCTGATCTTCTTCGCTCATTTGGTCATAGCGGGGAATTACCACCTGCTGTTGCTTAACAGTCAGGCTTTTGCCTGGCTCTAATACGATACCACTCCCGCCCTTAAAGGCCGGATACCAGCCATTAAAAAACCTGGTCAGGCTTTTTTCATTTATAACTTGGACTTCTCTCAATTTAAGCGGTTTTGACGTCTTATTGAGAATCTCTACATGATATTTCAGTAGAGATGTCTCCTTGTTTTTTTCATTTTCTCCAAGCACCGTTCTTTGCGATACTTCAACCTTTGAGCTGGCAGCAACAAAATCTTCCGGTGCCTTCTTCAGTACGTCCTGCCAGATTGCATTCTTGAGTAGAATCAATCCCAATACCGCAATAATCGCAATCCCGAGAGCTTTTCCCCGCCACGATATTCTTAGTTCCCACAAAATCAAGCCAACTCCTCTTCTCACCGTCATGCTCTCGTCAATACTTTTTTCTGTAATTAGAACTATCATAAATTTTCTTACGTATAGAATTAGTTTGATTTGCTATTTTCTTAATTTGATGCTCTCTGCCATTTTTATGACCTCATTCCGATCCAGTAATTTAACCCTCAAATAAAACAGCATCTCATTATTATGCCATACCAAAGAGGTAAAACCATTCTTCTCAATTACCATGCATTCCTCCCCGTGATTAAGAACGATATCTTCCACCTTGGCATTTTCAGTATCGACTTGCAGACCACTTCCTTCAATCGGACTGTAGTGATACTTTATGTTCTTCCCATTGCTATTATCATAATCAATAATTCTCATTACCCCAAGATCCTCCGCGTTTACAACCTTGAATCCTTCCGGTATGTACGTAGGAATATAAGCATCATGCCACTTTCTAAGCCTTTTCTCCGCCTCCGTGGGCGTGATTTCCTGTTCCTTAAAATAGATATCCGTAAACTTATCTTTGGTATCGATAAAGAAATTGAAAATTTTTACTTTGGCTGCCTCACTTACAGTCGTTACAATTCCCAGACTGCCTCCGAGAATTAAAAGAATAATAGCTAACCTAATTATTATCTTTCCTGTTTTCCGTCCGACTCTTTTTAATCGTTCTGTCCGCTCATAACTTCGAAAGATCTTCTTCATTCTTTGCTCAAATTGAGGAGAAGGGCTAATTTGCTCACCTTCACCCTGATCTTCATCATCCGCCTCAGCCATAAAGAGAGCTGTGTTTTCCATATGACATTCCCCGGCATATTCAAACAGAATGTCCAGCATCTTACCTTTGCTTTTTTTCCTCGCCTGATCCAAATGCGCCATCCTTACCCCACCTCATCTCCGTTCAATAATTTGATAAGGTTCTGTCTGGCCCTTGATAATCTCACTCTGACATTTTCCCGTGTGATATTCAAGATTTGGGAAATTTCTTCATCCGAGTGCTGATAAACATACTTCAGTGTGATGATATCCCCATAGTGTTCAGGTAGCAGCTTCACTTTTTCCATTACCATATCAAACATTTCCGCACTTATAACCCTGTCGTCCAGACTTGCTTCTTCACTCGGCAAAACATTGCCGTAGTCCTCCAAAGAATTTTCGCATGTCTTTCTTTTCCGGTATAGGTCAATAGAGGTGCTCCTAACCACTATAACGAGAAAGGCGCTGGTTCTGTTACAGTGAATTTCCGTTATAGTATGTAGATGCTTAATTATTTTTTCAAAGGCTAATTGCACCGAATCTTCGGCCAGATGATGGTCGTTTAATATACGATAGGCTATTCTATACATCCTATGTCCATACGTATCATACATATCTTCCAGCTTACTTTTGCTTGCTTCATCTTCAACCATTGCCAGAATTGCTGCCAGCATTAAGCTCTACTTCCTTCCGCCAATCTAATACTATCTTCTTTTTAATCCATATTTTTACTTATTATGTTATTTTCGACGCAAACTTCCAGATCCCTCCCCCAAACATCGATTTTCATTGATCAGAGCACCATGTCTTTTATTTCGAGCATCAAATAACCCTACTTTTTTCTTTCCAAGCTTTCCGCCATTTTGAACAGCACATCCTTATCCATTTTGGCATTAAGCACAAAAAGCTTATCGTTATTGTGCCAGACCAAAGTAACGTAACCATTCTTTTCAATTTGCAGCCCTTCAAAACCATTGATTTCGATGCTTGCAACCTGGGCATTCTCCGTATCCACTTTCAGACCATGGTTTGAGACAGGGCGCTGGGAAAAAGCTATGTTTTCCCCCTCTTTATTGGCATAGGTCACAAGTTTAGTGGAATTAAGAGCATCTGCCCGCACAACCTGAAATCCTGCTGGCACATAAGCAGGCAGATAGGCATCATGCCAACCTTTCAGCCTTTTTTCCACTTCTGTGGGATTAAGCTCTTCCGCATGAATTGCGGTGAATTTATCCTGTATATCAAGAATGAAATTAAAGACCTTTACTTTGGCCGCCTGGCTTACTGATGTAAGCAATACCAGGCTACCGCTCAAAACCAGGAAACCAACGGCCGCCTTTCCCAGAACCTTCCCTGTCTTTTTTCCAATCGTATTAAAGCTTTCTTTGTGCCGGTATGCAGCAAAGAGCCTTGCCATTCTACTGTCCAATCGGCGCGGAATATCCCACTCCGTTTTTTCTTCTGCTTTATCCAAAATTTGAGCCGCAACCTCTGCATGATGGGCGCCCACATACTCCAATAGGGTATCCAGCATTTTTTCCTTAGCCTGTACTTTGGCTTGATCTAAATCGTCCATCCTCATCCACCTCACATCATATTTTCCTGGAAGTCATGATGTAGCCTTTCTTCTCTCCATACATGGAAGTGTAGTTTAAGATCATCCGTCCATCATCCAGAAAAGCTATCATACTTAATTGATATCCGGACTTTAAAGGAGTGTTTATTTCTCCCGTTTCAAAGTTAAACTGACTAAGGCTTATCTGTATCTCCGGTAATACGGCAGTTTTATCAAGACCAATGGGTATAAAGGCCATCCCGTCCTTGTTAAAAGTAGCATTTAAGCAGGGCAGTTGGATTTCTGCATTCACCGGCATAGTGACTTCAGTTGTGGAGCCATCTGCCAGGCTGAGAAGATCAAGTTTTGTAGAATTGCCTTCTTTAATATGGCTTAAATCCTTATACATAGGAATAAAATCCTGCACATTGGACCAGTGGATATCGACCGGCAAAGATTCTATGAAGAATGATTGATTAGGGTCATCCAGATTAAATATCCCATAGGCATCCATATACCCGGCCACTTTGGCAATGGCAAACTTTTCATTGGGCGTGAGCAGTATTTCATAAAGTCGGTAGGGAGGTTCATCTGCATCAGCCTGATCCGAGTGAGTTGGGAGCTTAATTCCGGAAAGCACAGTACTTTTCTCCTGGTTGACAAGGTCATATCTGAAAATGTCTTGTTCATGCTCATCAGTATAATACACATATCTTCCGTCTTTGCTGACGTCAAAGTGATTGAAGTAAAGGCCGTTAGGATTGGCAAGTCTTTTCAGTTCTTCCTTCAAAGTGTCGGGGAAGGATACTTTTTCCTCCAAAGGAGTCAGCCGGTTATCCAGAAAATAATACCCCTCCCGGCTTTTAACCATAATTTTATCCGCCAGAATCCGAATGCTGGCGTAATCCTCCTGTTCGGAAGGAGACAAAGCCCTGCACACCACATCCTGCACATTATCCGGATCAAAGCTGTATAAAACGGTTTGGTGTTTGCCATCTTCAAAGCCATAGCTCGTGTGCTCCCAAATCACCCGCTCACCCAGAGGGCGCCCCAAATCGATTCCTCCACCATTTTTATCCTCCACAAAGTCTAAAATCGTGTAGGCGCCGGATATGTTTTCCACAAGATTAATCGTATTGAGATTAAGTTTCTCTTTCGGAATATTGTGGGAAGAGACCTTCTGTCCCGACGCTGCCGGGAAAAGTACCAAAGCCAATCCGAGCAATAAAAAGACACTCCCTTTCAAAACAAATGTCCTGCTGTATCCTTTCACCCTTTGCTGCCCCTTTCTTTTATAGATTAATTTAAGAGATCGAAATACTTTTAAATTTACTTCTATAAAAGAAAACGAACCTCAGCGAGGTTCGTTACACTTTTTTAGAAATTATTTTTATATAAATCAGTTTCATAACTTGAGTTCCTTGGTATATCTATCTTTTTTGACAACTAAAAGAGGAGTACCTCCCCAACATCTCGAAAGTGTAGTCGACCAAAACCAAACACCGAGAGGTGGAAAGGAGT
>JAEWCM010000085.1 GCA_023390635.1 Bacillota bacterium
CTATGGTATAGCCTGCTGTTCCGGCTTTATCCGTAACAACTGGAAGAACATCCTGTTCTGAATAGGTCACAGGATAGCGGATATCCAGAACCACCCGCAACGTTTGCCCTTCTAATTCCAGAATGCCTAAATTGAGCGATAAATCACCGGAAGGCTGATCGGACAGTGCGATCCCCATTCCTTCCCCTTTAAAACCGGTTCCGGGGTTTTCCAGTATCCAAGCAATAAACTCATGCTCATCCGCTGATAAAGGCAGTGAATGGAGAAATTTCAGAGCGTACAGGACAGCATTAAGACCGTTTTGCGGCAAGCTGCCATGGGCACTGATTCCTTTGAAGGTAAGAAAAACTTCATTTTCTGCCTGAGCGTAGATTTCCCAACTGATTCCTTCTGGAAATTTATAGGACTTTAACCGTTCCTCCACCTCGGAAACAGAAAGATGATTAAGAGCAATCTTGCATTGATCGGGAACAACGTTAGCCCGTTCCCCCCCTTTGATCTCTTTTAAATGAGGAAAATAGGAAATCGAACGGGTAAGTGCCAATTGCAGAATTCCTTTCTCCGCATGGATCAACGGGAATTCTGCATCAGGAGAAAACCCTGTTTCAGGCAGTTCTTCCGTCTGAAAATATCGCTCCATGTCCTTCCACCCAGACTCTTCATCCGTTCCCAGGATCAGACGCACTTTCTTATTCAATGGAACATTGGCGTTTTGGACTGCCTTCATGGCAAAAAGAGCGGCAAGAGAAGGCCCTTTATCATCGGTGGCACCCCGTCCGTAAATTTTCCCCTCTTTAATAAGTCCGGCATAAGGAGGGACACTCCAGCCATCTCCTTCCGGGACCACATCCAAGTGTCCCAGAATGCCAAGCAAAGGGCCTGCTCCCATTTCAATATGGCCTGCATACCCATCAACATTTTTAACTGTAAATCCTAATTTTTCTCCCAAAGCCAGCGTCCAGTCCAGGCACTCCTTAATGTCCTGGCCAAAAGGCGCTCCGGGACGGGGAGAAGATTCCACACTGGGGAATTTAATACAACCTTGTACAGCCTCGATCAAATCATCTTTCAGTTTATCCACTTCATGATTCAGATTCATATTCATAGACTTCCTCCGTTCCATCATATTTCAAGACTATTATGCCCTATTCAGGGAGAGTTGATCAGTGGAGCAAATTTAAGCTGAACCTGGCTTCCTGCATTGACTACTTTGCCTGGGGTAGGATCTTGTGCTGAGACTAATCCATTTCCGGTAAAATTAAAGTGCAGCTTTAGCTTGCCCAGAGTCTCTCCGGCCTGGCGCATGGTCAGCCCGGTCAGGTCAGGCACAACTACCTCTCCACTGCCCGGTTCACGCTCCGGGGTTACTTCCTGGGGTGACGGACGTACCGGCTGATCCTCCGCAGAAATAGAAGAGGAAATATCGCTTGGAGTATCATTGGCTACCGGAACACCATAATATTGAAGCGCTCCCTCCAGAATTGTTTTAACGCGGGGAGCTGCAACAATTCCTCCCTGATGCTCTCCCTCCTGAGGGCTGTCCACAATGAACAAAATTGCTATTTTGGGATTTTCCGCAGGAGCAAAAGCTGCAAAAGATGCAATGTAATCAGTAGTAGAATACTCTCCTGTCTCCGGATCGATTTTCTGAGCTGTTCCACTCTTCCCTGCCACATTGATACCCGGAATTTGAGCAGATTGCCCCGTTCCCTCCGTTACTACCTTCGTCAGAATATTGACCATTTGGGCGGAGGTGTTTTTGGAAATAACCTGCCGGACCGGTGAGGGCTTATTCTGCTGGATTAAAGTCCCGTTAGGAGCAGTGATTTTATCTACGATGTAAGGTTTATATAAGGTTCCGCCGTTAGCTACGGCGCAAATTCCGGAAAGAAGCTGTACCGGAGTCACAAGGTTAGCCTGGCCAAAAGACATGGTGGCCAAATCAATATCCCGGGCCTGATCTTTAGAAACCAACAAACCGCTCTCTTCCCCTGTAATATCTATACCGGTTTTACTCCCGAATCCGAAAGCTTTTAAATAAGTAAAAAACGGTTCCTTTCCCAGTTTCAATCCCACCTGGGCCAGCACGACATTGGAAGAATGCTCCATGCCTTCCGTAAAAGTAAGGTTACCGCTTTTACGGTGATCCGAGTCCCAGTTGGTGATGACTCGGGGACCAATCTGATAATAACCATTATCTTCAAAGGTGTCTTCCGGCGTAATGGTTCCTTCTTCCAAAGCAGCAGCACCGGTAATGATCTTAAAGGTGGAACCAGGTTCATAAGACATGCTGATCGCTCTGTTTCTCCGCTCTTCCGGCGTTGTGTTCTGATAATCGTTGGGATTGAAGGAAGGACGCGAACCCATTCCAATAATTTTGCCGCTGGAAGGATCCATCGCCAATATTGTGACACTTTTAGCTTTCGTCTCTTCCATAGTTGAATCAAGTTGTTGTTCAATCAGAAATTGAATGGTGGAGTCAAGGGTAAGGGTCAAATTATTGCCGGCATTATTGGTTTGTCCGGAATCCGTATCGGTTTGGGATGAATTCGTCTGATAAACGGAATTGCCATAAAGCTGCTGGTCATAATAAGCTTCAAGACCTTCCACTCCATGACCGTCCATATTAACAATTCCCAAAACGGAGGCTGCCAAAGTGTCCATGGGGTAAACTCTTTTCTCTTCATTCGATAAACCTACACCAGGTATGTCCAAAGTCATAATCTTTTCAGCCGTAGCAATTTCTACACCGTGAGCAAGGCTGATCCATGCCAGATCTTTATTCAATTTTGCCAAAATATCTTCTTCCTTAGTACCCAGAAGTGCTGAAAGATTTTTGGCAATTTCCGCTTTGGTTGTCTTTAGCTTTCCGTCGGTCGCCAATTGATCCAGCATGCGCGGGTTGGCATAGACTTCCCGGACCGGCTGGCTTTGTGCCAAAACATTGCCTTGCGCGTCAAAAATGCTCCCCCGTTCCGGTTTAACGCTCTGATCTGAAGCCCGGCGCTGAATACCCTTAGCCTCCAAATCGGCAGCATTCACAATTTGGAGTGAGACCAGCTTGCCGAAGACTAACAGCAGGATCAGCCCCAGGAGCAGAGGCATCCAATACTGACGGGAAAAATATTTCAAGCGGCGCTTACCTTTTGCTTTCAAACTGTCACCCCTTTTAATATTTATCCCAATTATTATAACATCTAACATTCATAATTGGTTATCATTTCCCAATAGTAGACAGAAATTCGCCCACATCTTTCTTAACTATCGATGGCAATTATTGAGCCACCTTGCTAAGAAATCTGTGGGCTTGATTCTATTGTTCACCGTATAGAAATAAAACATGCAAACCAATTAATTACTTTTTCTGGCATAAATTCCATATCCAGATTAGTCTTGCTTTATTAACTGTAAAAGTGTTAATGCAGTTAAAGCTCCTGTAAACAGACCTCCCAAGTGAGCATAATTATCGATACCCGGTTGAGAGAGACCGAACACAAGATTGATGACAATGACCATGATTAAATTGGTCCCCAATCCGGAATTCCAGAGGCGGGGAAACTTCAAACAATAGACAACCAAAGCGCCTAATAATCCGAAAATGGCGCCGGATGCACCAGCTGATATAGCCGGTGAGAAAAAATAACTGGCTAATGATCCACCAACGCCACTCAAAAGATAAAGGAAGAGGTAACGGGAATGTCCCATCAGCTTCTCTGCCAAACTACCCAAAGAATAAAGGGCATAAAGGTTAAAAATCAAATGGAATATGCCAATATGCAGAAAGGCGCTGCTGAGAAGCCGCCAGACCTGCCCGGCCTGAATCAGTTCATTAACCTTAGCTCCGAAGGCAATCAGAACCTGCTCATTTTCAGATCCACCCGCCAGCGTCATTAAAACGAACATCAGTACATTCAATCCGATAATGACATTGTTAACCATCGGGTTAAAATGATTCGTTTGATAGCTCTCTTCCAACGGTATAATCTGTCCATGAGCCAGCTTAGCCAACCATTCAATCAGCCGTCTGTCCCTGTTAGGCGGTGAGGGAAATAGATTTCCGGACTGAGTATCCCAAAACCAGTACTGAAGACGAGCAGAACCGGACATATTTTTCAGATGGGCAGAATCCAGTCCTTGCGGACTAAGAACAATAATATTCCAGGTTTTAATTCTGGGGAATTCCTGTTTTAAAAATAATAGGGGCGGCTCCAAACAGTCTGCCAAATCAGAAAAGATGAGACCGAATTTATAATTCGGATGGACAGCCAAAGAAAACTGTCCTTGATTTGTTAGCTGCCATCCCAGTTGAGACAGGCCCAATAATATCTGAGAACGCAAAACATCCCCTCCTTTTCAAGCCCAAATCAACCGTTTTTCCACGATACTCCAAATCCACCGCGCGGATAGTTCCAGTCAATATTTTGTACCGGGCAGGCGATCCGGCAGGTACCGCATTCCAAACAGCCTTCATAGCCAACGGAGATTTTATGATCGGCTTCATCCCATTCATAAACATGGGCCGGACAGATTCTGGTACAGGGTTTGTCCTGACACTTAATACAAACTTCACCGTCTATAATTTTAATATGATTCAATTTATCCGTATTAAAACGTACAAGATAAAGTTTATCCGCTAATTTCATTTCATCACCCTCCCCATACCTAAGAGGTCTTTAAGCAATTTTTTTCCCGGACGTTTACTGAGTACAGCTTTGAATATTTCTTTTTGCCGATCCTTTTTAGGTACTCCGTCAACGCTAAAAAACAAACGGGCGGCATCGGAGAGAATCTCCGGATAGAGCTTAAAGATATGAGGATTTTCTTCGAAGAAGTCGCCAATTTTCCGGTATTTATACAGATCCTTAATAATAAAGGATTCCTTCAGCTGATCTTCATAGACTTTCATGGCCTGTTCACTTACATCTCCCGCCAGAATAGCCTGGGCGGCAACCTCACCGGCAATTTTACCGGAGATCATGGCCAGGTTCGATCCCTCTCTGTGAATGCTGTTGACGAACATAGCTGTATCCCCTGCCACCATCACACCCTGGCGGTACAGCTTAGGAATATAATTATAACCGCCTTCCGGAAGAAGATGGGCAAGATATTCTTTCGTCTCTCCGCCCTGCAGCAACCGTTTAATATACGGCTTTGCTTTTAGGGATTCCAGGAGATCATTAGGTGTCCAGCCTTTATGAATCATTGAATCAAGCATAGCGCCCAGGCCAATGGAAAGCGAGTCCTTATTGGTATAAATAAAAGCTGTTCCCATCATTCCGTCCGTTGCGTCTCCTAACAGTTCGATGATCGCACCCTGGCCGGATTCCAGGCAGAACCGGTCCTCAATCTTTTCCTGAGGCAAGGCTATGATTTCCTTGACAGCCACAGCCACCGACTCAGGACGAAGCGGATGAGCCAATCCGGCCTTCTGCGCTACAAAATTATTCACCCCTTCAGCCAGGATGACAACTTTCCCTTCCAAGTCACCTTCTGCCCGGCCGGTTTTCACACCGATCACCTGGTCCCCTTCATAGAGAAGATCTTCCACCAAGGTTTCAGTGATAATCATAACCCCCAGCTCTTCTGCCTTTTTGGCCAGCCAGCGATCAAACTTAACTCTTAAGACAGTATGGGCATTATAAGGCGGTTCACCCCAAGCCGGATCACGATAAGTGGCACTGATAATTTCATTGCCGCTGAGAAGACCATAGCGTTGTTCAATCACAGGCCGTTCCAGAGGGGCCTCTTCCCAAAAGTCGGGCACAACTTTAGCCGTAGGCCGGGAATAAAGAACACCGCCCATCACATTTTTTGTTCCGGGATAATCACCACGCTCAATCACCACAGTTTTCATTCCAGATTTTGCTGCCCCGATGGCGGCGGATAATCCGGCAGGACCACCGCCTACTACAATTACATCAAACTTTTCCACGTGATCCCTCCTTACTTTACAAGACCATATTGGAGACGTTTTTTAAATTCTTCGGTCAGGGCAGGAACAATCTGAAACAAATCTCCCACAATACCGTAATTCGCAACACGGAAAATGGGAGCCTCCCGATCACTATTGATGGCGATGATACAATCGGATGTCTCCATACCCACTAAATGTTGAATGGCACCTGATATACCTACGGCGATATAGACTTTAGGCCTGACTGTGATTCCTGTCTGCCCAATCTGCTGGTCGTGTCTGATCCAACCCGCTTCCACAGCTCCCCTGGTTCCGGCAATCGTAGCGCCTAAAACCCCGGCTAAATTCTCAATCATTCCCATATTTTTGGCTGAACCTACACCCATGCCCACGGAGACAATGATCTCAGCCTTGTCCAAAAAAGCATTTTGGCCTTCACTTTCAATCACTTTTAATACTTTAGTGAGCATGTCCTCTTCTTTCAGACCCAATTCTTCCTTGATCACATGTCCTGTCCGACCAGGCACTTTTTCCGGCATCGCCATGACCCGCGGCCTGACAGTAGCCATTTGAGGGCGCGATTTACGGCATAAGATTGTAGCCATAATATTTCCACCAAAAGCAGGACGGGTCTGCAGAAGAAAACCTGTTTCCGGATCAATATCCAGAACAGTGCAGTCTGCAGTCAGCCCAGCCTTCAGATAAGTAGCCACGGCTGGAAAAACATCGCGACCAATGGATGTAGCTCCCATTAGCACAATTTCCGGCTTATACTGGTTAATCAGCTTGTTGATCGCTGCCGTATAAGGCTCTGTCCGGTAATGTTCCAACACCGGATCATCCATGACATACACTGTTTCAGCACCATAAGCAAAGGCATCTGCTAAAACTTCATCTGTCTTATAACCGATCAGGCAGCCGCAAAGACGACAACCACGGGTATCAGCCAACTTTCGTCCTTCTCCCAACAACTCCCATGACACCGGAGCTACCTTGCCGTTGTTGTATTCGATCACTACCCATACATCGTGCCAAACACTGTCTCCGTCAGTAACGGGAACTCTAACGGGAGTCACAGGTACAGAAGGACTGGCTGATTTCTCCACCGGATCTATGGGCATAGCAGCTGTTTCTGCATCGCCAGAAACTTCCGGGACTTTATTAATTTTTTCATTAATGTTCTGTTCTGAGGCCTGACGGTCTGCCTCCTGTTTGCTTTTTT
>JAEWCM010000152.1 GCA_023390635.1 Bacillota bacterium
AAATTGCTCACCTTCCTGGGTCACTACTGCCAGAACGCAGCGAAAATGGGCCGTTCTTTGTTCTTCCGGTACATCTTTCATTAGTTCTAAGAGCTTAGCAATATTCTTTTCATCATTTTTCGGTTCACCGGCAAAACGGGCAGAATACACTCCTGGTGCCCCATTCAGCGCATCAACTTCCAACCCCGAATCATCTGCCAAGGCTATCATTCCCGTTCGCTCCGCAGCAATTTTTGCCTTGAGCAAGGCATTTTCCTGAAAGGTCAAACCCGTCTCTTCAATCTCTTCCCAATCTGGAAAATCTGCACAGAATAATACCTGTATATCCAACTCCCCCAGCAATTCTTGGAACTCAGCTGCCTTTCCGGCATTTTGTGTGGCCAAGAAAATTTTCATCCTATCTCACCACCTATTGATTTAGTATTCCATTTAATTTAATCATCACTCAGTAAGTTGCCGCTCCATCAGTTCCCTGATTCCCTTTTCAGCCAAGGTCAAAAAGGAATTCAGCTCTTCACGGTCAAAAGGTGTTTCTTCCGCCGTTCCTTGAATTTCTACGAATCTTCCTGAGCCGGTCATAACAACGTTCATATCCACGTCTGCCACCGAATCTTCGCAGTAAGCCAAATCAAGCACTGCCTCTCCGTTAACCTTTCCCACTGAAATAGCAGCCAAGCTATCTGTAATGGGATTTTCCTTGATCATTCCTTTCTCCAGCAAGGAACTCACTGCATCACACATAGCCACATAAGCCCCTGTAATAGAAGCCGTACGAGTACCCCCATCAGCCTGAATTACATCGCAGTCTAACCACAGGGTTCGTTCCCCCAATTTCTTCATATCAATCACAGAGCGCAGAGAGCGCCCAATCAAACGCTGGATCTCCATAGTGCGGCCTGTGAGTTTGCCTTTACTGGCTTCCCTCTGGGTCCTCACCTGAGTTGCCCGGGGCAGCATGGCATATTCCGCTGTAACCCACCCCTTTCCTGTCCCCTTTTGGAACAGAGGTACTTTTTCTTCCACACTTGCAGTACATAATACCCGTGTATCACCTATTTCAATCAGCACCGATCCTTCCGGTGCTTTCGTATAATTCCTGATTATTTTTACCGGGCGCAGCTCATTATAAGCCCTGCCATCTAAACGATCCAATTGATAAAAGCCTCCTTATGTCCCGACAATTCCAGCAATCGTATATAGATTCTGGATTGTATCAAAACGATATTCCTTTAGTAAATGAAATCCTTTAATGTCACCTGTCCTGTTCAGATGCAGGCGTGGGCCGGTACACCGATAAATAGCCTCTCCGACCTTAATATGCTCATCATCGGCAAAGCAAATCGGTAAATCCGCCTCGATCAGCTGAGATATTCTCTGCTCCAGTAAATCCAGATCAATATCCGGCTTCTGCGGGAACTCCAAAACGAACCCATGTTTGATATCACTATGCTCCTCCGGTTTAGACAAACCCATTTCCTCCAGGATCATGGACGTCAAATCTTCCGCACTATGAGCCATTCTTCGATATTTAATGGATTCAAAAACAATTTTAGCGATATCTTCCGGCTCCGGACCAAATACAGATGGCCTGGTGACAATCACTTCCTCGCCTACCCCAATTAAAACCTCTGCATTGACTTGCAGAATGGGATAAATCAGATCAAAATGCTCGATCACAACTCGGTGGCCTTTAAGAATCGCTTTCTTTATTGCCTCAGCCAAACGGAAAAGAGGGGTAAAGGCCGATTCAAAACGCATGTCTACATGATAAGTATGGCAGCGGAAGTAGTCCCGGTCAAAATCATCAAGCAGGGGCAAGGGTCGGACATTAATTCCGTTATCGTCATTTGTCAGTTCCAGTCCAGGGAACATACCTCTGATTAATAGTGATTTTCCTGCTCCCGCGTCTCCCAAAAAACCAATTAACTTGTCATCAGGGCTTAAATAACGCTGAGCCAGATTACTTCCTAAAAAAAGCAGCCTCTTTCTTCCCCGGGGAGCAAAATAAACAGCCTGCATCAAATGCTCATGGGCCATCAGGGTAGTCAACGCTCACACCTCTCTTTCCTTCCTATTGTAGACAGGAAATCGCTTTTTGAAAAGAGGTCATCTGTGATACAATCAGTTTACATTATTTTTTGACTGACCGCTAATCCGTCTCCCAATGGAAGAACCGTGGTTTTCAGTTCAGGATTTTGGCATAAAATTTGCAAAAACTCCCTTAATTTATTTACCATCCTATCATACTTAGGAGCATAAACTGCTCCCGGTACAACCCAACCTCGAAACAGCACATTATCGACGGCCAAAATTCCCCCTGCTTTTAATTTGGGCAAGGTAAGCTCAAGATATTCCAAATATTCGCCTTTGGCTGCATCGATAAAGATAAAATCAAACGCCTTATCCAGATCAGGTAAGATCTTTCGTGCATCGCCCAACAAAGAATGGATCATGTCTGCCTGACCGGCCCGGACAAAGTTTTCCAATGCTTCATCCCTCCGGCCCGCATTCATGTCAATGGTTGTAATCCGCCCTCTGTGAGCGGTCGCCCCTTCAGCAAGCCAAAGAGTAGAGTAGCCGGTGGCTGTGCCGATTTCTAATATTTCCCTTGCACCGCATAAATTTACCAACTGACTCAAATACTGCCCTACGGCGGGAGTAACAACGGGAATGGTTTCCCTGATTGCCTGGGCCTCCAATTCCTTCATTAAGGAATTGCGCTCTGGAACCAGGGTTTCTAAATATTGCTCTAACTCGAAAGAATGGAACATGCTTATCTCCCCAATTTTAAAACTATACTTGCTAACAGCATACCTATATCATATTACACTGGTTTTAACTCTTAGATAAAGGAGGAAATATCCTTGACTGACTTCAATTTGCCCGCCCCCTTTTTAGAGCGCATGGCTTCCCTCCTCAAAGCAGAATATACCGACTTTATTTTATCTTACACTCTGCCCCGTACCAATGGACTCAGAATCAATACTTTGAAATTAGACCATCAGGTCTTTCTTTCATGGCCTGACACTACCGTCTTTTCCTTACGTAAAATTCCTTGGGCTAAAGAAGGGTATTACTATGATTACCTGACCCAAGCCGGTCAACATCCGTGGTACAAAGCCGGACTCTATTATCTGCAAGAACCTTCGGCCATGGCTCCTGTCGAATATCTTGATCCCCGGCCCGGAGAGAGAGTCCTGGATTTGGCGGCCGCCCCAGGAGGAAAATCGACCCAAATAGCGGCCCGCCTCCAGGGAGAAGGAGTTCTTTGGTCTAATGAAATTCATCCCGGTCGAGCCCGTATTTTGGCGTCCAATTTAGAAACATGGGGTGCGACTAATGCCATTATATCACAGGAATCCCCTGAAGCTTTGGCCAATAGACTCCCCTGCTTTTTTGATCGGGTTCTCCTTGATGCTCCTTGCTCAGGAGAGGGCATGTTTCGCAAAGATCCTGATGCAATCAGGGAATGGTCTCCCGAATATGTGACAGCCTGTGCCAGGCGCCAACACTTGATTCTGGAGCAAGCGGCTCAAATGCTGAAGCCGGGAGGAAGGCTGGTATATTCCACCTGCACTTTTTCCAAAGAAGAAAATGAGGAAATCATTCTCTCTTTCCTGGCTGACCATCAAGACTTCTACCCTCTCAATCTTCCTGCCCTTGACCCGAACTTTGTTCCATGTCCCGAGCTTCCCGGTGCCTTCCGCTTGTACCCTCATCGAATTGCCGGTGAAGGTCACTTCATCGCCGTACTGGAACGACAAGACAGGTCATCCTATTCATGTTCCAACCTTATAAGTTCAAAAGAAAAAAGGCAAGTCAAAATAAAAGA
>JAEWCM010000184.1 GCA_023390635.1 Bacillota bacterium
TTCGCATTTATCAATTTTTCCTCCGGATCGCATTTCCCGTGGTTCCTGTTTCCGGCCTTTGCGGTGCTTTGGTGGCCGCTGCTGACGATCTTTGCCGGCAGGAATTTCACGAAAGCGCTTTCACTGATTGGCAGCTTTCTGACGATTGCCCTGCTGGTTCTGATCAATTACCTGACCTCCTGGTCTTACCCTTGGTTCCTTTTTCCCTCCTTTGCCATCCTCTGGTGGCCGCTCGCTGTGTTTTTTGAAACGGGGCACGGCAAGACATTCTCCATAATCGGCAGTCTCGTGATCATCACGTCTCTAATCATCACCAACTATGTCACCTCGCCCTCGGTGGTCTGGTTTTATTACCCCGTCTTCGCCGTGATCTGGTGGCCCCTCAGCGTGCTGCTTGCGGGCCCGTGCACCATTAAAGCCTACTCGGTCGTAGGGGCGCTGATCATCGCCGCCTTTTTCACTTTAGAAAACCACCTGAAATCACCGTTCTGTCCGTGGGCTCTGCTGACCTATTTCCCGGTCCTGATGTGGCCGGTTGGAATCCTGCTCGGAAAGCGTTTAGGCAAGCTGTACATGGCCCTGTTTGGCAGCCTCGCCGGTATTTTATATTACACAATCTTGAATATTACCGTTTTTCCGGGATTCCCATGGGCAATTTTCCCCGCTTACGCTCTGTTGTGGTGGCCGCTGGCCATCGTTGCTTTTGCCAAGCGGAAGCGCCACTTGCTGTTTTCCGTCGCCGGAACCCTTTTAAGTGCGGCCTTTTTTATTACGGTCAATGTCGTTTCTTCTCCGAATACGATTTGGGCGATCTACCCAATTTTTGCGCTGCTGTGGTGGCCGCTTGCCGTCTATTATTTCGTATATCGCTGGCGTAACGTTTGGACCTAATGGCCCAGTAAAAATCATCAGAGAAAAAATAGAGAAGGGAAGGATTAGCACAGATTTGCTGATTCGGCCTTTCTTTTTGCCTATAATAAAGTGCTATTGTCTCAGTGTATAAAATGCAAGATACGCTCTATAGGTGTTTATGAACTGGTATATACTTTCTTGACTTGTTTATTCAGTAGACTTAAGATTAATTTGATAATTTAAGAATACCATAATGTTTTTAATAATTCGGAGGAAGAAACTATGAATTCATCATTTCATGCAGAGAACCGCAGATCCCTATACGGTAATCTTAAAAGTGATTCTATTTCAATATTTTTCAGCGGAAGCCCAATACGTAAGTCCGCAGATGAGGATTATCCTTTTTTCACAAATCGCAACTTTCTCTACCTGACGGGAATCGATCAGAAGAAAAGCGTGTTGCTGTCAGAAGTATATGATAGTGAGATTAAGGAAACTTTATTCATCCTGAAGTCTGATCCTATGGCAGAGCGTTGGACCGGCAAATACTATTCTGTACAGAAAGCGCAGGATCAATCTGGTATCACAAGCATTGATATTGATACTAATTTTTTACTCACATTAGACCGTAGTCTAAACTCCGGTCGTGTAAAAAATATTTATCTGGATTTTGACAAGTTCCGTGCCGAGGAACCGGATAACGATGCATTTAAGCTGGCTTCCTATATAAAGAGTCGCTATCCATTCATCAACATACAGAACAGTCACTGGATACTAAGAAATCTGCGTACCTTTAAGAAGTCCTGTGAAATAGAAGCTATGAAGAAAGCTCAAATCATCACAAAAGCAGGTATCGAGGCTATGATGAGAGCCTCTAAGCCTGGAATGTACGAGTATCAATACAAGGCAGAATGGGACTATACCCTTGCACAGCACGGTGTTCTTTCCTCCGCCTTCCCATCCATCATTTCAGCAGGAAAGAATAACTTCTGCATTCATTATTATTCTTACCGTGGTCAAGCCCAGGATGGCGATATGATCCTTAATGATGTCGGAGCCTGCTGGGATAATGAATGCAACGATGTATCCCGAGGCTGGCCCTGCAATGGTAAATTTTCCGAAAAGCAGCGCCTTTTATACGAATGCGCTTATAATACTTCCAACTACATGTTTAGTATTTTAAAGCCCGGGCTGCCCATGAAGTTTGTGGATGAGACCATACGCAAGTATAATTTTGAACAATTAAAGAATCTCGGTCTCTGCCATAAATTCGAAGAGGTTGGTAAGTATATATGGCACGGAGGTGCACATCATGTAGGTTATGATGTGCATGATGTTGTGGATTACACTCTTGATCTTGCACCGAGTATGGTGTTTTGTGTGGATGTAGGTATCTATTGTGAAGAATGGGGAATTGGTTTCCGTCTGGAGGATAATTGCCTGATCACGGAAAATGGGTGCGAAAATCTGTCCGCAGGCATACCCAGGAGCATTGAAGACATCGAAGCATTCATGGGGTAGCGGGAGGTGTTTGGCAACACTATTACAGCATGTGTGAACGCTCCCTTATTTATGACTGGTGCCTTTTTAGCGGCGACTATTCTCTGTCCCGATTCAGTAAGGAAAATATGTCTTTCCTAATGGAGCACTTTAAAGCATAGGTACGCTAGCACCCCAGGATGAACATGCAGCACTCTTTGGTTTCTGCCTGAAACGGGAGGATGTACTTTGTTTTTTTTAACTACAGATATAACTGTATAACTTTTTAGGCGATATTATCGAAAGTGGAAACCACGCGGAACTGCTGGCCAGGCAAGGTTTTTATGCCGATCTATATAATAATCAGTTTGAGGCGGCCTAAATTGGTGTAAAGAGGTACCTGTTCAAAAATGATCAGATTCCCGGAATAGTAAAGATAGGTTAGTATGAAATAAATATTTCCACTTGATATTTAAGCCATAAGTACCGCCGGTCGGAGTGCTTCATGGCTTGTTTTCTTTTAGAGATAATCCTCACTGTAAAAAACTACAGAAAGTACGGCGTCAAACAGAGGAAATATACAAAGCGGAGAAGAATTAAGAGCATAAAAGTATAAAGCGGAGATGTTTGCGTATGGCAAATCCATTTTACCAAATCGTAAAACAAAGAATAAACCCGATAGTGAAGCCATTTGGCTTTCATATTCGGGATCGTTTCTATCAGCGTATCATCAATAACGTGGTGCAGCAATTCTGCCTTTTGCATCTGGGGCGGGATTTTACGATCCGCTTTAGTATTTCCAGCGTTTACGACAATAACTCCCGGTCGACAGAAGGCGATGAGGTACATCGTTTAATCAACGGAACGAACGATTGGTTTGGAACCCGGGTTGTTGGCAAAGTAATCGGTCTGGGTGTCTATGAAAATCCATATGCCGATATGAAGCCGGAAACTTTGCAAAACGCGGCAGACGTTTGTGCGAATGCTTTGGAAAAGTATCTGCTTTCCTGGTTTTCACAAGCAGCTACTTCCGAAGATGCATTAAATGCCGCCCAAGCATTAAGATATGATGAGTCGTGGCCTTATCATGAGATAGGCTTTCTTTTGGACATGGGCAAATATGAAGCGGTCGCTGAAATACTGAATTACTATATTCAAAACAGCAATAGGTTTAATAAGAACTGGTGGCAGGAAACAGGGCCGGAATATAAGCGGCTGTACACGGCAATCGTGAAAAACGATCAATTGTATATTAGTAGTTATATGGAGCAGAAGAAGGCCGCGACATATACCGAACTAAACTGGAAAGAAAGGCAATGAACGATATGAATATGAATTGGTATTCTGTGAAGCTCCTTTATAAAATGACTGTCACCGGAAAACCTGAACCCGCTCTCATGGACGAATATTTTAGTAATAGCACTGAATTCTTTGAGGAGAGCATTGTATTGGCTAAGGCCGATTCATTTGAAAACGCTTTCCAAATTGCCGAAGACAACGCAAGAAAGAATACGGAAGTCTATATAAATAAATACGGGCAAGCAGTGACAAAGAAATTATATGATACTATTAATTGTTTCGAGTTATGTGATTCTCCGCAGATGCTGACGGAAGTATACTCAACAATCTTTTGCAAGAATGAGGGTTCGGATGAAAATTCGGCAATCGATAAGCGCTATGAGAGCTGTTCGGTTGAGAAAATGCATATGCTGCGATATAGATAAGGAACCATTTGGAGATGGCATATAATTATCAGGGTTGGCAATTCATTAAGTAACCAACTATGCTATAAACCGGTTTTTTTAAATCAATCATTGGCTACCTACCAGAAATGACTGATTTTCTCTCTGGTGGACGTGGCATGTGGAATGCGTGGTTAAGCTTGAGAGACGATAAAAGTGAATAATATCAATAGATTGAAGCCCTTATGATATACTCAAACTAAAACGAATTGAGAGCATTATTTTATGAAAAAAACAGAGAGACAGAATGGAATCGTCCATTTGTTAAGAGTACGAAGAAAAATGACTGCAAATGAGCTGGCTAGCTATTTTGAGGTGAGTGAGAGGACTATATACAGAGACATAGATGCACTTAGTCAGCTTCGAGTTCCCATTGTTGCCTACGAGGGCTTGGGTGGCGGTTACGAAATTGACTCTTCCTATTTTTTTCCCAGTATTAAACTCAGCGAGCAGGAAATCTTAATGCTATTGATGGTGTTAAAAGCAGGTGAAGAGCTTCGTATCCCCAATATGGTTACAGACTATCACTTGCTCAGCAGTAAGGTGATTAACGCTCTATCGGACGAAGAAAGACAAAAAGCTGCTCAGGTTATGTCTCACATAGAGTTTGACATTATTCGAATTATGCCAAAAGGCTACATTCAGGATGTTTTAAAACCCTTATTAGAGGCGTTTTGGAGGTCTTGTGATCTGCAATTAGGTTATTATCATCCAGAACGGGGAGAGACAGAGCACCGACGGTTTTCACCGATTGAGCTGTTTTTTGCAGATGGCGCATGGTATGTTACTGGCTATTGCCATTTAAGACAGGCCAAGCGAACCTTTAGACTTGACCGAATCGTGTCAATGGCATGCTTGGATGAAGAAAATCGCTATATGAACAGTCAGCTGTCCTTACCGCAACATGACAAGTTTAAGTGGTATACTTACGAGCTGATTATCGATCCTGCCCTTTACAGAATCATCAAAGAGGATGTTTATCTGCAACACGCAGAAGTTGAACCTATAGAAAATGGGTTGCATCTGACGTTTAGGACCCCCTATAAAAATGAAATATGTCAATTAGTTTTAAACCATCCTGAACAGGTGACAGCTTTAAAGCCGGAATCCTTCCTTCAAGAAATTGAAAAATTAAGCCAAGCAATTTGTAAGAAATATTTGAAACCCTGACAGTCTTATGTCAGGGTTCATTTGTTATTTTGATAATGTATCTATGATGAATAGAACATATCAGAATCAATCGGGAGGAAGAAATATGATTTACACAGCAAAAGGAGTAATTCATAAGAGTGAGCTTGGCGTTACTTTAGGACATGAGCATATTAAGTGGGAAAATGATGAGTTTCAGGCAAACAACATGTATTTTGATAAAAAATATCAAGAAGAGGATATACATTCAGACTTGAAATATATTATGCCCATCATGCTTGACATCAAAGCGAAGGGTGGAATGAGTGTTGTAGAAACCTCTCCACCAATCGGCGGGCAGAATGTCAGATTGTTAAAAGAGTTGTCTGAGCGAGCGGATATGCATATCATTCCCTGCACGGGGTGGAATATGACAAAACAGCTATATGACGTGTTTCCGTTACATTTCGAAGAACAACTGGCAAACCGCTGGATCAAAGACTTCAAAGAAGGCTTGGATACTATAGATGGCATTGTTATTCGTCCTGGACATATCAAGCTGTTGCTTGACAAAGGCACATTGTCAAAAGCGGATAAAGCGATGCTGACCGCGGCTGTGAAAGCCAGCAAAGAGACAGGTATACCCATTCACTGCCACATCATAGAGGCAACAATGGTCCATGAGGTTATTCGGGTACTGGACACAGAAAATGCAGACTATCATAAATTTCTTTGGGCGCATGCTGATGAAGAAGCTCATAAGGAAACAGTACAACTGGCGGCAGAAAAAGGGATGTGGATAGGGATTGACAATGTGAGAAAGGGAACCAGTCCTGAGAAGTTTGAACTTTTAAATTATGTCATTTCACTTGGCTATGGACATAAGGTGCTGCTTTCACAAGATTATGACTTCTATTCAGAGGCGAAAAATTCTATCGAAGATCATCCTTGTACGGTCATCTTTGACGAATTTATCCCTTATTGCTCAGCGAATGGCATTGATAAGCAGGAAATAATACGTATTATGACAGAGAATCCTGCAAATTTTTATGATGTGGATACTCTATAATGATGAGTCACAGAAGAAAAGGTTTATTCCGGAATGAATGAACCTGTGATATACTAATAATTGCCAATAAGAATGGAGTTAGTAATTCTGACCTAGAATATAAATGGGGTATACAGAAGAAACAAGCTGAGAGGCTTGTTTTTGCAATAGAAAAACTATTTGTGCAGCAAGAGAAATTTTAAATGCTTGCAAAGGCTCATGAGGTCATAATTATGTGTGAGGAAAAAGAAGATGATGCTTGATAGAGGTACTGTTAAAAATATTTTAAACAACGAGAAGTTATTAAGTATAGCAACTTCAAATTGTAACATGATAGATAATTCAGTAGTATGTTTTGCATATAATGAGGGGCTAAATTTATATTTTGGAAGTTATTCGGATACCTTAAAATGCAGAAATATTGCAGTAAATGAGCTTGTAGCTATTACTGTTGGAACGCTGCAAATACATGGAATATCAAAGATTGTACCATATGGAACTAATGAGTATGAACAAAAGAGAGCTATTTACGATAATCGTTTTCCTCAATATAAAGAAGTATTTAAAAAAATAAACAATGAATTGTATGAAATAAAGCCTCTGGCAATATGGAATTATAACCCGGCATTAGGTGAAATGAATAGAGATGAACTTATCTTTGACTTAGAATATTACAATTCTATTAATCCTTATAAGTTTCATGAGTACGAGAATCGTTAGCATTTCCTATGCAAAGGAGGGGCAAACCGATGACATTGCAGCAATTAAAATACTTTATCGAAACTGTTAATTTCGGTTCTATCAACAGAGCCGCCGAAAGCCTTTTTATCGCGCAGCCGAGCCTTTCCAAAGCCCTGCGTGATTTGGAAACGGAAATTGGACATGAGCTTCTCATCCGAACTCCAAGAGGTATAGCGCTGACCATCGACGGTGCGGAGTTTTTAGGCTATGCCCGTCAAGTCGTTGAACAGGCAGCTCTTTTGGAACAGCGATGGCTGAATATGAAACCGTCGCGGAGACTCTGCTCCATTTCAACCCAGCACTATGCTTTCGCCGTGAATGCATTTGTGAATATGGTAAAGAAAACCGATGCGGAAGAATACGAGTACACTTTGCGCGAAGCAAGAACCTTTGAGATTGTCGAGGATGTAAAAAATTTGCGCAGCGAACTCGGCATACTTTATATAAACAATTTTAACCGCCAGGTGATAGAAAAGCTGCTTCGCGAAAACAACCTGACATTTCATCCGCTGTTTACCGCCGAGCCGCATGTTTTCATAAGTTCAGCAAATCCCCTTGCCAAGAAGCAATATGTGACACTTGAGGACCTGGCCGATTACCCGCGTCTATCGTTTGAACAGGGCGACTACAACTCGTTTTATTTTTCGGAGGAGATACTCAGCACGGAGTACGCCAAAAAGGACATTCGGGTCGGCGACAGAGCGACCATTTTCAACCTTATGATAGGGCTTAACGGCTATACGATCTCCACAGGAATCGTGAGCGCTGATTTAAACGGCGACAATATCATGGCAGTGCCCCTCCGCGTTGACGATGAAATCGAAGTTGGCTGGATTTCACATAAAGATATTCAATTGACACGGCAGGCTGCAATGTACCTGGAGGAATTAAAAGCTGTTGTCGCAGAATATGGCGTGGATATTAAAAAAGAGTTATAGGCTTTTCCTATAACTCTTCATATTTTTTCGGTGTTACCCATAACTCCTCCTGGCATAGTACAATAAAACTACTAAATTTATATGTTTACTAAGTATGCTAAACCAAGGAGGACTTCTCAATGAGCAAAAGATTCCATACAGTAGGCAGTCTGTTGCGCCCGGCTGATTTGCTGAAATATAAGGGGCAAATTGAACACCGCAATGACATCACCTACCCGTTTTACAAGAATTTTGCAGGCTATGAGCAATGCGAAGCGGAGGCGACCAAAGCTGTCGTTGCCAAAGAAATCGAACACGATCTTGCCGTCCTTTCCGATGGGGAATTTTCTAAATCCATGTGGCATTTGGATTTCGTTTGGGGACTTGCGGGCATCGAACGCTATATCGCAAAGCACGGGTATTTTTTTCGTGACAAGGACGGAAGCCGGAAGTACGAAACGCGCCGTGACATCGGACTCCGTATCACGGGGGAACTGAGAGGCAGGAATCACCATTTCATCAGTGTGTTCCAACGGTTGAAAGCCATTGCGGGGGATAAGAGCATTAAGCTGTGCATTCCGTCACCGTCACACATTTTTGGCGAGCTGTCGTGGTCGGATATTATTGGCGGAAAATTTTCCGTCTATGCCAACCCGCAGGAACTAAAAGCCGGACTTGTCCGTGCCTACAAGGAGTTTGCCGAGGAATATGCAGCAGCAGGCGGGAAAATTCTGCAATTCGATGATTGCCTGTGGGAGATCTTCGCTGATGATAATCCCAACTCACCGTACACGGGTGAAAATATCAATCAGGAAGAAGTTTCGGCCCTCGCCGCCGAGTTTATTGATATTAACAACACCCTGATCGACTTTGGGCATAGCCTCGGGCTGACCATGTGGACGCATAACTGCCGGGGTAACTATGACAGTCGTAATATGGGCGGCGGCTCCTATCTGAAAATTGCCAATCTGTTTCTGAAGCAGCTGAAATACGACCGTTTCTTCCTGGAATGGGACGACGAGCGGGCAGGTTCCCTTGATGCCCTTGCCGTATTCAAGGATAAACCGGATACGGAAATCGTGCTTGGTTTGCTTTCGAGCAAAACGAATACGCTGGATGACGAGGCCCGGGTGATCAGATTGTTGGACGAAGCAGCACAGATTATTGATAAAAGCAGGCTGTACCTTTCCCATCAATGTGGCTTCGCTTCCTGTGACGGGGGCAACGAGCTGACCGAAGCCGAACAGTGGGCAAAAATCGATCAAGGCCAGAAACTCGCCTTGCAGTACTGGGGAGAATAGGCCATGAGGACATCCGTTATCGGCTATCCGCGGATTGGCAGGAAGCGTGAACTTAAATTCTGGACCGAAGACTTTTTCGGCGGCAAAATCAGCGCAACAGAGCTTCTGGAAAACGCCGGAGCTCTGCGCGAGGCCCAATGGAGAACACAGAACGAAGCAGGGATTGACTTTATTCCTGTGAACGACTTCTCGTTCTATGACGGGGTATTGGACACGGCGACGCTGCTCAACATTATTCCGCAGCGCTACCGTGATCTGGAACTTAGCAGGCTTGGGACATATTTTGCCATGGCCAGGGGGTATCAGGGAGAAAATGGGGATGTAAAGGCTCTTGCCATGCGGAAGTGGTTTAATACCAATTACCATTATATCGTTCCCGAAATTGACGATGATACGGAAATAAAGCTTGAGGGTAACAAACCCTTTGCCGAGCTTGAAGAAGCAGGTAGGCTCGGCATCAAAGGCAAGGCCGTTATCCTGGGACCTTTCACCCTTTTGAAGCTGGTGAAATATACAGGTGAAAGGAAGGCGGCGGATTTTGCCGAACCGCTTATTAAGGCCTATGGGGAAATACTTGAACGCTTTTCCGCACTCTCGGCGGAATGGGTTCAGGTTGACGAGCCAATTCTGGTGACTGATATAACCGATAGGGACATCGAACTTTTCCGGCGCATTTACACCGCATTGCTTCCAGAAAAGGGCACGCTGAAAATTCTTCTGCAAACCTATTTCGGTGATGTACGTGATTGCTATCAGGAAATTATTAAACTGCCCTTTGATGGGATTGGCCTGGACTTTGTAGAAGGGAAGCAATCGCTTGCTCTCGTTGCAGAACAAGGTTTTCCTGATGATAAAATTCTGTTTGCCGGCTTGCTGAACGGAAAAAACATCTGGAAAAATCGTTATGAATATACGTTGCACATCCTGGGCAGACTGGGCGATGCGGCAAAGCAGCTCGTGCTTTCAACCTCCTGCTCGCTCCTTCATGTTCCATACACGGTGGAATCGGAAACAGAAATACCTGCCGATAGCCTTGACTCGTTAGCCTTCGCTCAGGAAAAGCTTCATGAACTGGCCGAACTCGGCAAGCTGGCAGAAGAGGCCGATTATACAAAAGACCCGCTGTATGCCGCCAACGCCGCGTCCCATCAAAACCGCCTCAAAAATGGCGACGAATCCGTCATAAACCGGCTTGCCGCCCTCACGGAAGAAGCTTATGTAAGAAAGCCCTCTTTTGCGGAAAGGAGCTCTATCCAAAAGGAAGAGTTGCAACTTCCTCTTCTTCCCACGACGACCATCGGTTCATTCCCTCAAACCCAGGAAGTAAAGCACAACCGCTCCGCGCTCAAAAAAGGCGAAATATCTGAAGTGGAATATAACAAGAAGATCGAAAAAATGACAGCCCGCTGGATTTCCCTGCAGGAGGAAATCGGGCTCGACGTTCTTGTGCATGGCGAATTTGAGCGCAACGACATGGTGGAATATTTCGGCGAGAACCTGTCGGGATTCCTGTTCACCAAATTTGCGTGGGTTCAGTCTTACGGTACCCGCTGCGTAAAACCGCCAATTATTTGGAGTGATGTCAAACGGGAGAAGGCCTTCACCGTTGATATCATCAAATATGCCAACAGTCTGACCGACCATCCTGTCAAAGGAATGCTCACAGGACCTGTTACCATCTTAAATTGGTCCTTCCCGCGTGAGGATATTACCGCCAAAGCATCGGCGACGCAAATTGCCCTTGCCATCCGCGACGAAGTATTGGATTTGGAAGCTGCCGGCGTTTCCATTATCCAAGTAGATGAGGCGGCTTTACGGGAAAAACTGCCACTGCGCAAATCTGACTGGCACAGCGAGTATCTGGACTGGGCGATTCCTACGTTTCGTCTTGTACACAGTGGCGTGAAGGCAGCGACCCAAATCCATACGCATATGTGTTACAGCGAATTTCAGGATATTATCACCGATATTGATGCGATGGATGCCGATGCAATATCTTTTGAAGCCGCCCGTTCTGATCTCGCTATAGTGAACGTGATCAAGGAAAGGGGATTTAAAACGGCCGTAGGACCAGGCGTTTACGATATCCATTCTCCCAGAGTGCCTTCAGAAGAAGAAATTGCCGCTTCCCTCAGGCGGATGCTTGAGTTAATCCCCCAAGAAAGGCTGTGGGTGAATCCGGACTGCGGCCTGAAAACACGCGGGGAAGAGGAAACGCTGAAAAGCCTCCATAACCTGGTGGCGGCAGCAAAGACCGTAAGGCAGAGTATAGAGGACTGATCTAAAGAAAGCAGGCAGGAAGGCCGCAATTTGGGCTTTCCTGCCTTCAGCATGCTATAGTGGAATACACGATTATCCTATTGCCGCCAGGCCTCCACCAGGTCCGGCTTCTTTTTTAACCGATCAAGTATATTGACAAATGTATCAAAGCACGCTAATGTTTGTATGTACAAACAAGGGAGGTGAAGTTTTGAACAGTGAGCAGAAGCTAGACCGTCAAGACTGTATGCTCAACGGCTGTCTATTCTTTTCAACGACCAAGCTGGCCAGAGAGTTGGGCAAGCTTGCGGACGAGGCTTTCAGCAAAACAGGACTTTCTCCCAGCCATGCGGTGTTGTTATATATGGTCAATTTGAAGGGAAAGATACAGCAGAAGGAGATCGGAGAGCTGCTTCATTTAACCCCTTCCACCATCACCCGCCTGATTGATAAGCTGGAACGAAAGGGTTATGTAAAAAAACTCTCAGAAGGGAAAAACGTCTGTCTGCAGGCAACATCGGAAGGAATAGCACAGCAGGAGCAGATTATCGCTTCCTGGAACCGGCTTCATGACGGTTATAAGGACATTTTGACAGAAGAAGAGACCATCCATTTACTTGAAATCAGCGGAAAACTCTTAAGGAAGCTGACGGATAAATCCGAATAAAAAACAATAACAGGGAGGTTATTTACCATGGAAGAAATTTTCACCAGAAGAAGTATCCGTAAATTTACCAATCAGCCGGTCGAACCGGAAAAAGTTGATAAGTTGCTCCGGGCGGCCATGCAGGCCCCATCCGCAGCAAATCAGCAGGCATGGGAATTCATCGTGGTACAGGACAAAGAAAAACTGGCAAAGGTAGCCGAAACTTCGCCTTATGCGAAACCTGCTACAGGTTCGGCGGTGACCTTTGTCCTTCTGGCTGATGAAAACAAAATGAAGGTACCGACCGGCTGGGAAGAGGATATGGGTGCCGCCGCGGAGAACATGCTGCTGGAAGCTGTGCACCTGGGTCTGGGCGGCGTATGGTTCGGTGTTGCCACAGCCGAGTCTGTGACAGAAAATGTCCGCAAACTGTTTGAACTCCCTGAAAACATCCGCCCGTTTGCCCTGATCTCCATAGGTTATCCGGACGGACAGAAAAATCAATTTGTAGACCGCTATCAGTCGGAGCGCGTACATTACGAAATATGGTAATGAATAAGTCCTGAGAAGCCCTTATCTATAAAACATTGGTTTTAGAGGGAGGTACATGTTTATGAAATTGGATTTTCCCATTAAGGAAACGGTAAAAGCTCGCCGTAGCGTCCGGACATATGAGGAGCGCCCCATTCCTCCTGAAGAAAAGGAGCGCATCAGAAATTACATTGCCGGACTGACAAATCCGTTTTCTGTCGATGTCTCTTTTCATCTGTTGGAGAAAAAGCCGACGGCGACCGGGGAGAAGCTGGGCACCTACGGTGTCATCAAAGGGGCTTTCGACTTTGTCGGTGCTTCTGTCGCTCCGTGTGAGCTGGGACTGGAAGCTCTGGGATATTCATTCGAGCTGCTGATTCTGTATCTCACCTCGCTGGGCTTTGGGACCTGCTGGCTTGGCGGGACCTTCGACCGAAGCGGATTTGCCGCAGCCATGAAGCTTAAGGAGGGGGACCTTTTTCCGGCAATCTCTCCCATCGGCTATCCGCAGGAGAAAAGGCGGATGATGGACTCCATGGCTCGGTGGATTGCCAAGTCGGACCATCGGTTGGAATGGAATGATTTGTTTTTCAAAGACAATTTTTCCCATCCGTTGACACCGGTCGAAGCCGGCGATTATGAATTTCCGCTGGAAATGCTGCGGCTGGCTCCTTCTGCGGCCAATAAACAGCCGAGGAGAATCGTCCGGGATCAGGATATCTATCATTTTTATGAGGCGCGGTCCATGAAGATTAACAAGCACGGCATCGATATCCAGCGGACGGACGTTGGTATCGGCGCCTGCCATTTCCATCTGGCGGCACTGGAGCGGGATTTGCCCGGCAGATTTGCCACGCTGACAAAGCCCGAAATACAGGCCCCGGAACAGGTACACTATCTTTTTTCATGGATTGTGGGCTAATACCGAAATAATAGCGGAGATGTTTGCTGAATCCGCAAAAGAAGCAGGCCCTTGTTCTTTGCCGGCCTTTCAAGGATTATCCGGATGAAAATATGTTAGAGAAAAATATTTTCATCAATGATATCCCTGCTATTTTGTGGGGAAACGACAGTGCGGAACGATTTATAGCTGTACATGGCAATATGTCTTCAAAATCTGATATTCCAATTCGCATTCTTGCAGAAGAAGCTATTTCTTTGGGATATCAAGTGATTAGCTTCGATTTGCCGGAACACGGCGACAGAAAAAATGAGCCGACACTTTGCAAAGTTGAAAATTGTGTTTCAGATTTGAAGCAGGTATTAGAATTTGCATCCACAAAGTCAGATTCCATCAGCCTATGGGCAAATAGTATAGGAGCATATTTTAGCTTATTGGCTTATAAAGATGTAGCATTAAAGCAGAGTTTGTTTCTTTCCCCTGTGGTAGACATGAGCCGGATGATTCAAAATATGATGAAATGGTTTGATGTTACGGAAGAACAGCTGTGCAGGGAAAGAGAAGTATCTACACCCATCGGTCAAATCTTATATTGGGATTACTACCAGTATGTTATTAAAAACCCAATTACAAAATGGGGTTCTCCAACTTCAATTTTATATGGGGAAAAAGATGAACTTTGCGAGTATGATGTCTTATCATCATTTATCAAAAAATTCAATTGCAATCTTGCTGTTTCAGATACTTCTGAGCATTATTTTCACACAGAAGAAGATTTGGCTATTTATAGAACATGGCTTGGAAATATTATTCTTAAATGAAGCTGCAATAACCTCCCATGGATCAAAAGGAACCCAAATAGCATTATAGTCATAATTTTGGAAGTCGGCCAAAGCAAGAAAGCATTGGCCGACCTATTATTATCTTTTGCGGGGATAAGGTTTAACACTGTGCAAAAGTTGTACATAAAATGTCAAGCAAATCTGTGTAATATGCTGCATAATGAAACTGAAAGGAGAGGGGCAATTGAAAGCATTGGATCAGATGCAACAAGTCATAGATATGCTCGAATCGGATATCATGAATGTGGATTATGATAAAATCGAAAAAATTACAGGTATTCCTTTGAGTTTATATCAACGCATTTTCTCCTATATTTGCAACATTTCCCTGGCAGGATATATACGGAAAAGGAAGCTCACCTTATCTGCACAAATGCTTCTTTCACAAAGCAAAAATGTAACTGAGACAGCAATTGAATACGGTTATGAGAGCAGTTCAGCCTTTTCAAGAGCATTTAAGGAGCAATTTTCAGTTCCGCCGGCATTGATTACGCAAGATATTTATCATGCAAACGCATATTTGCCTCTTTCTTTTATTAGCAAGGACTCTTATTATGTTTTATATGGAAAAAGAGTTAAGGCAGAGGTTATAAGGCTCGAATATGTGGATACGGAGGACATGCTTCTTATCGGGATCAGCAACAGAGATTACGGAGTTACGACCAATAAACTATGGGAAATTTTCTGGAACCTGGGCTTTGACAAACAACTCAATGAACTGAAAAAATATCAGATGGATATGAACGACTGCATCGGCCTTGGTTATATGACTGATTTTGTAACGGATACTTATCTTGGTGATACTTATATTGTTGGAAAATATTTTAAGGTGGGGACCCCGGTTCCCGAGGGTATGACAGGTAGGATTATCAAGGGCGGAACAATTGTGAAGGCACAGGTTGGCGCAGCGAATCTTGATGATATTATCAGCAATGCATACATTCTTCTATCCGACATGGTACAGAAAAACGGCTATACCCTTGTGTATGATAATTTTTACTGGTCGGAGGTTTATACTGTCAGCAGATTCTGTGTTCCTTTTGAAAATGGTGATGATCAAATTGTTCTTGACTGGCATATGCCCTGCAGAAAAATATCATCAAGTGCACTTCTTTAAATTCACTTGATGATATTCATAAGGCTAATTGGAGGAATAAATATGGAGAATCCTTATGCGCAGTTTCCACACATAGCAACTGATAAAGTCATATTGCGAAAAGTCGCAGAAATAGATATCGAAGGGCTGTTTGAGATATATCACAATAAAAATGTATTTACCTATATCCCTGGAGATATCAAAATGAATAAAGACACTGTGAAAAATATGATAAGTCATTTTGAAAGAGACTTTAATAAAAGAAAAAACATAGTTTTAGGAATTTATTTGACAGAAGCACCGGATGAAATTGTTGGAGTAGCTGAAATGTTTGAATATGACGCTAAAGTTAATATGATAACAATAGGTTACCGGCTTAATGAACGCTATTGGGGTAAAGGAATTGCGACACAGGCAGTCGAAGCAATGGCTGATTATCTTTTTTTCACGGTGGGAATCAATCGGATACAAGCATTTGTAATGCCAGCCAATCAAAGATCCCAAAAAGTATTGGAGAAAAACAAGTTTGTTAAAGAAGGTATCATGAGACAGTCCCAGCATTGGAAAGGCATAGGTGTTGTTGATTTAATAGTTTATTCTTTGCTCTATTCAGACATAGAAAGTAAAAACTAGCTGATCGGTTCTGCCCAATATTTTTGGGCAGAACCGATCAGAGGAAAAAAGCCCCATTACTTTATTCTGGCTCACAGGACTTAAGCGGTTCGGGAAATGTTATAAATTGGCGAGGTTTGCTTTGTCGGAAGATCTCACTGTTGACTTAAGGTCGTTAGGCATTCGAGACAACTGCAGTACGGCAAGCCAGACTATGGCAAATCCAATCCATTGCCCAAGATCGATGGTTTGGTGCAGAATAAACCAGTTTAAAAGCAGGCCGGTTGCCGGGAAGGCAAGTTCGGCAATGGTGGCATAAGAGGCCCGAACACCATTTAATCCACGGTAATATAGCAATAGACTGACAAGGCTCGGTACGAGAGTCTGGAATAACAGGTTCGCCCAGACTGGAGCTAAGCTGAGACCTTGACCGATGTTAGCCCAGTTTGGGTGCTGTGCCAATACAATGATCGTTAATAGTGGCAGCGCGACAGCAAATCTAAGTGCAGTTAAAGTCGTGAACGATAATTTTCCGACAAGACGCTTGCCCATGACGGTTGATCCGCCCCAGAGCGCGGCTGCTCCGATAGCACACAATGAACCCATAAGCTGTGAAACGTTAACTCCGGAAGTTGGAGTGTGCAGACCAAAAGTAAGCAGATAAGCGCCGATAAGTGCTGCAACCAATAGAGCATAGAAGTCTTTTCTCATGCTTTCCTTGAGCATCCAGGAGGCCAGAAGAATAGCAAAGATGGGCTGAACTTTCTGCAGGAGAAGGACGACATTTGGATTGCCGTAGGTAAATCCGGCGGTAAACAAAATCGATGCTAAAGCTGATCCGCCCCAGCCAATAAATAAAACGGCGAACCAGTCTCCAAGATTTAATTGTTTAAGCTCCTGGCGCTTCCATATGAGCACTGGTGCGGAAAAAAAGAATAATAACAGGTGCTCCAACCAGACAATTTGAGAAGATGTCACATGTTGTAATAAGGCTACAATAAAGACACCGTCGAGTCCCCACATGGCTGCTCCGAGGGCAATTAACCATATGCCCTGATTTGATTCTTGCTTTGACTGTAACATTTAAAAATCCCCCATTGGTAAATTGATGTTTAGAATTAAAACCTTCTGATGGGAAAGGACTAAAAATGCCTCGAGGAACTAATGTTTCCTCGAGGCATAATACATACAACCAAATGACCGCTTGGCCTAATCTGGTTTGTACCTTCTCTCATCCGGACTATACCGTCGGCCTTGGAATTTCACCAAGTCAGTCAATGCAGTAATTTCGCTGCACTGAGTTGCGGGCTGGACTGCACGGGCAATCATCACCGCCGGTTGGGAATTGCACCCTACCTCGAAGGTTCATATTCGGCTAAGAAGATTATAGCACAATGATATAATCAGTGGTAGGAAAATCAACTTAGTAAGTCTTTTCATATACGAGTAAAAACCTCAAGTTCGGCTTTTGACTGGACGCGGATACCACGCGGCATCTGCTTTGTCATTTTACTGAAGAAGCTTTCTGTCATATTTAGCCAAGTGCCTGTTTTGGTGTAAAAACAAACTCAAATCTTCCTGGCATAGTTGCCAGGAAGGCCCTTGTCTCCTTTGATGCATGGACCGAGTGGTTATTCAGGATTACCCGTAACTTATCCTTTTCGGGGTATCTTCCATCAAGTATCCTGAGGAAGCTGATAAAACCAGAGCTTTTATGCGTTTCCGATACAAGCGAGATTACTTCGCCGCTAAGCAGGACTATCCCTGCAAGGAGGGAGAATGTCACTAATCGTTTATATTCATAATCGCGCAGATGATGGAAACGAAATAAGCAAATCAATATTGCAAACAGAACATATGTTTTGTACAATATGTATGTGAATTTAAACCTATCGAATCACTATCGAACTAATCGATTTCGGTAGAAAGAGGTGTGAAGTTGGCTAAAAAACGACAGTAGACGGAACTGAAATTGCAGTTGGATGCAATCAAAGATAATTTAATTCCTCCGCAGCTTACGCCCCAACAGGTAAATCGGGTATATGCAAGCGAAGCCGATGTGTTAAATGTTGCCTTATTTGGAATGACTGCAAAACAGTGGCGAGACTCTACTCCTGAACTCAAAGGGAATATCCGTGATTACGCTAATGTTTCACAGCTTGTTTGTCTTTCCAATATGGAGAACCTGAATGCCGTATTTGTCAGTGAAGGTATGCCGCAAAATGAACGACTTACAAAGTTAAATGTCATTGCAATAAATCAAATGAAACTTCTGCCAGAAGATCACAGAATAATGCCACTTGAGGAAAAGAGTCGTGAATAAGGAGTTGTATTCTATGGCAAATATTGATGCGCTCATGACGCTGATAAATAAAATATTCCCCAATGAGAAATGCACCAACGACAATATCGCTAAATTCATTCGGCGACTCGCGCTAAAAGATGTCAGTCAGAATAATGAACACTTTGCATCTGTACAGCCGCCGCAAGTAAATCAGAGCGGCAGATATTCTCCCGAAAAAATAACGCCAAAGCCCTCCCCAAGAGGTCAACAATCCGAGCCATACGCAACCTTTAAGAAGATGAGGCAAGTCTGCGGTGCTCGAGAAGAATATATGAGCTATTATGCTGATGATGCGGAGATCTTTTTTAAACAAGCGCAATTTATGAAGGATTTTACAGATAATTATGACCGGAAGATTCCGCTTGACACCTACTATGCAACTTATCTCAAAATGGGCGATGCGCAACTGCGTACATACTTTACCTGGCGTACAAAGGTGCGTCAGGGCATTATTGAGGACACCTCATTATCCTATGCATTTTGTTATATATTCGAACTGCTTAATGATGTCGGGGTGAGCAGCCCTGCGGATGCAATCGAGAAATTGATTGCACTTTGGACAGCGTTCAGACGGTATAATGCACAAATGGATGGCTATTTGCGCCAATGGATACGAGATTATTATGTGGTTCATAAGCCACAGTTAGCGGTTGAATTTTCAGCTTTTAGCAGCAGTTTTCCTATTCCTTATCACAGCGAAGATGTTGATTTGCTGGCAAAAGCAAAGTCGTGCAGTTGGGACGATTTGAGAGTCATCGAAGCGTCATCATCATTTAGGATAACAAACGGGCAATTTTACAAAGCCGCAGATCAGGCGATGATCGAAAAATGCGTTTGCTTTGTCATACGGGAGCTTGCTAAACTTTTCAAAAGCGGCGGCGTGGATTTGAGGAATATGTTTTTTGAAAACCACAAAGAAAAAATATACTCGCTTTTCAGAGGAGCCGTACATAGGAATGTAGCCGTACAGCCGATAACGGTACAACTTGACGATTTTGAAGCGATTAAGCTGAACAGCAGGGGGTGGTATCGGGAGTATTTAACTTTGACGCAATACCGAGCTGTGATCGGGTATATCCTGAAAAGCATCGAAGTCAAAATGCGGGAACACTTCGGTTACAAGCGAAACCTGCAAATGCCGAATATTTCTCAGGTAGAAAACAGTTTCTTGAACAGCGAACCGGATAAGTTCACCTACCCAGCTCGCCCGACCATGGACAGGCTGAAAGTATGGAAAGGGAAAGCCCTCTCCGTCATAAGCAGTGCCGAATTTGAGTCGACAATCGTCCGTGCTATTGCCGAATACTGCAAACTGGCCCATCTCGTTATCGTAAACGGTGTAGTTAAAGAGATTAAGCCGGTTGAGATAGACTTGAGCAAGCTTAAGAACATTGAAAAAGAATACATGGAAACAGCAGCAAAGCTTATTATAGAAGAACAGCCGGCGCCAGTGGTTGAAGTTCCATGTCCTGCGGCGATCACTCCTGATCTTGAAATTGCGGGAATTGCCGATTTAGTGGATTCTCTGTCTGAAGAAGGACGAGCCCTGTTGATTACTTTGCTTAACGGAGGACAAGTTCCGCCCAACAGTGAACTGCTGATAGAAACAATCAATGCCAAGGCCCTTGAGGCGATCGCCGATAACATGATCGACTATTCCGAGAGCGGGCCATATGTGTATGACGATTATACCGACGAACTGAAATCATTGTTGGGAGGGTAATAGATGAGTGCAACAAACAAAATTCCGCCACGGATTGCCAGCACACTGCTTAACGCCTTAAAAGGCGGCGTGGTTCCCCGTACGGGGCTTGGCTACATTACGGTGGGAAGAAAAGATGAGATCGAGGCGCTTTTGCACGATGTTGAGACCATTTCGATCGGTGGGGCTTCTTTCCGCTTCATCGTCGGGAAATACGGCGCGGGCAAGAGTTTTCTTTTGCAAACAATCCGCAACTACGCCATGGAACGCGGTTTTGTGGTCGTTGACGCCGACCTGTCTCCCGAACGCCGTCTCGTTGGCAATAAGGGGGAAGGCCTTGCTACCTATAAAGAACTGATGAAAAACCTGTCTACTCATACCTCCCCTGACGGCGGTGCTTTGAGCTTGCTGCTCCAGAAGTGGATAGCGGCGCTTAAAACGGAAGTTATGGCCGAAAATTCGCTCTCGGCAGACAGTCCGCAACTGAACGGACTCGTCGAGCTAAAGATCCA
This sequence comes from Bacillota bacterium, assembly GCA_023390635.1. Taxonomy (GTDB): domain Bacteria; phylum Bacillota; class Desulfitobacteriia; order Desulfitobacteriales; family Desulfitobacteriaceae; genus JAEWCM01. The sequence continues at coordinate 20,654 of JAEWCM010000184.1, forward strand.
TCAGACCGTCAATGAACTGGAAACCATTGTGCATGGCTTTGATTTTGCGCGGATTATTTCGATGTACTGGCAAGCAACGGTCAACGAGGACGATGAAGTAAAGCGTAAAACCCTAAAATGGCTGCGCGGTGAATACTCTACTAAAACAGAGGCGAAGCAGGAACTGGGCGTCGGTGTTATCATCACGGATGACGACTGGTATGAGTATATCAAGCTATTTTCTATGTTCGTAGTGAAAGCGGGATATAAGGGCATGATTATGATGATTGACGAATTGGTCAATCTGGTCAGAATCCCTAATTCGGTTTCGCGGCAGAACAATTATGAAAAGATACTGACCATTTACAACGATGTGATGCAGGGCAAGGCGCAATATTTAGGCGTGATGATGGGCGGCACACCGCAGTGCATCGAAGATACGAGGCGCGGCGTATTCAGCTACGAGGCACTGAAATCACGGCTTGAAAACAGCCGTTTTTCCGATGGCTCCACCCGTGACCTGCTGGCGCCGATCATAAGACTCAAAACGCTGACCCCTGAAGAGATGTATTTCCTGGTGCAAAAGCTGGAATCAATCCATGCGCTTGTATATAAATACGAACCGAAGCTAAAATCCGAATCGCTGCAGTATTTCATCAAAACGGAATTTGCCCGGGTTGGCGCAGGACAAAACATCACCCCGCGGGAAATCATCCGGGATTTTATTGAGATACTGAATATCACTCTCCAATATCCTGAAAAATCGCTGGAAGGTATTTTAGGCGGCGAGAATTTTGAGTACGCCGCATCGCCTGAAAACGACGAAAAAATCCATGAGGAGTTTAAGGGGTTTGAGATATGAACGCGTTCGAGAAGTTAGCGACCTTTATTCAAGACTACATCTACCGCAACAACTGGAAAGAATTGCGTGAAGTCCAAGTTGCGGCTTGTGATGTCATCTTTAATACGGATAACAATCTTCTCATCGCTACGCCGACTGCATCCGGCAAAACAGAAGCAGCGTTTTTGCCGGTTATTACTGAATTGTATAACAAACCTTCAAACAGCGTTGGAGTATTGTACATCGCTCCTTTGAAAGCCCTGATTAACGATCAGTTTGTGCGCATTGAAGAATTGCTGGAAGAAGCAGATATCCCTGTAACAAAGTGGCACGGCGATGCGCCGCAATCGTTGAAAAATAAACTGCTCAAAAACCCTAAGGGCGTTATGCAGACTACCCCCGAATCATTAGAGGCGATGCTGATGAAAAGAAAACAGCAGGCGATCAAGCTGTTTTCAGACCTTCGCTTTATCATTATTGATGAGGTGCATAATTTCATCGGTGAGGACAGAGGGGTTCAGCTCCTTTCCCTTCTGGAGAGACTGCAGAATCTGATCGGCTGCTCGCCGCGGCGTATCGGTCTCTCCGCTACGTTGGGCGATGTGCCGGCAGCAGAAGCGTGGTTAAACAACGGAACGCCAAGAACCTGTGTCACGCCGGATGTTGGGACGGAAAGACGCAAGGCGATGATCATGCTCAGTCACTTTTATACTTTGCCTGTTGCTGTTGATCAAGAGCGCAAAAGTGCCCTGCCATTTTTCGAGTCGCTTTACAGTCTGACTCGAGGAAAGAAAAGCATCGTTTTTTCCAACTCTCGTTCCGATGTGGAGCTCAACATTGTGAACCTGAAAGACATCGCGGAAAAACGCCGCGAGCCTGATGTGTTTCTGGTACACCATGGCAGTATTTCCGCTTCAAACCGCGAGTACGCCGAAACGCAAATGAAATTCTCGGAGCTGCCGTTTGTGACGGGGGCGACCGTTACCTTAGAATTGGGGATTGATTTAGGCGACTTGGAACGCATCTTGCAAACCGGCTGCCCCCATTCGGTAGCCAGTCTGTCGCAAAGACTCGGTCGCAGCGGGCGTCGCAGCGGGGTCTCGGAGATGTGTTTTGTTTTTGAAGAAGAAAAGAAATCAGAAGGCATAGAGTTTTATAAGTCTATTAACTGGCTTTTTGTAAAATGTATTGCGCTGATTGAATTATACCGCGAGAACTGGCTTGAGCCCATTGCGGCAGACCGGTATCCCTATGGCGTTTTATATCATCAGACGATGAGCTTTCTATACAGCCATGGTGAAGCGAAGTCTGAGCTGTTAGCACAGTCGCTCTTGAGCGAGGCGGTGTTTGCCGATGTTTCTCAGGAAGATTACAAAACATTGTTGCGTTATATGCTTGAAAAGGAGCAGATTGAAAGAACCTCTTCCGGTGGACTTCTAGTCGGTGCGAAAGGCGAAATATTGACGAATCATTATCATTTCTATTCTGTTTTTGAATCCCCCATCGAATACTCGGTGCGAGACGGTTCCCATGAAATTGGTACGTTAAATAATCCGCTGCCGCCGGACACTACTTTTGTGTTAAGCGGGAAAACCTGGTCTGTTGTTGAGGTTGATAAAGAACAGAGGATCATTTATGTCACAAGTGTAAAGGGCAAGCCGCCGACTGTTTGGGATGGTACTGGTGACGGCTTTGAACACACCAAAGTCCTCCAAAAAATGCGTGAGGTTGTCGCAGGCATGACTGAATATCCGTATCTTCATCCGAGTGCGGCAGACCGTCTTAACGAAATACGGCTGACGGTACGTCAGACACGGCTGTTAGAAAACGCGGTGTTTGAGATTTCTCCGGACACCTTCGGCATTGCCCTGTGGCTTGGAACGAAGGCGGCAAACGCGCTCGACCTTGCGCTGACGACGCTGTTACCCGAACGCCAGTATACGCCCCACTACTGGCCTTTCATTATTGTCAAAAATGTCAGACACGATGCGCTCTTGAAAGCATTAGAGCACATAAAAACTGTACCGCTATCCATCAGCGACTTAAGTATCCCTGACGGGATAAAGGTCGAAGGGAAATACAATGATTTTGTTCCGCTGGAATTACTGAGGAAACAATATATCGCCAAATACATTGATCTTGCGGAAATGCAGCGGGAGATGACCAGGAATAAGGAAGAATAAAACTGAAAACAGAAGGAGTAGTGCGTGTGAAATTAGTTGAGCTGCTTTGGACAAATATCAAGCTTTTCTCTGCGGTATTACTGGCTTTCATTTTAGGCCAGCTTATTGTTGGACTATGGCGCAGACTATACATAGAAATGAAATATTGCTTCGTGAAAAGCAAAATCGGGAAGGTCTTATTGAAAGATATTTGGAAGAAGGTTATCCCGGTAATTTTGCCCTTGATTTTGCTTGCTTTTCTGGCGGCGTTTCAGCAGAAATACAGCATTATTAAGTTTGGGAAAAGCGAAGGATACACGGGGCTTGTCATAGGGATATTGACCTTGTATGGCATTTTGTATACGTTCTTGCAATTTATCATCAGCTACACGCAGCAGGACAGAGAAAATGATTTGTACTGGGGGCGAAGCATCACCCAGGAGTTGTTTGTTCAAACACTGGGATATAAATTCTTCGGCTCGGCTTTTTTTAGGCTGCTTCTGGTCTATGGGGTCATTTACCCTTATACAAGTGAAACAATCATTTCGGTAACGGAGAAGTTAAGTATCACGGAGAGCTCTCTGCAAGCTTTGTGGGAAACAAGTCTGTTTGCTATTTTTATTCTATACATCTATTTATTTTTGCAGAGCCTGAGCGGCATGAATATCTTATATGATGTTCATAAGAAAAGCAGATTGGTGTATTTGAGATGGAGAATTGAAGAACGAGTAACGGAAGAATATATGAGAAATTTCAAATACGCTTATAAAGTGAATCGCTACGAGTCCTTTTTCGATCCATTATTTGCCGAGGCGGAAGCATTAAAGGCGAATGAACAAAAAGAGATGATAATGCATATTTTGAACGAAATATTTTTTGAAACGGAATTCACGCCCGGCGGACGGAGCATGCTGGAGAGATTTACAGGATATGAGGAAAACGAACAGCGGAATCGTCCTATCTATTTATATAATTTTTTTATCCAGTTATTTGAACGGCTCGCAAAAAGCTCTGTGCATTTAAAGCTTGATGGATTATTAGATATTCACAGAATCCAGGATATTGCTATATGTAAGTCCATTGACAGCTTTATCAAAATGCAAAGTGAAAAATCTGAGTCGCCAAATGACTTATTTATCGATGAGCTTGTTGACAGATATACGAAAGAAGGGTTCGGGAACAAAGAATGTACATACTTTAAGCTGCCCGCAAACATTATAAATTCTATTACTTCTTGGGACGACCTTGAAGAAATTCACAAGCATATTACGTGGCAAAGAGGTTATGAGATTATCCAAAAAATCCGTCAAGAAAATGATGCGGAATTAACGAATTCCAAAAGATTGCTGATAGGTAGCTATGATGTGTATTTACAGAAAATGCTGGATCGTTATAAGGATTATACGGACGTATCGAAGAGAGATTATTCCTGGTTTTTCGGGTCATTGAAGCGAAGAGCTGCCATAGAAAATAGTTTAAGCAATGCCATTTATCTGTACATGCGTGATATGGCTTATACGGAGTCAGATAAAGAATATTTCGTTTTCTTGGCGGAGAGGCTGGATTATAAATATAAAGCGGCTCTTGTTATATATCATATGCTTTATCCCAAACCGAAGCATGGGTGGAGTAAAGAAGTAAAATTATTTCGCCGGATAATCGATGCCGGCTGGGCGGATGAATCCATTGCTGATGAAGAGGTGCTGGAATTTGTATGTACTAAAATTGCGGAGAGTAATATTGAGCGTCGGATAAAGGGAGATTTAATCCGGTGGATTGGTCATCATATAAAGATAGGACAGGTAAACGAAAAGATTATGCACAGATGTTTGACAGATGGATATATCACATACGCGAAGCTGCTCAAGCTCATATACATTTTTACAGACAGCACAGGCTATCTGATTGATTTTTATAACTTCGATTTTGATAAAATCGAAAAACCATCCGGCTCGAATTGGGGAGTGAAATTCTTGACTGAGATGCTGGAAACCCCTAAGCTGTCGCGGGAAAGTTTTTTCGCAAACCATATATATCAGCTTTGTAAAAAAATCTCGTATTCGGATGATGATTTTGCTAGGATCAGAGATTTCAGAGTGTTTTGGCTAAATCCGATTTTCAATCTCGATAAATCCAAGTTCATAGAGTTGATAAAGAATCATTATCTGGAAAAAGGGATTATTGAATTTCTACTACTGCGTTTAAGTGCTGATAGCTATGAATACCTTACTCAAGGTGAGGCTTCGGCATCTTTTGCGGCCAGAGTCAAAGCGATTATCAAAAGCGAAAATAAAGAGATAAATAAATATGTGGAAAACTTAGTAAGTCGGGCTAATGAATGCAAAGGACCGGCTATATCTGATTGGGAAGTGACGCGACTTATTAATGAATTACAAAAATTGCTTGATGAATAACTCAACTTTCGCACCGGGAAAGGAAGAGCTAACCCAAGAAGACAGCGGGTTTAGAGGAAATAAATATGCTCATTGACAGAAAAGCACCTTTCCAACTTGGTAAAATGTAAGTGACCAAACCACCATCATTCCAAAACAGAAAGGTGCGTACTTCCATGAAATCGGGCAACGCTGAGGAGAGTTCCCACGCCTGCTGCGGCTTATACGATGAACGGGGGGAAAACTAGCTTATCGTGGCCTGGCCAATATTTCTGGGCAAAAACAAGGTTTCAATGACAGGAAATATCATCAGCAGCCCCAGAAAAATAAAACCGAATTCATAGGCGGTAGTAATCGCAAAGAAACTTTGCATTACATTCACCACCACAGTAATCAGGGATATCCCCATCCCTTGAGCCAAAGTTGAAACCACGGCATTCAACGTATTGGCGCTGTTCCGGTCTTGAGGGCCGATATCAGAAAAGCTTAGTCCGTTGAAAGCGGTTAAGGCTAATGAGCGTCCGACCCCGGAAATCAATGCTGAAAGCATGATCCAAGCAGGCCAGGAATCGGTCTGGATGAAAGCTAGAGCAATTGATGTGATCAACACCATGGCATAGGATGACAAGAGGGCGCCCCGATAGCCTAATTTACGGATAATGGGACTGGTAAAAGGTTTGATCCCGATATTCCCGATAAAGATAAACAACACATAACTGCCTGCTTTGACGGCCGACCACTGAAAGACCGTTTGTAAAAAAATCGTCAGCAGATAGGGCAGGGCCCCCACACATAGCCACAAAACGGAGCCGCTGGTCTGGCAGATCCGAAAAGATGCCGTTTTTAACGCATCCAGTGCAAATAGGGGAGTTGCAGCTTTTTTTAAGTGCCGAAAAGCGATAAGGCCCAGCAACGTACCGATTGCAATCAATCCCAGGGCACCCAGCCAATAATCTTTCCCATGGGTGGCCAGCTCTGCTGCGGTAAGAATGATGCCTGATGTCAGTGCAATCTCCATAAATCCTAAACGATCAAAAGGAGCTGCCTGATTGACCGGATCAGGATCGATTAATTTTGTGCCGATCAAGGCAATGGTTAAGCCTATAGGGAGATTAATCAGGAAAATCCACTGCCAGCTCCAATACGTCACAATCAATCCGCCCACCAACGGGGCGATAGCTGGTGCGATCAAGGCCGGCCAAACGAGATAACTAACCATTTTCAACAGCCGGGAAGCCGGTGTCTTTTCCAGGACAATCAGTCTGGCCGTCGGTGTCATTAATGCACCGGAAATGCCCTGGACAATTCTCATGATCAAGAGGACGGCAAAATTAGGAGCTAGGGCATTGCCTAGTGAGCTAAGGGTAAAGATGATGACGGCAACAATCCAAATCCTCTTTTTCCCAAACCGGTTGGCCATCCATCCGCTTAAAGGGATGAAAATGGCCACGGTAATCAAATACACACTGACGAGCAAAGAAATGGTGGCCGGCCCGGTATGAAAATATTGGGCCATTTTCGGCAGGGCAGTAGTGACAATAGTTCCGTCCAAAATCTCCATAAAGAGACTGGCCGCCATTAATAAGGCGATTTTTATTTCTTTTGACATTCTGTTCATCGTTCTTTCCGCAGTTCATTTTTGAAGTTTTCGCTCCATTCCAGGGCGATATTGGCTTGATGCAGCCGCAACTCACATTTTTTACTGGCAAACCAGTGATCTTTGGAATCTTCTCTGGCTAATTTCCGCAGTGCATCCTGCATATCTTCAACAATATCTTTTTGTTCCTGGTAGAATTGATCCAATAGCTGCAGTTGTTCATCAAGCGCCAGGTGTTGCATCACATCAAGCTTGATTAAGTAGATATCATCGTTGTGAGCACCATTGGGAACAGGCAGTTTCATTAAATCAAAAAAACGTTGCTTGCCTGGTTCTGTAATGGCCGCAACTTTTTTATTTTTCCCGTCAGGTCTCGCCACATTGGTGATTGTCAAAAAACCTTTTTGCTCTAATTTTTCCAGCAGGGGATAAATCACGCCGTAGCTGATTTTACGGTGACGGCCTAAAGAGGTTTGCATAGCATTACGCAAATCATAGCCGGTTTGCGGCCCTTCCATTAATTCGCCCAATATGAAAAGTTCATGCATCATTTCAAATTGCTCCTATATATCTAAAAGATGTACTAATGGTACATCTTTTAGATATATAATGCAAGTAGTCCACTTAAAAAGAGAATTATGATAAACTTAAAAATTAGAGTGGATGATCAGAAAAGATGAATAAAGAGATGCAAACGAAAGAGAGGC